>NZ_KV812861.1:10751-11032 GCF_001813525.1 Streptococcus sp. HMSC065C01 | reverse complement strand
TAAATTAGCTTAATCAAAGAAATTGGATTATACTTTATAACACAAGAAATCAAAATGTTACCAAATTAGAACGGGAAACAAAATCAGTATAGTTATTTGAAATACCATGGAAAAATTATAAGGCTGATAGTATTAATTTCACTATCAGCCTTACAGGTTATTTAACGTTTCAGAAAAACTATAATGTCAAGATTAACTAAACAGTATCTAATTCTTTCAAATAATTCTCTATCTTCATCAACATTAAAGGATTGTTATAAATCTTACATAACTCTCTTGCT
>NZ_KV812861.1:9590-10651 GCF_001813525.1 Streptococcus sp. HMSC065C01 | reverse complement strand
TTTCAGAAAAACTATAATGTCAAGATTAACTATACAGTATCTAATTCCTTCAAATAATTTTCTATCTTCATCAACATTAAATGATTGTTATAAATCTTACATAACTCTCTTGCTTCTATATAATAATTTTTGACTTGTTCTTTGTCTAGAAATTTGGCTCCAGCATTTCCTACAAGAATAAGTAGGGGAGCCAGTTGGTAGCTTGTCTGTCTTTGTTTACAGAGTTCAATCGTCTCAAGAGCTTCTTGGATGGCTTCGTTATATTTTTCCTTTGACACTAGGTAGTGAGCGTAGTTGTAACGAACTCTGATGTAGCCAAATAAAAACTCTTGATGCTCAAAATTTTTTGTCTGATATAACTCCATTAAACGAGAGTAGTTTGCCTCATATTCTTGTTCACGACCCACTAAGGAATAGAAATTAGATAGAGTATTCAATGCCTTTAAATAAATCAGAGTATTTGAGGAGACTTTTAATAATATATTTTCCAATGAAGAAATAGCCTCACACTTACTGTCATATTGATAGAAGTCAATAATAGCTTTAATCCATTCAAGGTAAGTTCGGTCTTCTAGTGTTAGAAAAGTACTTCGTTCGATCTCTATTCTATAAATATATTCCAAATCTTCATAATTTCTGTCATCTAATAGTCGAGCAGATAATTGCTTGAAATTAGAGAGGTTAGATTTAATTTCAATTTGTTCATTAAAAAAATAATCTAATGGTACTTCAAGTCGTTGTGAGAGTTTGAACAAAAGGTCTGCGGAGGGAATGAAATGCCCTCTCTCAATTTTACTAATCTGGCTTTGTTCACAAATTCCTTCTGCAAGAGTTTGTTGGGAGAGTCTCAACTCTTTTCTTTTCAATCTGAATTTCTCTGCGAGTGTATTCATTAAAGATAATAAACCTTCCTATTTGCTTAATTTCATTATAAAATTTTTAGTTCAAAATAGCAAGTTAAAGGAATAAATAATTCTTTACGGTAATAAAAAAAAAAAAAAGTTCAAAGAGCAATAAAAATAATTGCATAAATAATATATATGTGTTAGAATAAAAACAAG
>NZ_KV812861.1:8839-9490 GCF_001813525.1 Streptococcus sp. HMSC065C01 | reverse complement strand
CTAGGTGTTTTTATGTTTAGTAATACAATTCCTTACCAACAGTTTATTCAGAAGAATAAACAATTGGAGATTCGAGTGCAATCACAAAAGGAGTCCAATGGTCTTGATGTTGGGAAGGCTGATTAGTTGATTAGTTGATTAAATGATGAAAATACTAATTAACTATATGGTATTTCTGTTTTATCTAATTTTTAATTAGAAAGAAGTGATTCTAATGTACAAGGGTGTAATTTGTTAGAATTTCAAAAATTTAGAGCATTTTTGGCTTAGTAATATGTGTTGAAGGCTCAAAATCTATGGTAAAAAAGTAGCTTTGAAAACGTATTACCTCCAAAGATTTAGTTAAATAATGAATTAACATAAAAAGAAATTAATGAAGAACAGTCAAGATCTATGTTTCGAGCTCTCGTAACTAATGTTTATAGACATTTAAGTCCTTCGGAAGTTAAAGAATGTGCACGACAATTTCGAACAATTGGTAGTTTAGTAAAATTAATTCCAAGATATGGCTCTTTAATTGAAAAACTCTATATCGTAAACGCTGAATCATATGAATATGCTGCTGCAAGAGGTTGGGGAATTGATCTTTTGATAACCTTAGATCCTTATAATCCTACAAGTACAGGTATGACTTTTAGTTTTAGATATTCT
>NZ_KV812861.1:3949-8739 GCF_001813525.1 Streptococcus sp. HMSC065C01 | reverse complement strand
TCCAATGGTCTTGATGTTGGGAAGGCTGATTAATTATTTGGGATAGGAGTGCATACATTTTTACATATTAGGAGGGATTATAATGAATAATATTGTTGGTTTATATACTACTATTGATGATATCGGAAATCATGAGCGTCACTACACAAAAATTGGTGATTTCCAAAAAGGAAACAATCCTTGTATTGTAAGGTATGTCTCAGGCAGTGATGCAACTGTGAGATATCAAGATGAGGTTTATTCGCTTGAAGCAGGGATGATTCTTGGTGCGGATGCCCTAGTTGATACAAATAATTCATTTGTTGAGATTGCTGACTCATATGAAAGTATTTATAGACTTGCACCTAAAAGTCAATTCTGTTTAGAAATGACAATTAAGGGAGTAATTCCAGTTCATTTTGGACATGTTCATGTTATTCCTTCTTATCAGACAATTGAAGCAGGAGCTAAATATAGAACAAGTTGTTTTACAGCTCGTAATCAAGTTACTATTGAAATGGTTGCGAATAATATAGATGTATATTATTCATATGATAAACCCGTTGAAGTATTTGAGTTTGATGAGTTAGGAAATAAATTTACTTTGTTTACGTTGGCACCGTATCAGAAATGTATTCTTCAAGACCAAGGTGGTAGTATGCGAGATAGATACCATGTTTTAGAACAATCTAACTTGGAAAATAGTGAAGTCATAAGATTGTATGAAACTTATTGTATGCCATTTAATTGGAGATTACAAGCTGAAGAGGTGCAACTAAGTGCACAGGCTAATTAGTATTGTGTTGTTGTATTCTAGCTAAACGCTTAGAAATTAAAGTATGCACTTATATAATTTGGGCTAGAGTTTATTCTAGCCTAAAATTTTATTAAAAGGTAGATTGAACATGGAAAAAATATTTAACTATTTAAATTTATATCTAAAAAGTTTGAATTTTGTGTGGAAAACATCAAAGTCTATAATGTTGTGGATGATTTTAATGGTTCCTATACAATCTATTCTTCCTTCTATCAGTATTTTTATTACTAACATAGTTGTCAATAAAATATCCTCTTTGAATTCCATAAATCTTACTATGCTTATTGCGGTTTGGGGGGTATCTTTCTTTCTTAACAATCTAATATCCCCACTGCTCGTGATGATACAAGGTCGCATGACTGATTTATTGACGTATCAATTAAATACGGAGTTGATGCGTAAATCAGAGAGATTACAGAATATTAGTTATTTTGAAGATAGCGAATTCTATAACGATATACAGTTGCTTAGTTCGGAAGCAAGTTGGCGTCCAGTAAATTTATTAGTATTTGGAACTAGCCTTATCTCCAATGCAATTGTATTTGCTTCTATGCTGTTAATGGTTAGCTCTGTGAATATACTAGTAAGTTTACTACTGTTTGTTGTATTGATTCCACAAGGTATCATAGCTTATAGAATCCAGCAACAGGCATTTGAAACACTTGTGTCTAATAGTGAAGAATCTCGTAAGTTAGATTATTATAGTCAGGTTCTTTTGAGTAGCAATCACATTAAAGATATTCGGCTTTATAATTTATATTTCTTTTTTATTACAAAATATACAGATGTATTTACATCAATAACTGACAAGCTCCAAGTTGATCGGAGAAAAAAATTTACCAATTCAGCTTTATTTATAACTCTTAATAGTATCGTCATAATTTTAATGTTTGGATATGTTATTATTCAAATCAAAAAAGGTGTTTTAGATTTAGGTGTTATTTTTGTGTTTTCTACTAGTATTATCTACTCAATAAATAGTATGGCTAGACTTGTAGAAGATAGTTCACTCCTCTATGACACTCTCCTCTACATGGAAAACTTTTTTAAGTTTATTGAAATTGAAGATGAGCTAAGTACAGAAGTACCAATTACTAAAACTGAAAATAATTTTGGTGATGATATCATAGAATTTAGAAATGTTAACTTTTCTTATTCAAACAATTCTGATTTGGTATTAAGTAACGTTAGCTTTAAAATAGCTGAGGGAGAGAAAATTGCAATAGTTGGGGAAAATGGAGCTGGAAAAACGACTCTAGTCAAATTGCTATGTGCTTTCTATCCTAACTATTCGGGTGATATAATAGTAAACAATAAGTCACTTAGAGAATATGAATTGACAGATTATAGAAAGCAGATTACTTCAATTTTCCAAGATTTTTCTAAATTTGATATTTCATTAAGAGAGAATGTTGCACTGTCCGATTTATCTAGGATATTTAAAAATGAAGATATAACTAAAGCGCTTGATAAAGGTCGGTTTAATATGAAAGATATGTCATTAGACCAAGTTTTGGGAAGAAAATTTGATGGTGGGAAAGAATTATCTGGCGGGGAGTGGCAGAAAGTTGCGCTGTCCAGAGCGTTTTTTTCAAATGCACCAATCTTAATATTAGATGAGCCGACGGCGTCAATTGATGCCAAAGCAGAATATGAATTATTTCAAGATTTTCTGCAATTGACACAAGGAAAAACTGTTTTCTATATTACTCACAGACTTGCGAGTGTAAAATTTGCTGATAAAATTTTGGTGTTAAAATCCGGAGAAATTCATTCATTCGGAACTCATAATGAGTTAATGAATAAGGATGAGTATTATAGAAAATTGTATAAAATGCAATCGTCAATGTACGCTGAAGAATAGTTTGAAATATAGGAGCTGATATGGAAGTTCTCCGCATGAAAAATATCGAAAAACAAATTAATTCACGACATATCCTTCAAATACCTGAGTTAATTCTTCATCATGGTGAACGGATAGGCATTGTGGGGAGTAATGGTGTAGGAAAAACAACTTTGCTAAGAATGATTATCCAGGAAGATATTGATTACAAAGGTATGATAACAGTGAATGGAGATATTGCTTATGTTCCTCAAGTTAAGGAGATTATAGATGGATCAGGAGGAGAGATTTCTTTAAAGTTATTAAAGGAGGCCTTTTCTTCAAGACCCTCTATACTAATTTTAGATGAGCCGACATCTCATTTGGATCAGCATAATGTTCAATGGTTAATCCATAGAATATCGAAATTTGATGGTACAATAATTTTGGTTAGTCACGATCGTTTTTTACTAGACAATATTATAGAAAAAATTGTTTTCATTGAAAGGAGTCAAATAGGAGTTTTCAAAGGAAATTTTACGGAATTTGAAAATGAAAGAAATCAAATAGAAGAGCAATGTTGGAAAAATATTGCTCAATATAACAATGAGGTGGCTAGGTTAACTAAAGAATTAGAAAATAAAAAGATAAGATCAAAAAAAATTAGTAAGAAAAGTTCTAATAGAATCAGCAACTCAGACTGGAAAGCGCGTTCAAAAATGGGGAGCTACGATAGTCAAGAAAAAGCCATGGCCAAATCAGCCAAAGCTATTGAAAAAAGATTAAGTAGATTGACTGCACCTTCCCGACCTTCACCTAAAATACAAATTAAGTTTAAAACAATAAGCTCCACATTAGAGTATTCTTCTAATACAATGATCGAATTAAAAGAAAGCAAGCTAAGTACAAATTTTATAGATCTTTATATACCTCAAATAAAAATGAGGTTTGGAGAAAAATGGTTGTTAACTGGAAGAAATAAATCTGGAAAGACTACATTATTAAAAAGTATAGTAAATCAAGAAATAGATGGATATTTTTCAAAAGGTTTAAAAATTGGGTATTTTAGTCAAGAATTAAATACACTAGACCAAGATAAAACACTCTTTGATAATATATATGAAGCAAGTAGTCATAATAAACAATTAATTATAAACTTTCTTGCAATGCTAGATTTAAAATTTGATAAAATATTTGTTCCGTTTGGCAAGCTCTCTGGGGGTGAGCAAGTTAAAGGCCAACTTGCATCAGTCCTTCTGAGCGATTCAAATTTTCTTATTTTAGATGAACCAACAAACTTTCTTGATATTACCTCACTTAATGCACTAGAAAAATTCTTATTAAGTTATCCAGGTTCGATACTTTTGGTTTGTCATGACACATATTTTCAAGAAAGATTACATTTTAAAAAGTTATGCATTCTAAATAACAACTTGCTTCTAGAGGATTACTTTGAAGATTGATTGAGTAAGCTAAATAGGTGAACCATTTTATTTTTTGATAGCTAATCAATATCCATGATGTAAAAAGCAGCGTAAAATCGTTGCTTTTTTTCTTTGTATGACTTATCCCGTGAGGTCTCATGGGAGTAAATAAGACGTAGTAACAACTAATCATAAGAAGTACCCTCGCCTATTGTTGTTATCAATTTATTCTTCGTTGAACAACAATGGCTGGGGCAGGCTCTCAGCCGAAGCCATAGTAGTGATGAAATTTCTGTAATGGAAAGGGAGCGAAGGACTGAATATTTCAACAGTCAGGAGAGTGACTGTTGAAAGTTTGACACTGGAAATACAGGCTGTCGAACCGAAGTATACCTACTTCACTTGTGTCTGTAAAAGAACGGTCTGATAGAACTGGAGGCGGTCACGTATTGACTAGAAGAAAGTTCGCCAATATAAGATATCCTACAGGCACCTAAACAAGAAAGGAATACACTATTATTATTTTACATTAACAATATCACTGTTCAACAGGTAAGAAATTCCCTACAATAATCCCTACAATTCTAGGATCTTCATCATACGAAAGAAAAATATCTCGATATTTTGGATTGATAGAAACTAATCGTAAACCCTGTTCTTCCTGGTAAACTCTTTTAATGTATGTCTGATTATTACAGACTACTGCATATACTGCACCATCATAATCAAACCCTGTTTCACGAATGAG
>NZ_KV812861.1:3242-3849 GCF_001813525.1 Streptococcus sp. HMSC065C01 | reverse complement strand
TAGGATCTTCATCATACGAAAGAAAAATATCTTTATAGTTTGGATTGATAGAAACCAGCCTTAAGCCATGCTCCTCTCGATAAACTCGTTTAATATAGGTCTGGCTATTGCAGACTACGGCATAAACTGCTCCATCATAATCAAACCCTGTTTCACGAATGAGAGCCACAGAACCATTTTGATATTTGGGTTCCATTGAGTCGCCAGAAATCCATGAGGCGAAATCGTGGGCTAGTTCTTCATCAAAATAGACAGTATCATAGTTTTGATCGTTATACACCGATGAACCGATACCAGCAGACATTTGTTCGTAAACATGGTATTCGTATAGTTTTTCCGATATCGAAACAACATTCTTACATTGTTCTTTTTGAACCAGGCCTCTAACATAACTAAGTGCTTGATCCTTAGCTTCATCTGATAAAATATTATATAGTCGGGCAATTTCAAGCTCTGTAAAATAGCCTTTTGGAGCATTTAGAATCTGCTCCAAAAGCTTTACTTTTTCTCTAGATGGTTGTTTTACTCCACGTTCCCATGCTGAATAAGCTTGATAACTAATACCTAAACGATCCGCAATATCTTTTTGAGTCATTTTTAGCTCTTT
>NZ_KV812861.1:2769-3142 GCF_001813525.1 Streptococcus sp. HMSC065C01 | reverse complement strand
TGTTCGTAAACATGGTATTCGTATAGTTTTTCTGACATTGAAACAGTGTTCTTATATTTTTCTTTTTGAACTAGGCCTCTGACATAACTAAGTGCATTATTCTTACCTTCATCCGATAAAGTATTATATAGTCGGACGATTTCGACCTCTGTAAAATAACCTTTTGGAACATTTAGAATCTGCTCCAAAAGCTTTATTTTTTCTCTAGATGGTTGTTTTATTCCGCGTTCCCATGCAGAATAGGCTTGGTAGGTAATACCTAATTGATCTGCAATATCTTTTTGAGTCATTTTTAGCTCTTTTCTACGAGCCTTTAGTTTTTCTGGTTGGTACATCATTTCCCTCACATTAATAGTAATTTCAATTCAGCTTT
>NZ_KV812861.1:2217-2669 GCF_001813525.1 Streptococcus sp. HMSC065C01 | reverse complement strand
TTTTGAGTCATTTTTAGCTCTTTTCTACGAGCTTTTAGTTTTTCTGGTTGATACATCGTTTTCCTCACATTAATAGTAATTTCAATTCAGCTTTTTGTTTTGCCTCTTTGTCCGTTAGCTTATTTTTATCCCAAACATAAGCTATAGATTTTCCTCTATCATAAATGAGCCATACTTTTAAATTTTTTCGGCAAGTCTTTATTGTTTTCCAATTCTTTTGATCTAGAAGTTCTGGATACTCTTGACTGGTTACGAAGCCTCTTTTGTTCAAAGATCGCTCTATCTTATTGATTAGAGAAGTCTGGTAGTTGTTAAACTCCTTTATAATCTGTTCTTTGATACTGTGAAACAAAAGGAGGAGTGTAGCATTTTGTCCTTCTATATATTCCTCAATAGCTTGCTTAATGAAGCCTTCTTTCTCAGGATAATATTCTCGTAAAAGATCTAAGAGG
>NZ_KV812861.1:1538-2117 GCF_001813525.1 Streptococcus sp. HMSC065C01 | reverse complement strand
TTTTCCTCTATCATAAATGAGCCATACTTTTAGATTGTCACGGCAAGTCTTTATTGTTTTCCAATTCTCTTGATCTAGAAGTTCTGGATACTCTTGACTAGTTACGAAACCTCTTTTACTCACTGCTGGATCTATCTTATTGATTAGAGAAGTCTGGTAGTTGTTAAACTCCTTTATAATCTGTTCTTTGATACTGTGAAACAAAAGGAGTAGTGTAGCATTTTGTCCATCAATATAAGCATCGATAGCCTGCTTAATGGTACTTTCTTTTCCAGGATAATATTCTCGTAAAAGATCTAAGAGGCGAAAAAACAGTGCCTGTTTTGAAACATCCAGACTATTTTGAATATGTTGAAAGGTGTTGCAACCATAATAAATCTTTGACAACAAAACAATGTCCGGCATTAATACTACAGCAGAGAAAATATTCGCTTCTCGCTCTAGTAGGTTCTCCTGATTATCAATAGATTCAGCAAAATAAGTGCCTTCATGCTTAAGTATGAAATGCCCTAGTTCATGACACAGAGTAAAATTCTGCTTTACAATTGGATTATCCTTTTCATAAGAAAAACTAATACC
>NZ_KV812861.1:0-1438 GCF_001813525.1 Streptococcus sp. HMSC065C01 | reverse complement strand
TCAATCTTGTGATTTGAGAAGTGGTGACTAATTACTTGAATTTTATATTTTTGAATACAATGTTGAAAGAAGTAATTGAAATTATAATTTAATAATGAAATATCGTTATCCTTCATGTACTGATATAACACGTGTTTTGTAGACTTACTTATTCTTGTATACAATTCATCCAAAGAATGATACCTCCTTTAAGTATAAAATACAAAACTAAACCAAAAAGGTTGAGTTAATTATATAAAAAAAGTGGACAATTGTCCACATACAATTACTTATCTTTAGCACTTAATTTTTTCAAATTGTTTAATTTAATAACTTCTATCTCCTTATCTGGATACACAATTTTTAAAATATCTCCATTTTTATGTTCTTCAATTAAAAATTTTGTACCTTCAGGTATATATTTTGAATTGTAAATTATTAGTTCTGGATACTCTTTGATATTCTCTTCAGATAACTCATCATAGTTATCTATGAGGTCTAATTTACTTGTATCTATTTTATTGTAAATTATTGAGGAGACTGGTGTGACAATTTCTTTTAACAAAGTAGTATCCCTATGCTTAATAAATGATTTATTGATGATAATATAAAACAAATATACTATAGAAATAAAAACTAGCTTATCCAGTCCATCGAATAGTTTAGCTCGTATATCATTTTCACCAATTTTACTTATAGTATTAGCAAGCATATTAAAAAACTTAAGGAAATAATGTTTTCCATCAAAAAAAAGCACAGAAAGATATAAAATTAATACGCTCGTAGCAACTGTAAGTTTCAAATTAAAAATATTTTTGGTAACAATATTTTTATTAGCTAAGGTATTATATCTAGCAGATAAAGGGCTATCATCCTGATATAAGACCCAGATATCTTCGGAAGTTAATAACGAAATAATTGCTATCACTAATGCAACAGCAATCCATGTGTCCTTTTCTACAAGTCCTAGTATAAATATTACAGTTAACCAAAGAACAAAAAATAATCCCTTAACTCTAGATAATTTAAATACCACATGAAAAATGTTAATGAAAAAGTATATATCAGTGCTCAATGCGATAATTAAGATAAAGAAATTCCAAGGTTGAGAAAATTCATGGACAATAGTTGCTTGGGATAGTATTAACTGGGAAAATAAATAACCGAGTTCAATAAAAAATATTATATTTTCTTTATTTGATATGTAGTTCTCAGTTTTATAATATTGACCCCCGCCCAATTTCTCAAGACGATAATCTTTAAGGAAATCGTCTTTAAATCTACAAAATAAAAATAATCCACCTAATATTACATAGATAACAAAGAAAAGACACAACATTTTTTTCCCATTTAGTGAACTTCCTTTAGTAAATGCAATAAGAAAATACGTTAAAAAATTAACAGCAAAAAATAAACAATGTATTATATTGTAGAGTTCTCTCTTAAAAAAAGATTTTTT
>NZ_KV812860.1:65927-72890 GCF_001813525.1 Streptococcus sp. HMSC065C01 | reverse complement strand
GTTGGAACAAGAATTTTGATGAGAAAATCTCCTTTAACTTCATTTAAAGAGCTGAGCATTAAAATGAGAATTGGCTTGATTTCTTTGATTGTATTGTTGATTCTTCCAGCTAGCTATTCGGCAGTTACTCTGACAATAGAACAAGTGCGCAAAGAAGGGATCAAACAGTTTGTAGGAAAAGAGTTCGCCAATCATACGGTCATTAATCAAGTCTACAAGTCAAGGAACAATGAATTGGTCTTGACGGTTGTTGGAGATCCGATTTCAGAAGAAGAATTAGAAACACTCCACCAAAAACAAGCCTCTTACGGTATTCAATCTGTTCAATTGAAAGTGAATCAAGTTCAGAACTCGCCAACATTAGATAGTGAAGCGACCAAGGAATTTTATGAAAACATTGACAAGTATATTGATCAAAAACTCTCTGAAAAAGATTCACAAAACGATCTCGTAAAAGAAAATGAAGCAGACAAGGATTGAGGACAATGAACTGAATCGGTTTTTACGCCGTGTTTTTCTTGTATCTTCCTCTTTCTTACTTATAGCAGGTTGTTTTTGCTTGAATAAGAAATAAATTAGAAGTTCTATCATCTAAGAAAAATGATGAAAAAAATCATTTAACTAATGGTGTGAACGTTTAGTGTTTATCAGCTCCATTCTCTGTAATTTTGGGGGTAAAATCCACACCATTTAGATAAAATTAGTTGAATTTGATTGGAAAAACGCTTTTATAAAAGCGGAGAAAAGTCTTGATATTACGCTGTTTTTAGTCCAACTGAAATTCATACTTTCCAAACCAGGCTTGAAGAAAGCTCGTAAAGCATCACAATTTAGTAAACGTTAAAACTTATTTACAGATATTGAAAGCATTTCGTATTCAACATACGGGATGCTTTTCTGTTTGGCTTAATGTTACAAATTTGCAATTATGTTATAATAAGTAATATGGTTGCATGAAAAAATGGTGGATAATCAATTAGATCGGAGGCGACTAATGAGAAATAAGGTTACTAAAATAATTGCTATTGTAATCATTCTTATATTTGGAGGAACATATATGTATAATAAGCTGACTAAACCAAATCTTGGCCCCAAAACAGCCAAACTCTATCAGCATGGCTTTCGTTTGCTAGAAGAGCAAATAGGAACCTACATCAAAGAACACTATAGAGGTATTGAGAAGATTGAATTTTCCCCAATATACGTTACAGAGGAAGGGTCAACATTCTCAAATGCGTATGTCCGTCCAACTATTTATGATAAGTATGGAAATAAGGCTACTCTAGGAACTCCAATTAATAACTATAATCCAAGCAGTTTTGGTATCGTTTCTCATGTTCTTCTCAATTTTGATGGAGGCGGGAATGAAGCTATAGATTTAAAGGACTCCAATGGAAATAATATCGATGTTTCTAAAGCACAGCACCTGCCTGATGAAGCAAAACTAATTAGAGAATCCTCTACGGATGGTAATATTAAATTATTGGTTGATAATGGTCAATTAAAAGGGGTAGTAAAAGATGAAAAAGGAAGTCCATATGCTGAGATTGTTTATAATGATGACTTAAGAAAAGGAGATATATAATATGGCTTTATCTAATGAAGAAGTACAGAGATTACAGTTTGGTCTTAAAAATAATGTTAGGGAAAAGCCAGGAAAAGTACTAAATTATAAAATAAATGGTGAAGACAGATATTTCCAAATCGTTAACAGCATGGATGCTACTACCCAAGCAATTGCCTTTGTCCCTGTTGATGATCCAAAAGGTAATAATCCAAATTATCAAGAAACAACGATAGTTGTTGCTGGAACTCAAATACCCTTTGAAAATTCTAAAGAATTGGGGAATCAACCTTATTTTTTTAAAAAGAATAGAGATATTGTTGATTCGTCTGAAAGAGCATTCTTTGCTAGTGGGGCGTTTGGTATATTTCCAGGAATGCTAACTCCCCAAGCAGATGATATTGATATGTTTTATCAAATTACTGAAGAGAAAATAAAATCTCATAATGGTATAATTTCTAATATGTCTGGGCATAGTCAAGCAGGACCTGGCGTAGCTTATACAGCTTCAAAGTATGGCCTTAAAGAGAATCGGACTATTAAAGTTACAAATTTCATGGATTTCGCAGCTAAAAAAGCTGTAGATACAGGTGGTATTTCAAAGGAACAGGTAGCCTATCTTAATAAGAACGCTACGATCTATAGAGATAGTAGAAGGGACGTTGTTAAACTTGATGGTAATGGTGGTGCAGTTCCCTATGGAAAAACAATGATGTTTGAAGTTATTGGAGACGAAGATGGACATTCACCACGAACACCTGTATTAAAGGGAAATGCTTTAGATATCGATTATTATTATAAAAAAAACCTTTTCGCCTCTGGCATGACTGAAAAGCAGGTCCGAAAGATAGCGGAATATAAAGCAAAGAATTTTAAACCAAATTTAGGAATTGTTAATTATGGGTTAGAAGATATTTTTGATAGGCCGGAGTTTTATATTAACGGGTATTTAAATAATTACGGTCCTTTTGCTCCTGAACCAACTAAACAAGATTTAATCACTTTAAATATCAAACAAATAAAAGAGATAAAGGCCTCTTTGAAGTCTAGTTCTGGTAGTAAAAAAATTAGTTTAAGAGAAGAATTGGTCCGAGTAAGTGCGGAAACCACGAAACTTCAAGCTGAGGTTTACGAAGAAGAAATTAAATCAAAAATTGAATCTGAAAAGGAAAAGGTTTCTCAAAAAATTTCATCCCTCAAATCTGAAGCATATAGTATTGCTCGTCACTTATCATCTAGTGAAGTAGAGGTTCTATTATCTGAACTAAGTTTGGATACTGCATGGAACAGTGGGAAAGAGACAAAAACTATCACTTCAGCAAGCGATTATAGGAATAGAATGTCTCAAATTTCAGATAATCTGAATAAAGTTGCTGATAGAATTATTGAAAGTGATCAAATAGGTGCCAAGATTTTTAGCAATTAAAAGGAGTTAATGAATGATTGAACCGAATACTGAAGATCGATTAGAAGCAGAGCGCATAAAAACTGAATACATGAAAGTTCAAGAACGATTGGCAATCCAGGCTCTAGTTTCAGCAACAAAAGGTGTCCTAATGGCTGAAGGGGCTATTTTACAAACTTGGCTGGCTAATCAGGCGTTTAAAATGCAGAATTTTGCCACTTCTCAAGTACCTGCTTCTCTAGAAGGAGGATTAACTGGGGGTGCTGCTGATGCAATTAATAAAACTTTAACTGAAGTACCTGAACCTGATCTGTCCAGCCCAATACTTTAGGAGAATACATGAATATTAATGATAAAATTAATAAAGTCGAGAGTGATCATCAAGCTTTCAGAAGAAAAGTAGCAGATTATGAATTAGATTATCAAGATATGAAGCGAGATGCAAAAAGACTATATGAAGATATAACTGACTTTATCATCTCCTATTGTCATAAACATAATCAAGAACTTCCAATACATGAATTGCAGCAATTAGAAGAAAATAGAGATAATTTTGAAAAGAGAATTTCTAGGTTTGAAACTAGATTAAGCCAAACGTATCAGGAAGAAAATAAACTTTATAATAAAAGCATGGAATCTCTTGAAGAAGAAAAGAAGAAGGTGTAACTCCTATCACTATTTATAATACTTTATAGTAATACTACTTGCTCCAATTGTCCGAAAATTTGTGTAAATTCCAAATTGAAAATGAACTAATTTTTGATAGCGATTCCTTTTATTTATAAATACGTCAACTCGTTGTAAAGATTGTTTGATCAAGATTTTTTGGAGAATCCAGATGTTGTTTTTTTCTCTACCTATTTTTCTAAAACTGAGAAAAATCTGATATAATAAGCTTTGTAGGTGTGTTATATCAATACTTACAGAACTAAACTATTCCCCTATTTAAAAAATATTGATTCAAATTTTATGAAATGAATAAGTAGTTTTAGTTCTGAAAAGACTTGATATTACGCTGTTTTTAGTCCAACTGAAACTCATACTTTCCAAACCAGGTCTTAAGAAAGCTCGTAAAGCTTCACAATTTAGTAAACGTTAATTCGAAAGAATTACAATATTTACAAAGAACACCTTTCGAGGTGTTCTTTGTATGTTTTCATACTAAATTGTGGCAGTTGATGTAGTTGTTGTGGCTTTAGCCACTTACAAATACGGCTGCAATTCGACGAAGTCAATTGCCTCTAAACGTTAATTCGTTACTGGAATACAGAATACAAGCGAAAACATTTTACATCTTGCAAGGTGTTTTTATCTATGAGAACTGGCGGTGCGTAATTAGGATAGCTCTAGCGACTTTAGTCGCGTAGAGATATGCTATGCACAGTTGCCCCAAGAAAACAAGCGAAGCGATATTTGAATGGATAGCAACCACTGCACGCAAAATGTTAATTCGAAGGAATTACTATACTTACAAAGAGCACCCTTCGGGGTGTTTTTTCTATACCTAAGATAAATGGAAGATAAAAAACCACCCTATCTTTCACAGTCAAATGTGACTGTAGAAAATAGAGTAGGTCTAGGATGTTAAAGACTATTTGTCGTCTTTATGAAAGATATTTTTAACGCCCTTGATAGCTCCTTCAACAGCTTCTTTTGCATCTTCAGCAACTTCTTTTGCTTTTGAAGCAACTTTTTCAGCAGTGCCTTCAGCTTCTGTTTTTGTATCGCCGGTTAATTTACCAAGGCCTTCTTTAACAGAACCTTTTGCTTGGTTCAATTTTTCTTCTAATGACATAGCGTCACCTCCATGAAGTTAGTAGTTTTTTCTCTGAATACAATACTGTTGATTTAAAAAAATAAAAAATATTTGTCTCAGATTAGAATGAGTATATTCTTTTTAAAATAGAAAGTCAAATTTTTGCTACGGCTAAAAAACAGGATCGCTTTCCGGTCACGAATAATGACCGACTAATAAGTCACGATATTTCGTTTTTCCAGCAAAGATTTGAAACGAAAGAAGCAAAAAACTTTTCTGTCTCCATTGAATTACATGGTATAATGGTCGTGAATGGAGACATCGTAACGCTGTTTTTTGAAAAAGAGAAGATAAATATGAAAAGAATCCTTATAACCTATCCTGTTATCAGTACTTTAGCTCTAATCTGTTTGCTGCTCGGTCTATTGACTTCCTTTTATGGGGATGCTATGTATGACCTATTGGCTTTTCATTCAAAGCCGGTGTATGGTTGGCAATATGTTAGTGGGACCCTGATGCACGGTAGTAAAGGAGCCCCTATCTGGTTTTTATGGGTCCATTTGTTGTTAAATGGACTCATGCTCCTTCCCTTCGGAGGACTGCTAGAAAGAAAAATAGGCTCTAGACAAGTCTTGATCGTTTTTGTGACGGCGACAGTCCTCTCTTCCATCGTTTTTCACCTCTTAACCCAGGAGCAGGACATTCAGGCAACAGGGATCTCTGCTGTAGGATACGCCTTTGTGACCGGAGGAGTCCTGCTCCTGCCAAAGATGTGGAAAGAATTTTCACTCACCGTAAAATGGTTTTATCTATTCTTAATTTTTCTATCTGGCCTCATGCTCTTACCAGCAATCACCGGATGGATCTCAACGCTATTGCATCTTTCAGGGGTTGTGAGTTATCTATTGGTTTTTATCGGAAGTAAAGTCTTGGAGGGGAGAAGCTAACTATTAAGACGGCTCCTCAGTAAGGTTTTCATCGTACTTCCTTGACTCTTCCTTTACCAGGCCGTATAATATTCTATATCAATGAAGAAATCACCTTTTGTCATTGTACAAAGGGTGATTTTATAACGAAAAAAAGGAGACACAATGGGGTATATCTCTACTATTAAAACGGCTGTTCAGCTCTTTCCTTTCCTGGCATTTTTGCTGACCTTGCCCTACATGATTTTGAATTATCGAAAATATGGTTCGGTCAATAAATTGCGGGTGCTGATTTTCTATTCTTTTATGCTTTACTTGATGACGGTCTATCTCTTGGTGATCTTGCCTCTGCCGGATCCAAGTAAGATTCATACTAGCTACTCGGAAATGGTCAATCTCCATCCCTTTGCTTTTGTGGTGGATTTTTTCAAGGAGAGCCCCTTTGATTTAGCGCAGACTGGTACTTGGATTCAAGCTCTTAAGCATCCAACTTTTTATGTGCCTGCCTTTAATGTCCTGATGTTGATTCCTTTTGGGATGTATCTGCGCTATTATTTCAAGTGTGGTTTTAAGAAAACGATCCTCCTGACAGCCCTCTTTAGTCTCTTTTTGGAACTGACCCAGTTATCAGGTCTCTACTTTATGTATCCGGGTCCTTACCGCCTGGCAGATGTTGATGATATTATTCAAAATACTACCGGTGGTGGAGTGGGTTATCTGCTCGGTTGGTTCCTGGTTTGGTTATTGCCGACACGAGACGAAATTGACGAGCATTCTTTCCGAGTAGGAACGAAAGTATCTGGTTTTCGGATGGGTCTTGCCTTCTTGATCGACTTTGTAATGCTATCCTTGCTTTACGCGGTAATCGAGCGTTTAGAGACGATTCCTTATGTAGCGATTTTGGCTGTTTATTTTGGTTTGATTCCTTTGTGGCGGGGCAAAACCTTGGGAATGGCTTTATTGAAATTCCGCTTGCATTTTGACAAGCAAAAATGGCTTCGCACCATCTGGCGGGGAATCCTGGTAGTAGGTTATTTCTATCTGATTCCTCAAGGGTTGTTCTATTTGATTTCGCTCTTGAATAGCGATTTGACGGACAATTCTCTCTTAACCCTGTCCATGATTTTATTGCTCTTCTTTGTGGTTTTATTGTACCTGATTCTCACTCTTGCCATCGTCTTGCTCAATCGTCGCTTTCCCTTTGACCGTCTAGCTGGGGCTGAGTATGAGAGTACGGTGCGCGTGAAGAAAGAGCTCTTAAAAGATGAAACTGAATCGTCAAAATAAAGAGAGTGGGACAGAAATCGGTAAT
>NZ_KV812860.1:46851-65827 GCF_001813525.1 Streptococcus sp. HMSC065C01 | reverse complement strand
CACTGCGTCTTGCTCGACAATCCAAAAAAAATAAAGAGGCTAGGACTTTTGTCCCAGCCTCTTTATTTTTTTATACACGTTTAATATATCCGAACGTTCCCAGTTGAGAAGGGCCATTTTAAGGGGATTGTGCTACAATGGAAGCAAATAGATAGAATGGAGCAGTGAAATGAAAGCAATTATTACAGTCGTTGGTAAAGACCAAAAAGGAATCGTAGCGGGTGTTGCAACGAAAGTAGCAGAATTAGGACTCAATATCGATGATATCTCTCAAACTGTATTGGATGAATACTTTACCATGATGGCGGTCGTATCGTCAGATGAGAAAAAAGATTTCACACAGCTTCGTTCAGAGTTGGAAGAATTCGGTCAGTCTCTGCATGTGAAAATCAATATCCAAAGCGCAGCGATTTTTGATGCTATGCACAATTTGTAAGATAGGGGTTGAGAATTTATGGACATTAGACAGGTAACAGAAACCATTGCCATGATTGAGGAGCAGAACTTCGATGTTCGGACCATCACCATGGGGATCTCCCTTCTAGATTGTATCGATCCAGATATCGAAAAGGCGGCAGAAAAAGTCTACAATAAGATTGTGACAAAGGCCAAGGACTTAGTGGCTGTTGGGGATGAGATTGCGGCAGAACTTGGCATTCCAATTGTGAATAAACGGGTTTCAGTCACTCCAATTTCCATTATTGGGGCAGCAACCAATGCGACAGATTATGTACCCTTTGCCAAGGCACTAGATCGTGCGGCCAAAGAAGTTGGGGTCAACTTTATCGGTGGTTTCTCAGCCCTTGTTCAAAAAGGCTACCAAAAAGGGGATGAAATCCTCATTAATTCGATTCCTCGTGCCCTTGCGGAGACAGATTTTGTCTGCTCTTCAGTCAATATTGGATCGACCAAGACGGGGATCAATATGACCGCTGTCCGAGACATGGGCCGTATCATTAAAGAAGCATCCCAAGCAGATCCAATGGGGCCTGGTAAGCTCGTAGTTTTTGCCAATGCAGTAGAAGATAATCCTTTTATGGCGGGTGCCTTCCACGGTGTCGGTGAAGCGGATGTTGTCATCAACGTTGGGGTTTCAGGACCTGGTGTCGTCCAACGGGCGATTGAAAAAGTTCCGGGAGCAAGCTTTGATGTATTGGCTGAAACAGTCAAGAAGACAGCTTTCAAGATTACCCGTGTTGGGCAATTAGTGGGTCAAATGGCTAGTGAACGTCTCGGTGTTGAGTTTGGAATTGTAGACTTGTCTCTCGCGCCAACACCAGCTGTTGGGGATTCGGTTGCCCGTGTCCTTGAAGCCATGGGGCTTGAAGTAGTAGGAACCCATGGAACTACAGCAGCGCTAGCTCTGCTCAATGACCAAGTGAAAAAAGGCGGGATCATGGCTTGTAACCAAGTCGGTGGGTTGTCAGGTGCCTTCATTCCGGTCTCAGAAGATGAAGGGATGATTGCGGCGGTCCAATCAGGTCATATCAACCTGGAAAAATTGGAAGCCATGACAGCCATCTGTTCCGTCGGTCTAGATATGATTGCCATCCCAGCAGATACTCCAGATACAACCATTGCGGCCATGATTGCCGACGAAGCAGCTATCGGGGTGATCAACCAAAAGACAACAGCCGTTCGGATCATTCCTTATGGTAAGGAAGGCGATATGTTAGAGCTCGGTGGACTTCTTGGGTCTGCTCCGGTAATGAAGGTCAACAAAGCTTCGTCAGCTGATTTCATTGCCCGTGGTGGTCAAATTCCAGCTCCGGTTCATAGCTTTAAAAACTAAGAGAAATCTAGTATAATAGTAGAAAATAGAAAAGTCTGTGATGATGAAACTCCAGACTTTTTTCTTGCAAAAGGAGACAAGATGGCTAAAACAAGATTATTTGTGATTCGTCATGGGAGAACCATGTTTAATACCATTGGCCGTGCTCAAGGCTGGTCCGATACACCCTTGACAGCAGAAGGAGAACGAGGGATTCAAGCTCTAGGAATCGGCTTGCGTGAGTCCGGTTTGGAGTTTACTCGAGCTTATTCCAGTGATTCAGGCCGTGCCATTCAGACAATGGGGATCATTCTTGATGAATTGGGCTTGAAAGACCAGATTCCTTATCGCTTTGACAAACGGATCCGCGAGTGGTGTTTTGGTAGCTTTGATGGGGCCTACGGTGGGGAACTCTTTCACGGTGTCGTTCCACGCGTGCTGGATGTAGAAGACTATAAGACTTTGACCTTGGAAGATTTGGCCAATGGCATCTGCCAAGTAGATACAGCGAATTGGGCTGAACCATGGGAAGTCTTGAAAAGCCGAATCCTAGAAGGTTTTGAAGCCATTGCCAAAGAAGTAGAAGAAAATGGTGGAGGCAATGCCTTGGTGGTCAGCCATAGTTGGACCATTCAGACCTTGGTCTGCTTGGTCGAAGGAAAACCAAATCTTAATCTGCCTCTTTCAAACGGTAGTGTTACCCTTGTAGAATACGAAGATGGAGTATTGACGGTTAAGGGGATTGGAGATAGCAGTTACCGTGAGGTCGGTGAAAGCTTGCAAGAATCCTAGTCCGTAATGAAAGGCTGACCCTTTGGTCATGGCCTTTTCTTTTTCTCAAAACTTGTAAGAGCTTTCCTACTTTCTTTTTGCAAAAAATGATATAATGAAAGAGATACATACGGAGGTAATACAATGACAAAAACTAGATTATATATTGCTCGTCATGGAAAAACCATGTTTAATACCATTGGGCGAGCACAGGGCTGGTCAGACACTCCGCTGACAGAAGCAGGAGAGCGTGGGATTCGAGAATTAGGACTTGGTCTCAAGGAAGCTGGGCTTTCTTTTGAAGAGGCTGTTTCGAGTGATTCTGGACGCACCATTCAAACCATGGGAATTATTCTTCAGGAACTTGGTCTGACAGGAAAAATCCCTTATCGTTATGACAAACGAATCCGTGAGTGGTGTTTTGGTAGTTTTGATGGTGCTTATGATGGCGATCTCTTCATGGGAGTTTTACCCCGTGTCTTTAAGGTTGATGATTTTCATCAGTTGAGCCTGATGGAGTTAGCAGAAGGGATCGTCGAAGTGGATACCACTGGATGGGCTGAATCCTGGGGAGCCTTGAGTAGTCGGATCAAAGAAGGTTTTGAAGCCATCGCAAAAGAGCTAGAAGCAGCTGGCGGTGGCAATGCTATTGTGGTCAGCCATGGTATGACGATTACGACCTTGATTTATCTCATCGATCCTAAGGCTGTCGAAGAATTGGTCTTGGACAACGGAAGCGTGACGGTTTTGGCCTATGAAGATGGTGCCTTTCATATTGAAAAGATTGGGGATATGTCCTATCGTAAGGTTGGAGCAAAACTTCTAGAGGGTGGCCATGACGAATAAGTATAGACGCGCACGAAAAAAACGTAAGAAGTGGTGGCCTTACCTATTGAGTTTCTTTCTTCTTGTGGTCCTTGGATCGGGAATTGGTGCTTACTTAGCGAAGCCGAGCTTGTTTTCAGGGCTTCAGTTTTGGAAGGCTAAAAAAACAGCTGTAACGACTCCCTCTTCTTCTAAGAAAAAGGAAGAAAAATCAGATTTACCAGCCGTTTCGACAAAAGACTGGCAGTTGATCTTGGTCAATCGTGACAATGTGAAGCCTGAGCTGAACCCACAATTGACAGATGTGGATGCTATCAAAGTGGATAGTCGGATTGTAGAACCAACTCGTCAATTCTTAGAAGCAGCTCGAAAAATTGCCCCAGAAGAAACCTTGATATCAGGCTATCGAAGTGTGGCCGAACAAACAGAGCTCTATAATGAACGTGTTGCGCAACTAGAGGCTAGTGGTCTTTCGCATGAAGAAGCTGAAAAGCAGGTGCAGACTCAGGTACAGGTCCCTGGTGCTAGTGAACACCAGACGGGACTTGCGATTGATATGAGTGTCGAAGCTGGCCAAAGTGATGAGTTGGGCATGCAGCTGGCTGCCATCGCACCGCAATATGGCTTTGTCCTTCGCTACCCAGATGGGAAGAGCAACATCACGGGTGTGAATTTTGAGAATTGGCATTTCCGTTATGTTGGCGTAGAAAATGCTCAGTATATGGCCAAGCATCAGCTAGTATTGGAAGAATATATTCAGCTATTGAAAAAAGCTGGCAAATAAGAGGAGATTCACTTCTCTAGGTCTTAAGAATGATTTTTAGCACTCTTGAAAAAAGAGTGCTAATTTTTTGGATTTTTCTCTTGACTTTCTTTTGGATGGGTGTATAATAGAATCATAGTTTAGCACTTGAGTGTTTAGAGTGCTAAAAAATGAAAGAGAGGTGAGGTCATGGTTACAGAACGTCAAAATGAGATTCTCAATCTTGTTGTCGATATCTTTACCAAGACCCACGAACCAGTCGGTTCAAAAGCGCTACAAGATGTCATTCAATCCAGTAGTGCGACCATTCGAAACGACATGGCTGCCCTCGAAAAACAAGGCTTACTAGAAAAGGCCCACACTTCGAGTGGCCGAATGCCTAGCCGTGCTGGTTTCCAATATTTTGTTCAGAACTCGCTCGATCTAGAGCTGATTGATGAGCAAGATGTCTACCAAGTGGTGAAAGCCTTTGATTTCGAAGCCTTTAAGTTAGATGATATCTTGGATGCTACGGCCAAGTTGCTAGCCCAGATGACGGGTTACACCGCAGTGATTCAGGATGTTGAACCGACACGTCAGCGCTTGACTGGTTTTGAGATTGTTCCATTGTCCAACCACGATGCCTTAGCGGTGTTGACCTTGGATGAATCAAAGCCTGTCACCGTCCAGTTTGCCATTCCAAAAAATTTCTTAACCAGTGACTTGGAAATTTTCCATCAGCTGGTTCAAGAGCGTTTCATTGGAAATACAGTCTTGGATATCCACTACCGCTTGCGGACAGAGATTCCACAGATTGTACAGCGTTATTTCAAGACGACAGACAATGTGCTGGATCTCTTTGATTACGTCTTCTCGCAACTGTTTCAAGAACTGGTCTTTGTAGAAGGAAAGGTTTCATCCTTAACCTACGCCGATCTTCAGACCTATCAGTTCTTAGATAATCCCCAACACGTAGCCTTGGAGTTACGAGGGGGAATGCCAGAAGACCAAATGACCCAGATCCTGGTTGCAGAATCCCAAGAGAAGGCCTTGAAAAATGTGACGGTCATTAGTCATAAGTTCTTGGTTCCTTATCGTGGGATGGCCCTCATGCATGTGATCGGTCCCGTAGAGATGGATTACAGGCGTGTGATTAGCCTGGTCAATGTCATCGGCCGGGTACTGGTTATGAAGTTGACGGACTACTACCGTTACCTCAACAGCAACCATTATGAAGTAAATTAAGACCAAATGAAAGGGGTGTATGCCTTGACAGAAGATATCAAAAAAGAAGACGTGAAAGAAGAGGAAGTTGCCCAAACAACTGAAGAAGTTGTAGAGGAAAGCAACCAACCTTCTGAGTTAGAAGAAGCACAAGCGCGTGCCGAGGAATTTGAAAACAAATACCTTCGTGCTCATGCAGAAATGCAAAATATTCAGCGCCGTGCCAATGAAGAACGTCAACAATTACAAAAATACCGTAGCCAAGATTTGGCAAAAGCTATCTTACCATCACTGGACAACCTCGAACGTGCCCTTGCCGTCGAAGGGTTGACAGATGATGTGAAGAAGGGCTTGGAAATGGTCCAAGAAAGTTTGGTACATGCTCTGAAAGAAGAAGGAATCGAAGAAATTCCAGCGGACGGAGCCTTTGACCATAACTACCACATGGCCATCCAAACCTTGCCTGCAGATGATGAACATCCAGCAGACACCATCGCACAAGTCTTCCAAAAAGGCTACAAACTCCATGACCGCATCCTGCGCCCAGCCATGGTAGTGGTTTATAACTAAGCTGTCTTGTCCGAAACGACACTAAACTATGAAAGAAAGATTAACATTGGTTCGGCTTTGCCAATAGTGAGCGAAGCGAACCGAAGGCGATACTCTTCGCCGTGGCGGTATCTTCGCAAACTTTGAGACCTTAGGCTCAAAGTTTAGTCAAAGAGATTGACGAAGTCAAGCTCTGACGGCGTCGCCACTTAAGAAGAGTATCAGAAAGAAAAAAAGAGAAAAAATAACAAGGAGAAAAACATATGTCTAAAATTATCGGTATTGACTTAGGTACAACAAACTCAGCAGTAGCAGTTCTTGAAGGAACTGAATCAAAAATCATCGCAAACCCAGAAGGAAACCGTACAACTCCATCTGTTGTGTCATTCAAAAACGGTGAAATCATCGTTGGTGACGCTGCAAAACGTCAAGCAGTTACAAACCCAGATACAGTGATCTCTATCAAATCTAAGATGGGTACTTCTGAAAAGGTTTCTGCCAACGGTAAAGAATACACACCACAAGAAATCTCAGCTATGATTCTTCAATACTTGAAAGGTTATGCTGAAGATTACCTTGGTGAAAAAGTAACCAAAGCTGTTATCACAGTTCCAGCTTACTTCAACGATGCGCAACGTCAAGCAACTAAAGACGCTGGTAAAATCGCTGGTCTTGAAGTAGAACGTATCGTCAACGAACCAACAGCAGCAGCCCTTGCTTACGGTTTGGATAAGACTGATAAAGAAGAAAAAATCTTGGTATTCGACCTTGGTGGTGGTACATTCGACGTATCTATCCTTGAATTGGGTGATGGTGTCTTTGATGTATTGGCAACTGCAGGGGATAACAAACTCGGTGGTGACGACTTTGACCAAAAAATCATCGACCACATGGTTGAAGAATTCAAGAAAGAAAACGGTATCGACTTGTCAACAGACAAGATGGCGCTTCAACGTTTGAAAGACGCAGCTGAAAAAGCGAAGAAAGACCTTTCTGGTGTGACTTCAACTCAAATCAGCTTGCCGTTCATCACTGCAGGAGCTGCTGGACCTCTTCACTTGGAAATGACCTTGACTCGTGCGAAATTCGACGATTTGACTCGTGATCTTGTAGAACGTACAAAAACTCCAGTTCGTCAAGCCCTTTCAGATGCAGGTTTGAGCTTGTCAGATATCGACGAAGTCATCCTTGTCGGTGGTTCAACTCGTATTCCTGCCGTTGTAGAAGCTGTTAAAGCTGAAACTGGTAAAGAACCAAACAAATCAGTGAACCCTGACGAAGTTGTGGCTATGGGTGCTGCGATCCAAGGTGGTGTGATCACTGGTGATGTGAAAGACGTTGTCCTTCTTGACGTAACGCCATTGTCACTTGGTATCGAAACAATGGGTGGAGTCTTCACAAAATTGATCGACCGCAACACTACAATTCCAACTTCTAAATCACAAGTCTTCTCAACTGCAGCAGACAACCAACCAGCCGTTGATATTCACGTTCTTCAAGGTGAACGCCCAATGGCAGCGGATAACAAGACTCTTGGACGCTTCCAATTGACTGATATCCCAGCTGCACCTCGTGGTATCCCACAAATCGAAGTAACATTCGACATCGACAAGAACGGTATCGTGTCTGTTAAAGCCAAAGACCTTGGAACTCAAAAAGAACAAACGATTGTTATCCAATCAAACTCAGGTTTGACAGACGAAGAAATCGATCGCATGATGAAAGACGCAGAAGCAAACGCTGAAGCAGATAAGAAACGTAAAGAAGAAGTTGACCTTCGTAACGAAGTAGACCAAGCTATCTTTGCGACTGAAAAGACTATCAAAGAAACTGAAGGCAAAGGCTTTGATGCAGAACGTGACGCAGCTCAAGCAGGACTTGATGATCTTAAGAAAGCTCAAGAATCAGGTAACCTTGAAGAAATGAAAGCGAAACTTGAAGCCTTGAACGAAAAAGCGCAAGCATTGGCTGTTAAACTCTACGAACAAGCTGCAGCAGCGCAACAAGCTCAAGCAGGAGCAGAAGGCGCACAAGCAACAGGAAATGCAGGCGATGACGTCGTAGACGGAGAGTTTACGGAAAAATAAAATAGTCCAGTGGACTATTTTATCCCGAGCTTGAAAATCGGAGAGCGAGGCGTTAATAATGGATACTCACTCTTGTGATTGTCACTCTACGGCAATCGCTATGGCGCCTTTCCTAAACGCCTAACTAGTAAATGATAAAAAGAAATCCAGAGGTTGCAACCCAGCCTCTGTTTTTCGGTAAAATAGAGGATGTTGCCTATGAAAAAAGTACTTTGTATCATTTATCCTAATTTTTCTCTTTATGAGATAACCGCTTTAACGAGTACTTTAGCTCTGTCTTTTGACGTCACGATTGATTATGCCGCTTCAGATCATTCGATGGTGGTCTCTGAGGATGGCTTGCCCTGTCAACCAACGAAAACACTAGATCAAATCCGTATAGAAGAGTATTCTTGCGTGATTTTGCCAGGAATGGTCAATATAGGACCTGCCCTACAGGATGAGAAATTGATTTCGTTCTTGAGGGATCTTGGTGAGCAAGATATCCTCATTGCAGCCATTTCTTCAGCGCCTCTTTTATTAGCGAAAGCAGGTCTGTTGAAGGACACGAAATTTACAGGTGGAATTTGGCAAAACTTCTTTGACTATTTTGAATTTCTTCCACGTGAAAATTTCCAACCGAAAGTTCTTGTGCAAGATAAACAGATCATTACGGCTATCGGTTTTGCCCATCAAGAGTTTGCAAGAAAAGTGATTCTAAGCTTAGGCTTGGCAGCTAATACAGACAACTATTTTAAAGAACAGAACGAGTATGCTGAAGAGGATTTGATATTTACTTTATCGGACAAAGAGTTTGATCAAGTGAAGCGAAGTATAGAAAATGCCCTCTAAAAATTTATATGAAAATTATAGAAAGGAACAAAGAGTGTTCGTAACTGAACACGGGTTCCAAAGTTTCTAATTCAATATAAAAGAAAGGAACTGAACCCGACCTAAATCGTGGTTTGATTCACAACATCAATAGAAAGGAACAAAGAGCGTTCGGGGAATTGAACTCGAGCGGAAAGCTTGGAAATTAGATAAACCGCCTAAGAAATCAGGATTTCTTGTCGGTTTCCTAAATTTCAGTCGCTTTCTGTTCGCTCTTAGTATCTTGTATGAATAATACTGAATTTTATGACCGTTTGGGCGTTTCAAAGAATGCATCTCAAGATGAGATCAAGAAAGCCTATCGGAAATTATCTAAAAAATATCACCCAGATATCAACAAGGAGCCTGGTGCTGAGGAAAAGTACAAGGAAGTTCAAGAAGCTTATGAGACTTTGAGTGACGAGCAAAAACGGGCTGCTTATGACCAATATGGTGCTGCAGGTGCCAATGGTGGCTTCGGTGGCGGAGCAGGTGGTTTTGGTGGCTTTGATGGTGCTGGTTTTGGTGGCTTTGAAGATATCTTCTCTAGCTTCTTTGGTGGCGGTGCAAGTCGTAATCCAAATGCACCTCGTCAAGGGGATGACCTCCAATACCGCGTCAATCTCAAGTTTGAAGAAGCGATTTTTGGTGCGGAAAAAGAAGTCAAGTACCATCGGGAAGCTAGCTGTCATACCTGTCATGGTTCTGGAGCTAAGCCAGGGACTAGTCCGGTGACCTGTGGACGCTGTCATGGTTCTGGAGTCATCAATGTGGATACGCAAACCCCTCTTGGGATGATGCGCCGTCAAGTGACCTGTGATGTCTGTCATGGTCGTGGTCAAGAAATCAAAGATCCATGTACGACTTGTCGTGGAACAGGTCATGAAAAACAAGCTCATAGCGTGAACGTCAAGATTCCTGCAGGAGTTGAAACGGGTCAACAAATCCGCTTAGCTGGTCAAGGAGAAGCTGGCTTTAACGGTGGACCTTATGGTGACTTGTATGTCGTTGTCAATGTTGAGCCGAGCGATCGCTTTGAACGAGATGGCTCAACCATCTACTACAAGTTAGACTTGAACTTTGTCCAAGCAGCTCTTGGAGATACGGTCCATGTGCCAACTGTTCACGGAGATGTCGATTTGGTCATTCCTGAAGGAACCCAAACCGGTAAGAAATTCCGCCTCCGTGGAAAAGGGGCTCCAAGCTTACGTGGTGGTGCCATGGGAGATCAATATGTATCTGTCAATGTCGTCACCCCAACTGGTTTAAATGACAAGCAAAAAGAAGCCCTTCAAGCCTTTGCGGAAGCAAGTGATTTGAAGGTCAACCCAAAGAAAAAAGGGTTCTTTGACAAGGTCAAAGATGCTTTAGATGATTTATAAGAAAGAACGAGTTTCCTTTTGAGTAAGGAGCTCGTTTTATTTTGGATCGAATCCAAGAACTTCCTCTCCTAATTAAAGAATAATGAGAACCTTCATTGAATTTATTAAGATATCGTGGTAAATTTAAGAAAACGATTACAAAGACAATTTAGGAGGTCCTGATGAAATCACATCAACCACGTTATGCGATTCGCAAGTATGCAGTAGGAGCTGCTTCGGTGCTCATAGGATTTTTTGCTGGTGCTCATGTTGTAGCTGCAGATACGTCGAGCGTTACAGACAGTCCTTCAACGACAGTTCCAACTCAGCCAAGCGAGGGTGAGTCAACGATTTCTCTTAATGAGGAAGCTTCTCAGCCAACAGTAGAAAAACCAACGGCTCCTGCCCCAATCGTCGATCAAAGTCAACCGACACTGCCTGATCGTGAATTGCGGGTATCAGATCTTGACCGTTTGATTCGCGAAGAAGCAAGTTCTGTCGCAGAGTCGGATGTGGCAGCTCAACCAGCGACAGCAACGACGGAAACACCTACTAAAGATCCTGATCAGGAAGAAAAATTAGCCAAGAAAAAGATTGTATCGATCGATGCCGGTCGCAAGTACTTCTCACCAGACCAAATCAAGGAAATCATTGATGAAGCAAGTAAGACGGGTTATACAGACTTGCATCTTCTAGTTGGAAATGATGGTTTGCGCTTTGTGCTGGATGACATGTCTTTGAAAGTGGGAGATACTTCTTATTCTAGCCAAGCCGTGACAGATGCGGTTGAAAAAGGGACGAAGGCTTATTACGATGATCCGAACGGGACAGCCTTGACCCAGGCTCAAATGGATGATATTTTAGCCTACGCCAAATCGAAGAAAGTAGGTGTCATCCCAACCATTAATAGTCCAGGTCACATGGATGCGATTCTGACAGCCATGGAACAATTGGGGATCGAAAACCCTCACTTTAATTACTTTGGCACTAAAAAATCAGCCCGGACAGTTGATTTGGACAACCAAAAAGCCTTAGACTTTACCAAGGCTTTGGTAGACAAGTATGTGGCTTATTTCAGCGGCAAGGCAGACATTTTTAACATCGGTTTGGATGAATATGCCAATGATGCCACAGATGCCCATGGTTGGCAGGTTCTCCAAGCTAGCAAGCATTGGCCAGGTGAAGGCTATCCAGAAAAAGGCTATGAAAAATTCATCCAATATGCCAATGATCTAGCAGCTATTGTGAAAAAACACAAGATGAAACCAATGGCCTTCAATGATGGAATCTACTACAATGGCGATACTTCCTATGGTACTTTTGACAAGGATATCATTGTGTCCTACTGGACAGGTGGCTGGAATGGCTATGATGTCGCTTCTTCAAAACTCTTGTCTGAACTAGGTCATCAGATTCTTAATACCAATGATGCTTGGTATTATGTGCTCGGACGGGACAAGGCTGGATCTGGTTGGTACAACCTTGATCAAGGTCTCGAAGGAATTTCCAAGTCAGCGATTGATGTAGTTCAAAAAAATGATGGAGCTAAGGTACCTTTCATTGGTGGTATGGTAGCTGCCTGGGCAGATACGCCATCCGCAACCTACAAAAAAGACCTTCTCTTTAAGCTCATGCATGCCTTCGCGGACAAGAATGCGGACTACTTTGTTGCAGATCCTGAAGTCGTCGGAAAAGCTCTTTCAGAAGCTCCAACTGATTTGGATCACTATACACCGGAATCTCTAGTAGCCTTTACGGCAGCTAAAAAAGCTTTAGAAGGGGCAGGAGCAGACACGACTCGAGCAGAGGCCAAAACCTTGATCGACCATCTCAAAGCAGCTCAAGATGCTTTGGTGTATACGGAAAGCTATGCGAAAGAAGTTGCAGCAAAAGAAGCAGCGGAAAAACTCGCCATGAAGAAGGTCATCTCGATCGATGCAGGCCGCAAATACTTCTCACTGGATCAGTTGAAACGGATCGTAGATAAGGCCAGTGAGCTGGGTTATTCTGACTTGCACCTCCTTGTCGGAAACGATGGTATGCGCTTCGTCCTCGATGATATGACGGTGGAAGCCAATGGCAAGACTTATGCTAGTGACGATGTGAAAAAGGCCATTTTAGAAGGCACCAAGGCCTATTACGATGATCCAAATGGTCAAGCTTTGACCCAAGCAGAAATGGATGAACTCCATGCTTATGCTACTGCTAAAGGAATCGGCTTGATTGCGGCAGTCAATAGTCCTGGACACATGGATGCCTTGTTAGTGGCCATGGAAAAATTGGGCATTGAAAACCCACAAGCCAGCTTTGATACGGTTTCAAAAACAACCATGGATTTGACCAATGAAGCAGCAGTCAACTTTACCAAAGCCTTGATTGGCAAGTACATGGACTACTTCAAAGACAAGTCTAAGATCTTTAACTACGGAACGGATGAATATGCCAATGACGCTACCAGTGCGCAAGGTTGGTACTACCTCAAGTGGTATGACCTCTATGGTAAGTTTGCGGAGTATTCCAATAGTCTTGCAGCCATGGCGCGTAAAAAAGGCTTGCAACCAATGGCCTTTAACGATGGCTTCTATTATGGAGATGAAGATGATGTTGCCTTTGACAAGGACGTCTTGATTTCATACTGGTCTAAAGGATGGTGGGGTTATAACCTCGCTTCTCCACAGTATTTGGCAGATAAGGGGTATAAATTCCTTAATACCAACGGAGACTGGTACTATGTTTTGGGCCACAAAGGTGATCAAAGTTATCCGCTCGAAAAAGCTATCCAAAATACAGAAACTGTTCCATTTGAACAGTTAGCTTCAACCAAGTACCCTGATGTCAAATTACCGACATCCGGAAGTATGTTGGGAATTTGGGCTGATGAGCCGGCCAATGAATACAAGGAAGAAGAAGTCTTCCAGGTCATGGAAGCTTTTGCCAACCACAACAAGGACTATTTCAAAGCAGACTTCACTGCTCTTAGAAAAGCAGTTGCTACGGTGCCAACAGATCTAGACATTTACACACCAGAATCTCGCGCAGCACTTGCGAAAGTCTTAGATAGCTTGAATTGGAATGTGAGTCGTGCTCATCAAGATCAGGTGGATCAAGAAGTGGCTGCTCTGACTCAAGCTCTTGCGGGGCTCAAGCCAATCACGCAAGTAGGTAGCTTGGCTGAAAATGACGTCAAAGCCCTAGTGGAAGACAAACCAAGTCTTGACATCGTGGAGAAAGAACTTGATTTTGACCTTGTGGAACGCACCGATCCAGATCTCGCTAAAGGAGAACGCAGAGTAATCCAGGCTGGGGTTAAAGGGCAAGGTCTTGACTATGTAGAGGTTTCGGCGCTTGATCAAAGTCGAAAAGTGATCGCTACAGAAGTTGCAACAGAGCCGGTTGCAGAAATTGTTGAAGTCGGTACCAAAGAAGTCGTGATCCCAACAAGCCCTTCAGTAGAAGCACCAGTGAAACCAGATGTGCTTGTAAACAAAGTGGTTCCAGAACCTTCAACGCCTCAAGTGATCTCGAAGGATCAACCAGTAGCACCAGCAAATACCCCAACGCCAATTCCAGTAGCTGTGGAAAAAGAGGTTCGTTCAGAAACAGGAAACTCTAACAAGCAACTCCCAGAAACAGGAGTGGAATCTGCTCTTGGGCTCGCTTTACTAGGAGCGATCTTAGGAGCGGCAGGAATGGACTTGAAAAATAAAAAAAGAGACTGAGACCTAGTAGATTTGTAACAGGTCGAAGTTAAGAGAGTGGGACAGAAATTGGTCATTCGTTAGAATTCGATTTCGTCGTCACACCTCCGCACAGTTGAGTAGGGCTGTAAAAGCTGATGAAACCAGTGTAGTAGAGCTCGCTCAACCACTGCGTCTTGCTCGACAAACCAAAAATAATTGAGAGGCTAGGACTTTTGTCCCAGCCTCTTTTTGTGCTTGCAAAACTGTACCCGGACAGTTTGGTTTTTTCACTCTTGTAACCCCTTCTATATCTTGCTAAAATAGAACCATGACACGATACAAAGCAACCATTTCATATGACGGGACCTTGTTTGCAGGGTTTCAACGCCAACCGCATGCCCGTAGTGTGCAGGAGGAAATCGAGAAGACCTTGACGCGTCTCAATCAAGGAACCCCTGTTACCGTTCATGGAGCGGGGCGAACGGATTCAGGTGTCCATGCTCTTGGGCAGGTGATTCATTTTGATCTCCCCCAAGCGCGGGACGAGGAAAAGCTCCGCTTTGCCCTCGATACCCAAACCCCAGAGGATATTGATTTCATCCGAGTGGAGCAAGTAGCAGATGACTTTCATTCACGCTACAAGAAGCACAGCAAGACCTATGAATTTATCGTGGATTATGGTCGTCCCAAGAACCCCATGATGCGCCACTATGCCACCCACTATCCTTATCCTTTGGATGTGGAAAAGATGCAAGTAGCCATCCAAAAGTTGGAGGGAACCCATGATTTCACCGGTTTCACCGCTTCGGGAACCAGTGTGGAAGATAAGGTTCGTACGATTACAGAGGCTCGCTTGGTTGAGGATGCAGAACATCATCGCCTTGTCTTTACCTTTTCGGGCAATGGCTTTCTCTACAAGCAAATCCGTAATATGGTGGGAACTTTGTTGAAGATTGGAAATGATCGGATGCCGATCGAGCAGATCGATCTGATTTTGGAAAAGAAGGACCGCAATCTTGCAGGTCCTACAGCAGCACCAAATGGCTTATATTTAAAGGAGATCCGTTATGAGTAATGAATTGATTCTAGCTATTTCAGGAAATGATATTTTTAGTGGGGGAGGTCTTCACGCAGACCTTGCAACTTATACGACTAACAAACAGCATGGTTTTGTAGCGGTGACTTGTTTGACCGCTATGACGGAGCACGGTTTTGAAGTGATTCCGGTGGATTCGACGACCTTTGCTCAACAGCTCAACTCCCTCAAAGATGTTCCTTTTTCTGCTATTAAACTCGGTCTTTTGCCAAATGTTGAAGTGGCAGACTTGGCTTTGGACTATGTCAAAGCCCATGCGGAGATTCCTGTGGTACTAGATCCTGTCTTGGTCTGCAAGGAAAGTCATGATGTAGAAGTTTCAGCTCTTCGAGACGAATTGATTAAGTTCTTCCCTTATGTGACCATCATCACGCCAAACTTACCAGAAGCTGAGATCTTGACCCAAAGCAAGATTCAATCGCTCGACGATATGAAGGAGGCAGCGCGCAAACTCCACGAATTAGGAGCAGCGAATGTCGTGGTCAAAGGAGGCAATCGTCTCAATAAAGAAAAGGCCATCGATGTCTTTTATGATGGGACAGACTTCACCGTCATTGAAGAGCCAGTCTTAGAAAAGAACAATACAGGAGCTGGTTGTACCTTTGCGTCGAGCATTTCCAGCCAGTTGGTGCAAGGGAAATCTCCACTTGAAGCTGTTAAAGCCTCTAAAGACTTTGTTTTCCAAGCGATTCAACATTCAGACCAATATGGAGTAGTACAATATGACATCTAATCGAACTCAACTCATTGCCCGCCTCTCTATTTTGACAGCCTTGACAGTTGTACTTGGCTACTATACCAAACTTCCAACTCCGACAGGGATCGTCACCCTGCTAGATCTTGGAGTGTATTTCACAGCCTTCTATTTTGGGCGCAAGGAAGGTGCGATTGTAGGTGGTGTCGGAGCCTTCTTATTGGATCTGATTTCAGGCTATCCTCAGTGGATGTTCTTTAGCCTCCTCTTTCACGGGGGACAAGGCTATTTCGCTGGCTTCAAGGGAAAAGCTCGTTACCTAGGCTTGCTCCTTGCGACAGTCGTCATGGTAGGCGGTTACGCACTAGCTTCCGCTCTCTTTTTAGGCAATGGCTGGGGTGCTGCTATCTCGGACATTCCGAATAATCTCGCTCAGAATTTTGTTGGAATGGCTTTAGGCTATGTGGTCTATTATGCATTTCAAAAGAAAGGAAGCTAATTCATGGATCTGGAGCAACTGAAGAAGGATACAAAAGAAATCTTGGTAGATGTCTTGGCAAAAAGCCGTCTCCGCCAAGGACAGATTCTAGTCCTCGGGATGTCTTCAAGCGAAGTTGCAGGAGGGCAAATTGGAAAGGCCTCCAACATCGATATTGCTGAAGCTATTGTCCAGACCTTACTAGATGAGTTGAATCCAAGAGGGATTTATCTGGCGGTACAAGGATGTGAGCATCTCAATCGCGCCTTGGTGGTCGAAAGAGAATTGGCAGATAAGAAGGAGCTAGAAATCGTCAATGTCCTTCCAAGTCTCCATGCAGGAGGAGCTGGACAACTCGCTGCTTTCAAGTATTTTAAGGATCCTGTTGAAGTGGAATTTATCACAGCCCAAGCCGGGTTAGACATCGGAGATACCTCGGTGGGGATGCACGTCAAACACGTGCAAGTTCCAATTCGCCCTATCTTGCGTGAACTAGGTGGAGCCCATGTCACGGCCCTCGCCAGTCGGCCAAAATTGATCGGTGGCGCCCGTGCTCTTTACCTCGATGATCCCATCCGAAAATCATAATCAGAACTAGCTTTTAAGGGCTAGTTTTTTTGGATGAAAAGAGAGGCAAAAACGTTTTAAAACTTGCAATTTCAAAGTTTTGTGGTAAAATTATAAGGAATGACTATATTATTTTAAGGAGAGACAGAATGTCTGTATCATTTGAAAACAAAGAAACTAACCACGGTGTATTGACTTTCACAATCAGCCAAGAGCAAATCAAACCTGCTTTGGACCGTGTGTTTGAGTCAGTTAAGAAAACTTTGAACGTACCTGGATTCCGTAAAGGTCATATTCCACGTCCAATCTTCAACCAACGTTTTGGTGAAGAAGCTCTTTACCAAGATGCTTTGAACGATCTTCTTCCAGCAGCATATGAAGCAGCTGTTAAAGAAGCTGGAATCGAAGTTGTAGCACAACCAACTTTCGATGTTGTATCTATGGAAAAAGGTCAAGACTGGACATTGACAGCAGCTGTTGTAACAAAACCTGAAGTAAAATTGGGTGCTTACAAAGACCTTGAAGTATCAGTAGAAGTTTCTAAAGAAGTAACAGACGCTGATGTGGATGCTCGTATCGAACGCGAACGCAACAACTTGGCTGAATTGGTTGTTAAAGAAGGTGCTGCAGCAGAAGGTGACACAGTTGTGATCGACTTCGTAGGTTCTATCGACGGTGTTGAATTCGACGGTGGTAAAGGTGATAACTTCTCACTTGGACTTGGTTCAGGTCAATTCATCCCAGGTTTCGAAGACCAATTGGTTGGACACTCTGCTGGTGAAACAGTTGATGTGATCGTAACATTCCCAGAAGACTACCAAGCAGCTGACCTTGCAGGTAAAGAAGCGAAATTCGTGACAACTATCCACGAAGTAAAAGCAAAAGAAGTACCAGCTCTTGACGATGAATTGGCAAAAGACATCGACGAAGAAGTTGAAACTCTTGACGAATTGAAAGAAAAATACCGCAAAGAATTGGCAGCAGCTAAAGAAGAAGCATACAACGATGCAGTAGAAGCAGCAGCAATCGATCTTGCAGTTGAAAACGCTGAAATCGTTGACCTTCCAGAAGAAATGATCCACGAAGAAGTACACCGTTCAATCAACGAGTTCCTTGGAAACATGCAACGTCAAGGTATCTCACCTGAAATGTACTTCCAAATCACTGGAACAACTCAAGAAGATCTTCACAAACAATACGAAGCAGAAGCTGAAAGCCGTACGAAGACAAACCTTGTGGTTGAAGCAGTAGCGAAAGCAGAAGGCTTCGAAGCAACTGAAGAAGAAATCAACGCTGAAATCGAACAATTGGGAGCAGATTACAACATGCCAGTTGAACAAGTTCGCAACCTTCTTTCACCAGAAATGTTGAAACATGACATCACAGTGAAGAAAGCAGTGAACGTGATCACAAGCACAGCAAAAGTAAAATAATTTAGATAAAAAAGAAGAGCCGTGAGGCTCTTCTTTTTTTGATTTCATGGAGAATCCTGGAATTTTCCTTTGACGAAAGGGGAAATTTATCGTACAATAGAGTGTAACGATAAAATGCGTGATAGATTTAGTGGCGAGAAGTTTTCAATCTATCATTGAGGATAGGATGAGGTTTAAGACCGGATCCTTCTCCATTTAGGAAATGAAACATAAGGAGATTTACCCTTGGAATTAGAAGTATTTGCTGGACAAGAAAAAAGTGAACTTTCTATGATTGAAGTGGCGCGTGCGATTTTGGAATTACGCGGACGTGACCATGAAATGTACTTTAGCGATCTTGTAAATGAAATTCAAATTTACCTTGAAAAATCAAACAGCGAGATCCGTGAAGCTCTTCCATTGTTCTACACAGAATTGAATGTAGATGGAAGCTTTATCCCACTTGGAGATAACAAATGGGGTCTTCGTTCATGGTATGCCATCGATGAAGTTGACGAAGAAATCATCGCTCTTGAAGAAACAGACGAAGATGAAACTCCTAAGAAACGGAAGAAAAAACGTGTCAATGCCTTTATGGATGGAGACGAAGATGCGATCGACTACAACGACGACGATCCAGAAGACGAAGAAGTTTACGAAGCAGATCCAGCTCTTTCATATGATGAAGAAAATCCAGACGATGAAAAGAGTGAAGTCGAAGCTTACGATGCTGAAATCAATGAAATCGTACCAGATGATTTGGGTGAGGAAGTTGAATTAAGCGAAGAAGACGACGAAGAAGAGGATTCTGAAGACGAGGAAGAAGAATAAATCATAAGAAGAGGCTGGGACAAAAGTCCTAGCCTCTCA
>NZ_KV812860.1:0-46751 GCF_001813525.1 Streptococcus sp. HMSC065C01 | reverse complement strand
ACGAATGACCGATTTCTGTCCCACTCTCTTTTTGTTTGCATTGAAAAAAGTGATGAAATGTCGTATGATAAACGTGTAAGGTTTCCCAATAGGAGGTGTTCCAGATGGACTTTCGTTTAGATCAAAGTTTAGTAGCTCTTGGTATTGATACAGTTGTGGTCGGAATTGCTAGAAATGTGGATCCCCAAGCAGTTTTGCCCCCTTCTTTTCTTGAAAAGAAGAAAGAGCTTGAACAATGGGCGCTCCAGTGTCAGATAGAAGAAGTAGTGGCATCTCCTGTCATCAAAGGGTATACAGACCTCTTGCAAAAAGTAGGGCGTAGCATCAAGAAAAATCCACCAACAGTCCTAGCTCTTATCCGAAACATCCAGCATCGAGGTGCTCTTCCTCAGATCAATAGCATCATTGATATCTATAATGTCGAATCTCTGAAGTCTTTTCTCGCGATCGGAGGACATGACCTAGATAAGATTGAGGGACCGATTGAATTTACAGTGAGTCAAAGAGACGATATCTTCCTCCCGATCCTTTCTAGCGAAAAACATGTCGCACCGACAGATCCTGTCTACCGGGATCAAAAAGGAGTTCTGGCTTGGTTGGATGTACGCGATAGTGACCATTACAAATTTGAGGAGACCACGCAAAACGCCCTCTTTGTCATCCAAGGAAATGCCGAGACGTCAGTCGAGATGCGTTTAGAAGCGCTAGAACGAATCCACAAGGACCTTGCTCTTTGCATTCCTCAACTTCAATTTGAGAAATTTCTCGTCACACAAAATGGAGTGGAAAAGGTCGTGTAAACAGCGAACATTATTTTCATGAAATTTTCAATTTGACAAAGTAGACCATTTGCGGTAAGATATTGTTCGGGCACCTCATTTTGAGGTCGGAGCTCCCTAAGGATTAGGGAGCTATTTTTGTTTTTTCTGCAAAGAGGAATGGCCTCTACAACATTAGAAGAAGAGGAAAGCACATGTCAACAAAATATATTTTTGTCACGGGTGGTGTCGTATCATCCATCGGAAAAGGGATTGTCGCAGCAAGTCTTGGTCGCTTGCTCAAAAATCGTGGATTGAAAGTGACTATCCAAAAATTTGACCCTTATATCAATATTGACCCAGGGACAATGAGTCCTTACCAACACGGGGAAGTATTTGTCACAGACGATGGCGCAGAGACAGACTTGGACCTTGGTCACTATGAACGCTTCATTGATATCAATCTGAATAAGTATTCAAATGTGACAACAGGGAAAATTTATAGCGAAGTCCTTCGCAAGGAACGTCGTGGAGAATACTTGGGTGCGACTGTACAGGTGATTCCTCATATTACAGATGCCTTGAAAGAAAAGATCAAACGAGCAGCGACGACGACGGATTCAGATGTCATCATCACAGAAGTCGGGGGAACAGTTGGAGACATTGAGTCCCTTCCTTTCCTTGAAGCTCTTCGTCAAATGAAGGCAGATGTCGGTGCTGAAAACGTTATGTACATCCACACCACTCTTCTACCTTACTTGAAGGCTGCGGGAGAAATGAAAACCAAGCCGACCCAACACTCTGTGAAAGAATTGCGTGGTCTTGGAATTCAACCAAATATGTTGGTCATCCGTACAGAAAAACCAGCTGGTCAAGGAATTAAGAACAAGTTGGCTCAATTCTGTGATGTCGCACCAGAAGCTGTCATCGAGTCACTTGATGTGGAACATTTATACCAAATCCCATTGAACTTGCAAGCACAAAATATGGACCAAATCGTTTGTGACCATTTGAAATTGGATGTTCCTGCAGCAGATATGACAGAATGGTCTGCAATGGTCGACAAGGTCATGAACCTCAAGAAGCAGGTCAAGATTTCCTTGGTTGGAAAATACGTAGAATTGCAAGATGCCTACATTTCTGTCGTTGAGGCCTTGAAGCACTCAGGGTATGCCAATGATGCAGAAGTCAAGATTAATTGGGTCAATGCCAATGATGTGACAGCTGAAAATGTGGCAGAACTCCTTGGAGATGCGGATGGGATCATTGTCCCAGGTGGTTTTGGTCAACGGGGAACAGAAGGAAAAATTCAAGCCATCAAGTATGCGCGTGAACAGGATGTGCCAATGTTAGGGGTCTGTCTCGGTATGCAGTTGACCTGTATCGAGTTTGCCCGTCATGTCTTAGGCTTGGAGGGGGCTAATTCATCTGAATTGGATCCAGAAACCAAGTACCCGATTATCGATATCATGCGGGACCAAATCAATGTGGAAGACATGGGAGGAACCCTTCGTTTAGGACTCTACCCATCGAAGCTCAAGCGAGGATCGAAAGCAGCAGCAGCCTATGACCATCAAGAAGTAGTGCAACGCCGCCATCGTCACCGCTATGAGTTTAACAATGCCTTCCGAGAGCAGTTCGAAGAAGCAGGTTTTGTCTTCTCAGGCGTTTCACCAGACAACCGTTTGGTCGAAATTGTTGAAATACCAGACAACAAATTCTTTGTCGCTTGCCAATACCACCCAGAATTGTCAAGTCGACCAAACCGCCCAGAAGGACTTTACACAGCCTTTATCACAGCGGCCGTTGAAAATCACGATAGCAAATAAGAATCAAGGGTCAGGTTTCGTGACCTGATCCCTTTTGTGAAGAAATAACAAACATTGAAAAAAGTTTGAAAAAAATCTTGACAAACATGTGGATGATTGATATACTAGTAAAGTACTCAATCGCGGGGATGGCGGAATTGGCAGACGCGCAGGACTAAGGATCCTGTGACCGCTTTAGGTCGTGAGGGTTCAAGTCCCTCTCTCCGCATCGGATAATCAAGACAGCTTCGGCTGTCTTTTTTTGTTTTTCAAAACTTTATGATAGAATAGGTGTGAGATGAGGTGAGAACATGAAGAAAAAGGATCTGGTATTGGCCGATGGCCTTTTTGTACTATTGGGAAGTGCCATTAATTTTTTCGGTCCTATCCTGATTTTAGCGATGGGGATAGGCGCATACAAGGATACTTTTAGATATTTTATCGCCTTAAACATATGGAATGTTTTCATTTTTTTAGTGGCGATTGCTTCTCAGTATCTGCTCAGAGATGAAAAAAGAATCAAAAAATGGATTCTTCATCTTTTTCTGATAGCAGGCAGTATACTCTTTCTTGCGTCAATCCTTGCAGTGTGTGAGAATATTCCCTTTCTTGAGGGAGTGCTAAACGGACTTCTTGGAAAAATATTTACCGACAGTCAGTTATTTGCTGCTTATTTCTATTCTCAATGGGTTGTAGCAGCACTCCTTGTGATTTGCGGGATTGCCTTTCTCCTTTCACTAAAAAATTTTAAAGAAGAGAATAGAGAGTGGGACAGAAATTGGTCATTCGTTAGAATTCGATTTCGTCGTCACACCTCCGCACAGTTGAGTAGGGCTGTAAAAGCTGATGAAACCAGTGTAGTAGAGCTCGCTCAACCACTGCGTCTTGCTCGACAAACCAAAAATAATTGAGAGGCTAGGACTTTTGTCCCAGCTTCTTTTACTTGTTTGCTAGGATGAGAGTCTTAGGAGATAGGAGATTCCGTCCTATTTATCGGAAGAAATCGCTTAAAGCTACAGGAAAAGCTAGCAATTTCATCTAAAAAGTGATAAAATAAACAATGTAAGTGGGATTAACCCCACAAAAATTTATAGGAGGCCTATAACAAATGGCAATCGTTTCAGCAGAAAAATTTGTCCAAGCAGCTCGTGACAATGGTTATGCAGTTGGTGGATTTAACACAAACAACCTTGAGTGGACTCAAGCTATCTTGCGTGCAGCAGAAGCTAAGAAAGCTCCAGTACTTATCCAAACTTCTATGGGTGCTGCTAAATACATGGGTGGTTACAAAGTATGTAAAGCCCTTATTGAAAACCTTGTAGAATCAATGGGTATTACTGTACCAGTTGCTATTCACCTTGACCATGGTCACTACGACGATGCTCTTGAATGTATCGAAGCTGGTTACACTTCAATCATGTTTGACGGTTCACACCTTCCAGTTGAAGAAAACCTTAAATTGGCGAAAGATGTCGTTGAAAAAGCTCATGCTAAAGGTATCTCAGTAGAAGCTGAAGTTGGTACTATCGGTGGTGAAGAAGACGGTATCATCGGTGACGGTGAATTGGCACCAATCGAAGACGCTAAAGCAATGGTTGCTACAGGAATCGACTTCTTGGCTGCAGGTATCGGTAACATCCACGGTCCTTACCCAGCAAACTGGAAAGGTCTTCACCTTGACCACTTGCAAAAATTGACTGAAGCTGTTCCAGGATTCCCAATCGTATTGCACGGTGGATCAGGTATCCCTGACGATCAAATCCAAGCAGCTATCAAACTTGGTGTTGCAAAAGTTAACGTTAACACTGAATGCCAAATCGCATTTGCAAATGCTACTCGTCAATTCGTACGTGAATACGATGCAAACGAAGCAGAATACGATAAGAAGAAACTCTTCGACCCACGTAAATTCTTGAAACCAGGTTTCGAAGCAATTACAGCAGCTGTTGAAGAACGTATCGACGTATTCGGTTCAGAAGGCAAAGCTTAATTGAAAACAGGAAAGCAAGGTCCCATGTGGATCTTGTTTTTTTGTATGGGAAAAGTTGCTTCCGGGATTTAATTTTTGTACAATATGCCTATGAAAAAATTTAAACAGTTTAGCTGGATCGTTTGTGGCTTTCTCCTGCTCTTTTTAGGTGCTACATTTGTTTTTCATCAATTTAGTTTACGAAATGAAAGTAAGCTTCTAACACCCATTGGTAAACAAGTTACAGTCAATGGACATCGAATGAATGTCTCTGTTAAAGGAGAAGGATCTGAAACAATCGTTTTTCTTTCCGGTGCAGGTATCGCCTCTCCTATTTTAGACTTTAAGAATCTATCAGATTCCCTATCCAAAAAATACAAAGTTGTTGTCGTGGAGCGAGCAGGATATGGTTTTAGTGAAGATAGTGATCGTTCAAGAGATGTGATGGAGGTCCTTTCTGAGACCCGTCAAGCTTTGGCGCAAGCTCATGTTTCAGGTCCTTATGTGATTATTTCGCATTCTATGGCTAGTTTAGAGAGTCTTGCTTGGCAAGAGAAATATCCAAATGAAGTGAAGGCTTTGATTGGTCTGGATTGGGCCTTGCCAGCGAGTTATGAAGATTTAAAGGATAATCAGGCCTTGCTTACTGTGGCCTATTGGAGCAGTAAGATTGGCTTATTACGCTATTTCCCTGAGTCCTTTTATATAAAAAATCCAACTCTGACTGAAACTGAACGACAACAATATAAATTACTAGCATATAAGCAGTTGATGTCACAAGCCATGCTTCATGAATCCCGTTTGGCAAAGGAAAATGCCAAGAAAGTTCCATCTAGCATTAATCCGAAAATTCCAGCCTTACTCCTGGTTTCTAACGGTGAAGGCACGACCTTTAGCCAATCAGAGTGGCAACGTTATGCAGAGAGATTTGCAAGCGACCAGTCGAATATTCAAGTCGACTATATGGATGCGCCTCACGACCTCTATCATTATCAAAGCGATGCTATTGTTTCTCGTATTAAAGAATTTTTAGAGAATAATTGAGGGCTTAAAAATCCATTGAGACTGATGATAATAATTGAAAGGTAATGACTTATGAATAATTCTTATATTTTACTTAGACATGCTCATTCAAGATTTTCAAGTGATGATTTTAATAGAACTTTGTCAGAAAAAGGATTTTCATCTCTTAATCAGTTAGATTTTTTGAATTCTTTTAATATTGATTATTATTTTTCTAGTCCTTATAAACGAGCATTTGAAACGATTAATAGCTCGCCAATTCAATTTGATAAAATAGTTCTTGATAATCGGTTACGAGAGCGAAAATTATCCTCAAGATTTATTGAAGATACTGAGTTTGAAAAAACAATTCAATATTTATGGCAAAATCCAGATAAATCTCTTATTGGAGGCGAGTCCAATCGAGAAGCATTAAATAGAATTTTAGATTTATTTGAGGACTTGGAAGAAAGGTATTCAGATAAAACCATTTTACTGAGTTCTCATGGAAATTTGCTAGGAATCTTAATCAATCATTTTGATTCAAGTTTTGATTATAAAAAATGGGGACAGATGACTTTTCCAGATTGCTTTCTAGTTGACAAAGATAAGAGTGTGAAAAGAATTATGAAAGTTACATCTAGGTAATCATTTAGTTCAATCTATGTGATTTTATTTTCTGTTATTACAAATAGAATTGAAGGAAAAATAGCCATGATATTCGATCAGTCCTTGCAAGCCTACCTACATGAAGTAGATGATGTTCTTGTAGCTTGGGAAGAAAAACCAAGTGGAAACTTTGAGATGGAAGCTCAGTTGCTTGCAGCCAATTACCATAAAAATCTTTACCGTATTCTTGCATTTATACTGCCTCATTTACAAGAATTTTATGGGTATTTCACAGATGAAGAAGCTACTGAAAAATTGGGTAAACCCATCATCGAGCCAGAAAGACAAACCGTTACTTTCTGCGATCAAACTTTTGATGATATTCATATCTTTTCTTTTGACTATCAGGGGCAGGCATTTGAGAGTCTGGAGAATTTTGCCATTGATGGTTAAGTCTGTTTTCAGTTTTAAAAAGAAGGAGAGAGACTGATGAGTACTGCTGATTTTGTCTTTATTGAGAGTAAAGGCCCCATATTCCTAGATTTACAAGCCTTTTGTACTGCTTTGAGAGGAAAATTCCCAGGTATTTTGATCAGAGAAAGGACGAATCCTGAAAAAGCTTACTCGCTTTCTTGGGATTATCAAAGTCCTCAGCTTACTTTGGAAAGTTCACTGAGTAGCAAGAAAAATGTTTTTGTGATTGATTACTTTGATTCAACGAACAGGTTACAAGATTATGCCTCCTATATCATCTGGCTTCGGAAATGGTTTCCACCTGAAGAGAATGTTTCCTTTTGTGATGAAGGATATGAGTATATGTTTGAACTTCCTAGTGATTTATCCCAAAAGGAGTTTGAAAACTACTTACAAACAAGGTTTGATGAGTGAAGAAAAAGTTCGAAAACGAATAATGATATGGAACAGTTGAAAAGGAGAATCAGATGCTTACTAAAGATGATATGTTAGTTGCTTTGCATGATGCAATTACTGAAGACCAAGAATTTGAGTTGGCAGACGAGATTGTAGATGCCATGGAGGCTTCCCCTCAACCCTTTGATTTGGTTGCCCCCATATTAGAACTCATTGCTAACCACCCAGAAGTTGATTTTGGTTCTCCAGGTGAATTGGTACACTTTGTGGAGAAGTTTTATCATCAAGGCTATGAGGATTTATTGTTGGAGTCAGTTCTAAAAAGTCCAACTGTGCATAACATCTGGATGCTTCATCGATGCTATAATGACAATGATCCAAATCTAGTCCGGCAGATTCAGACTTTGGTTGGAGAACTGAAGAAGGATAAGACTCTTGATTCACAAGTAAGAAGCATGATTGAAGACTTAACTTGGTAGAGGTAGGTGATGCAGCATCACCTTTTTATCTTTTCTTAGGGATAAAAATTTTCGATATAAATTAACACTTGTTTTCCTTAGACATTTGCACTATAATAGGGTGTTATTAGGGCTTTCTTTCCTTATGTTGAAAAAAAGGCAGATTTTAGGAGATAGATATGGCAATGATAGAAGTGCAACATCTTCGGAAAAATTTTGTGAAGACAGTTAAGGAGCCGGGGTTAAAGGGAGCCTTGCGCTCCTTTATTCATCCTGAAAAGCAGACCTTTGAAGCGGTCAAGGATTTAACTTTTGAAGTTCCAAAAGGGCAGATTTTAGGATTTATCGGGGCAAATGGTGCTGGGAAGTCAACCACCATCAAAATGCTGACAGGAATTTTGAAGCCCACATCTGGCTTTTGTCGGATTAACGGCAAGATTCCCCAGGATAATCGCCAAGATTATGTCAAGGATATTGGAGTCGTTTTCGGACAACGCACCCAGCTATGGTGGGATTTGGCTTTGCAAGAGACCTACACGGTTTTGAAAGAGATCTATGATGTACCGGACTCGCTTTTCCATAAGCGCATGGACTTTTTGAATGAAGTTTTGGATTTGAAGGAATTTATCAAGGATCCTGTGCGGACTCTTTCACTAGGTCAACGGATGCGGGCGGATATTGCGGCTTCCTTGCTTCACAATCCCAAAGTTCTCTTTTTAGATGAACCGACTATTGGTTTGGATGTGTCGGTCAAGGACAACATTCGTCGGGCCATTACCCAGATTAATCAGGAGGAAGAGACAACTATTCTCTTGACTACTCATGATTTGAGTGATATTGAGCAACTCTGTGATCGGATTTTTATGATTGATAAGGGGCAAGAGATTTTTGATGGAACGGTTAGCCAGCTCAAGGAGACCTTTGGCAAGATGAAGACTCTCTCCTTTGACCTGACGCCAGGTCAAAATCATCTAGTCTCTCATTATGAGGGCTTGCCTGATATGTCCATTGATAGACAAGGAAATACTCTCAATATTGAATTCGATAGTTCCCGCTACCAGTCGGCCGATATTATCAAGCAAACCTTATCTGATTTTGAGGTCCGTGATTTGAAGATGGTAGATACGGATATTGAAGATATTATCCGTCGCTTCTATCGAAAGGAGCTCTAAGATGGTCAAATTGTGGAGACGTTATAAACCCTTTATCAATGCAGGGATTCAGGAGTTGATTAGCTATCGAGTCAACTTTATTCTTTATCGGATTGGCGATGTCATGGGTGCTTTTGTGGCTTTTTATCTATGGAAGGCTGTCTTTGATTCCTCCCAGGAGCCTTTGATTCAGGGCTTCAGTATGGCAGATATCACCCTCTACATCATCATGAGTTTTGTGACTAATCTTCTGACTAGGTCGGATTCTTCCTTTATGATTGGTGATGAGGTCAAGGATGGTTCCATTATCATGCGCTTGTTGCGACCAGTGCATTTTGCGGCTTCTTACCTCTTTACGGAGCTTGGTTCCAAGTGGTTGATTTTTATCTCTGTTGGACTGCCATTTTTAAGTGTCATTGTTTTGATGAAAATCTTATCTGGGCAAGGGATTGTAGAAGTGCTGGGACTAACTACCCTTTATCTTTTTAGCTTAACGCTGGCCTATCTGATTAACTTTTTCTTTAATATCTGCTTTGGATTTTCAGCCTTTGTATTTAAAAATCTTTGGGGTTCCAACCTACTTAAGACTTCCATAGTGGCCTTTATGTCTGGTAGTTTGATTCCCTTGGCTTTCTTTCCAAAGGTCATTTCAGATATTCTGTCCTTCTTACCTTTCTCATCCTTAATTTACACTCCGGTCATGATTATTGTTGGGAAATACGATGCTAGTCAGATTCTTCAAGCACTTTTGCTTCAGCTTTTCTGGCTTATAGTGATGGTGGGCTTGTCTCAGTTGATTTGGAAACGAGTCCAGTCATTTATCACCATTCAGGGAGGTTAGGATGAAAAAATATCAACGCATGCATCTGATTTTTATCAGACAGTACATCAAGCAAATCATGGAATACAAGGTAGATTTTGTGGTTGGTGTGTTGGGAGTCTTTCTGACTCAAGGCCTGAACCTCTTGTTTCTCAATGTCATCTTTCAACACATTCCCTCCCTAGAAGGTTGGACTTTTCAAGAAATTGCCTTTATCTATGGATTTTCCTTAATTCCAAAGGGACTAGATCATCTCTTTTTTGACAATCTATGGGCTTTAGGTCAACGACTAGTTCGAAAAGGGGAGTTTGACAAGTATCTGACTCGTCCTATCAATCCTCTCTTTCACATCCTCGTTGAGACCTTTCAGATTGATGCCTTGGGTGAACTTTTGGTCGGTGGAATTTTACTAGCGACAACGGCGACTAGCATTGCTTGGACTCTTCCAAAATTCCTGATTTTTCTAGTTTGTATTCCTTTTGCGACCTTGATTTATACTTCCTTGAAAATTGCTACAGCCAGCATCGCTTTTTGGACCAAGCAGTCAGGTGCCATGATTTACATTTTCTATATGTTTAATGATTTTGCCAAGTATCCTATTTCTATTTACAATTCGCTCCTTCGTTGGTTAATTAGCTTTATTGTACCTTTCGCCTTTACGGCCTACTATCCTGCCAGCTATTTCTTGCAGGACAAGGATGGACTCTTTAATATTGGTGGTTTGATTCTGATTTCCCTTGTTTTCTTTGTTATTTCCCTCAAACTTTGGGACAGGGGATTGGATGCCTACGAAAGTGCTGGTTCGTAAGAGGTAAAGTAAGACTAAAATCAAGAAAGGAACTTATGATGTTTGTAATTAAAGAAGTCAAGGGTGAAGATCAAAAAATGGCAGGTGTCGCTGAGATTTTAAGGGATTTGCCAGAATGGTTTGGAATACCAGAAAGCACGCAAGCCTACATTGAAGGAGCTAAGGATTTACGAGTTTGGGCTGCTTATCAAGAAAGTGATGTAGTAGGGTTTATAAGTTTATCATATTCGAGTGAAGATTGTGCTGAAATTGACTGTCTAGGCGTGAAAAAATCATTCCAAGGTCAAGGAATTGGAAGGAAATTAATTACGACTATAGAAAGAGAAGCAGTCAAACAAGTGGACTACCTACAGGTCAAAACAGTCGCAGAAGGTTCAAATAAAGATTATGACCGAACAAATGTCTTTTATCGCAGTCTTGGTTTTAAAAAATTAGAAATTTTTCCGCAACTATGGGATCCGCAGAATCCATGTCAGATTCTGATAAAAAAGATCAACTAAAAGTGCTTGACATCCGCTATCAGAGTGCTATACTAAGAAGGTAATCGCCGATTTAGCTCAGTTGGTAGAGCAACGCACTCGTAACGCGTAGGTCACAGGTTCGATCCCTGCAATCGGCATAGAAAAAATCTGCTTTGAAGGAGCGAGACGACGAATGATGGTTATCACATATTCGTTCGGTCTCGCTCCTTTTTTTGACCGCATAGGCGCCGTTTTTGACCACTTAGTCAAAAGTCCTTGTTGCTTTAGGGGCTCTCTGCTATCATAGAATCATCAAAGGAAGAAGTACTTCCGAATATTGAAAATGAGGTATATGATGATGAAAAAACTACTTGGACTGGGATTTATTTTGGCTGCTTTTGTGATTGTCACAATGGGAATGGTTGGTTTTCCAAAGCTCGATGTGAACATCTGGCCCCTATTTCCTGTTCTCTTATTTGCATTCTTTACACTTGAAAATCTCTTGAAAAAAGATTACAAGGCAAGTGTTATCTGCGCCTTGATCGCATTTATGATCGCAAATGCGATTTACGATGTCCTGCCGGTTTCAAATGGTCTGGTCATCACAGCAGGTGTGCTAGCTTGCCTGGGTCTTAGTTTTCTTTTACCGGACAAGGAAAGCAATAAATAAAGGAGGGCTGGTCACTTGATCAGCTTTTTTACTTCTCCAAAACTACCTCTTGATGGGGAAAACGTGCCACTTACTGAAAAGCTCTTGTTTTGTTTTCAACAGCTGTTATAATGGTACTATCAAAACGTTGGGAAAGGAGTTTTATGAAAGTTAGAATCGAATTGGATCCATCAATGGATGAGCCTGAGATCTTGATTCGAGCTCCGCGCTTGACCCCGGAGTTGACCCAGCTGCAAGAGAGAATCCTCGAACAAAAGGTTGCTCCTTTGGCCTTTTACAAGGATCGAAGTGAGTATTTTCTGGATGTGGCATCGATCCTCTTTTTTGAGACGGACGGGGAGAAGATTTTTGGGCACACCAAGGACGAAGCCTATGAGGTCAAGCAGAAGCTCTATGAGTTGGAGGAGCTGCTTCCCATCGCCTTTTGTCGGATATCCAAATCCACCATTGTCAACGCCAAGCAGATCTATTCTCTGGAAAAGTCTTTTTCAGGAACCAGCACGGTCAATTTCTATCAGACCCATAAGCAGGTTCACGTATCCAGACGCTACTATCAACTCTTAAAAGAACGACTAAATGAAATGAGGTAATATCATGAGAAAAAAATTAATCGGAGTATTCTTAATCCTTTTAGCAGCCTTAATCCTTTTACAGGGCTATTTTGTAAAATGGGACATCAGCATCTGGACCTTAGCTTGGGTTACCTTGCTTGCCGTCCTGTCCCTCTCTAGTTTCTTAAAACGCCATTTTGGTTGGGGCTTCATCTATGGACTTTTAGCCCTCTTTTGTCTCAATGGGCAATACCATTTCCTCCCAATTTCAAATTCAGTTGTCATCCTTTCCTCAATTCTCGCTGTGATTGGGCTCAACATTTTGTTTAAACCCTCTAAGAAAACAAAAGCCCGCCTAGCTTCCTATTCTGCTGGGTCCATGAGTAAGTCGGATGGCAATGACATTGATGTCACTTTTTCAACAGTGACAAAATATCTCAATGACCAACACTTTACCCGCGGAAGTGCAGATGTGAGTATGGGCGAAGCATCGGTGTATTTTGACAATTGCCGCATCGAGGGTCCATCTGCTCAGTTTGTTGTCGATGTTTCCCTTGGAAGTTTGAGTCTCTATGTACCAAGTGATTGGCGTGTCCATGTAAATGTGGATAATTCCCTCTCAGCGATCCAACATCAGGAAAATCCAAGTGCTCTGACAAGCAAGGATTTCTACATTACGGGCGATGTTTCCTTAGGAAATCTGGAAATTATCTATGTCGGAGCGAATTCGTTTTCTTAAGTCGGAAATGAAAAACTTTGGCCAAAAGCTTGCCAAGAGAGATTTTTTTTGGTAATATAGTACGGTATGTGGTGCTAGCACATCCGTTATATTAGATCTAATAGGAGGAAACACAGAAATGGCTAAAGTATGTTATTTCACAGGTCGTAAGACTGTATCAGGTAACAACCGTTCACACGCTATGAACCAAACAAAACGTGCCGTAAAACCAAACCTTCAAAAAGTAACTGTCCTTATCGATGGTAAACCTAAAAAAGTTTGGGCTTCAGCTCGTGCATTGAAATCTGGTAAAGTAGAACGCGTTTAATAAAGAATATAGAACCTCATAGAGGTTCTTTTCTTTTTCTCTAGAGACAGCTGTCACAGCGGGTGAAGAATAGTCCCTACCCTTTTACAGTTGACCTCTTTTATGGTAAAATAGAATATAAAATACTTTTGAGGTAGAAATTATGACAGTAAAAATCAATACAAAGGACGGTCAAATTGAATTGACTGATGAGGTTATCGCAACTGTTGTAGGCGGTGCCGCTACTGAGATCTTCGGTGTGGTTGGAATGGCTAGCAAAAATGCGATCAAAGATAATTTCCAAGCCCTCCTAGGGAAAGAAAACTTCTCTAAAGGTGTTGTTGTCAAAACAACGGAAGCAGGAACTATCGCAGTTGATGTTTACACTGTTTTGAGCTATGGAACAAAGATTAGCGAAGTCTCAAAAAATATTCAAGAACGTGTGAAATTTAGTTTGGAAAATCAACTTGGAATCACTACGGATACTGTGAATGTCTATATTCAAAATATCAAGATTGTGGGAGAATAATCGTGGCTAATATTACTACAAGTTTATTTCAAGAAATGGTTCAAGCGGGGGCTACGCGCTTAAATAAACAAGCGGAATATGTAAACTCTTTGAACGTTTTTCCTGTACCAGACGGGGACACAGGAACCAATATGGGAATGACCATCGAAAATGGGGCCAAAGAAGTATCTGACCGTTCTGCATCAACTGTTGGAGAAGCGGCAGGGATCTTCGCTAAAGGTCTCTTGATGGGTGCGCGTGGGAACTCAGGAGTTATCACTTCTCAATTGTTCCGCGGATTTTCTCAAAGTGTCAAAGACAAAGAAGAATTGGATGGAGCAGCGCTTGCAGCAGCCTTCCAATCTGGGGTAGAAGTTGCTTATAAAGCCGTTATGAAGCCGGTTGAAGGAACCATTTTGACGGTTTCTCGTGGGGCAGCCATTGGGGCCAAGAAAAAAGCAGAATCTACTAATGATGCAGTAGAAGTCATGCGTGCAGCTCTTGAAGGAGCTAAAACAGCTCTTGCGAAGACTCCAGATATGTTGCCAGTCTTGAAAGAAGTTGGCGTGGTAGACTCTGGTGGTCAAGGTTTGGTCTTCATCTATGAAGGATTCTTGTCAGCTTTGACAGGTGAATTCATCGCTTCTGAAGAGTTCCAAGCAACACCTGCAACCATGTCAGAAATGATTAATGCAGAACACCACAAGTCAGTTGCTGGCCATGTGGCTACTGAAGACATCAAGTTTGGTTACTGTACAGAAATCATGGTCGCTTTGAAACAAGGTCCAACCTATGTCAAAGACTTCGATTACGATGAATTCCGTAACTATTTGAACAACCTTGGGGATTCCCTATTGGTGGTGAATGACGATGAGATTGTCAAAGTTCACGTCCATACAGAAGATCCAGGTCTTGTCATGCAAGAAGGTCTTAAGTACGGAAGCTTGGTCAAGGTGAAAGTCGACAACATGCGCAACCAACACGAAGCGCAAGTTGAAAAAGAAGAACGTCAAGCCAAACCAGTTGAAGAAAAAGAATATGCCATCATCGCAGTAGTTGCTGGTGACGGATTGGCTGATATCTTTAAAGCGCAAGGAGTTGATTACATCATCTCTGGTGGTCAAACCATGAACCCATCAACAGAAGACTTTGTCAAAGCGGTTGAAGAGTTGAATGCGCGCAACATCATTATCTTGCCAAACAACAAAAATATCTTGATGGCGGCTCAATCTGCAGCAGAAGTGATTGATCAACCTGCAGCAGTTGTTGAGACCAAGACTATCCCTCAAGGATTGACTAGTCTTCTTGCCTTTGATGAAAGCAAATCGATCGAAGAAAACTACGAACGCATGAGCGCTTCATTGGGTGATGTTGCGTCTGGTAGTGTGACAACAGCGGTTCGCGATACCACTATTGATGGGCTTGAAATCCATGAAAATGATAATCTTGGAATGGTCGATGGCAAAATCGTTGTTTCAAATCCAGATATGATGGAAACCTTGGAAGAAACATTCGCTCATATGTTGGACGAAGACAGTGAAATTGTGACCATCTATGTCGGTGAAGACGGCAGTGAAGAGTTGGCAAATGAATTGGCCCAAGCTCTTGCTGAGAAGTATGAGGATGTAGAAGTGGAAATCCACCAAGGTGGCCAACCAGTCTACCCATACTTGTTTAGTGTAGAATAATTGAACAGAAGGTTCCTTTCGGAACCTTTTTTTGTATATAGATAAACGAGGAGATTCCTATGAAATCGGCGTGATTCAGAGGGATTGAGACTGAAGTGAACCGTCCACTGAGGCTTTATTCGTGAGAAAAAGGAGTTTCTGCAAAAAGTCTCATATTCATCAGATTTTTATTCAAATTGAAGAGCTTGAAAAGAGGAGGAAATGGTTTGAGAAGTGGAGTTTTTAGACAAGAAAGACGCGATATGTTATACTGGTATCAGTATGTGAAAGGAGAGTTATAAAAATGAAGAAATTTTTTGTAACCCTTGGGCTAGCCATTTTGGTATTGACTGGTTGTTCGCAATCACAAACAAAGAAAACTACAACCGCTAGCTCATCTAGCAGTTCCTCTGTTAAAAAAGAAGTAAAAAATGAAGAAAAAACCACAACCTTAGTAGGAGATATCAATGGAACAAAACACCGGGATATCATCAAGTCTAAGGGAGATAAGGTTGAAAACCTTCGTATCGAAGTGACAGCTGATCTGCCCCAACAACTTAGAACTATCGCAGCAGAGAAGTCACCTGAAGAACTTACAGCAGCCATTCAAGCTTTGCTGGAGCAAAATGAAGACTATAAGAAGCTAAAAACCGTTCCCGGTTTTAGTTTGGAATACACAGTCACACCAGAAAAAAAATTGCTCTCAACAAGTGTGATTGACATCAACCTAATTGACGCCAAGTCTCTAGAAGAAATTTCTTACTTCAAAGATGCTGGTCTCAATGATTTGAAAAACATGAAGGCAGATGCCTTGGTCAAGGCCTTGAAACTGCATGGCATGAAAGAAGAAGGTCAGTAAGAAGAATAGAAAAAGTCGAGTGAAGTCACTTGGCTTTTTTTAGTGACTTTTGTCATGTGAGCGAGTGACAAAATCATCTAGTGGGCAGTTATTCCTTTCGCTATAATATAGTCAGAAAGTAAGAGGTAAGGAAAAATGAAACAATGGATTTATAAAGTATTTACGTTAACAGTGGTTGGAATGGTCGTCTATTTGATCTTTTCAAAGGATGATAGTCTCTATTACCATTTTCCTTGGGAATTATTTGCTGGAATTGGTATCATGAGTTGGGCCGTTCAAGAAGGTCTAAAAATGGTCAAGGCTGTTAAAAAGGAGATGGAGCAATGAAAAAGAAACTTGAAATTGGATTGGTAGCTGTTTTGTGTTTGCTCCTTTGGGCGACTGAGATGATGACGGGCTGGTTTTCTGCCCATTTTCCTAGCTGGTTTTTCCAAACGGTTTGGGGAGTGACCTTGGTCGTCTATGTCATCATTCCAGCTGGCCAAATCTGGTTGAAAGGAGAGTCTCATGAGTGTCATTAGAGTAGAGAACTTGAACAAAAGTATCAAAGGAAAGGTGATCCTAGAAGATCTTTCTTTCACAGTTGAGAGAGGGGATTGCTTGGCTTTGATTGGGCCAAACGGAGCTGGGAAAACAACATTGATGGATTGCCTCCTAGGGGATAGGAAGGTGACTTCTGGAATCATTAAAATAGAAGGAAAAGCTCCTGGTCATCCTCAGTTAAAGGATAGTGTCTCTTATCTCCCTCAAGAGAATGCCATCGTTCAAAAGCTAACCGTGCAGGAACTGATCAGTTTCTTTCGCTCCATTTATCCCAACCCTTTAACGGTCAATGACATCGATGATTTATTGCGTTTTACTCCAGAACAAAAGAAGCAATTAGCCAGTAAGCTGTCTGGTGGGCAAAAGCGTCTCTTATCCTTTGTGTTGACCTTGATTGGTCGTCCCAGTCTCCTATTTTTGGATGAGCCAACGGCTGCCATGGATACGTCCACTCGCCAACGCTTTTGGGAGATCGTCGGGCATTTAAAGGACCAAGGTGTGACTATTGTCTATTCTTCCCATTACATCGAGGAAGTAGAGCATACAGCTGATCGGATTTTGGTCTTGCACCAGGGCCATTTGCTTCGGGATACGACGCCTCTAGCCATGCGAAGCGAAGAGGTAGAAAAACATTTCACCCTTCCTTTGCGTTACAAAGCTCTAGTGGCCGAGATGGAAGGGATTGGTCAAGTGACGGTCAAACCCGATGCCCTTCAGGTTGTGACAGGTGATGCCAATCGTTTGTGGAGGCGATTGCAGGAAGAAGGCTGTTCGATCCAAGAGATCGAGGTGACCAATAGAAGTTTATTGGATTCTATTTTTGAAAATACAAAGGAAGTAGGTAGAGAAGATGAAACGCATGAAAGCTCTCGGCGTGGTTGAGTGGCATTTGACTAGACGCCAAGCCATTTATTACTTGTTATCAATTGGGATGCCAACGGCCTTTTATCTCTTCTTTTCAGGGATGTACCAGGAAACACCAGGAGCACCTGCTCACTTTATGAGGGATTATCTCCTTTCTATGACGGCATTTTCTATGATGTCTACGGCTATCTTTTCTTTTCCAACAGTTCTTGAAACTGATCGACTCAACAATTGGCAAAAAGTCTTGCGCCATACCCCGGTATCTATGGTAGAATATTATCTAATAAAGGTTGCGGGTCTCTTTGTAGACTTTCTCCTATCGATTGGAGTTGTCTTTACTGTGGGCCATGTGGTGCGCCATGTGAATATGTCCCTACAGGATTGGGTCTTAGCGGCCTTCCTTCTCATCCTAGGAAGTCTAGCTTTTGTAGCTATCGGTCTGGTCTTGACCTTGCTTCCTTCCAGTCAATTGATGTCGGTTGCAGGCAATCTCCTCTATATGGGACTGGCTGTTATGGGTGGCCTATGGATGCCTATTAGTGTCTTTCCAGAATGGATGCAAGCCATCGGCAAATGCTTACCAACCTATCAATTGATGGAACTGATTAAGACCTTTTTAAACAAGGGACAGGTTAATGTCTTTGCGAGTGTCTATTTAACCTTGTTTACCCTGGTCTTGTTTGCCCTTGTTATCATCTATCGTCGTCATTCTGAGGTTCGTTCATGATTGAAAAACTCAAGCGTATCCATTATATGTTTTACGCTAGCCTAGTCTTTATGGGCTTTCCCTTTATCTCTATTTTATTAGGGGAGGTCCCCTACTGGCACTTCTTTTTAGCCCTCTTGTTTATTGCTTCCTATCTAGGAGTCTTGATTACTGAAAACAAAAAGCTGACCTGGATTTGTTGGCTATACCTCCTAGCCTATGTAGCAGGAAATACTCTTTTTATTAACGCCAACTATTTTTGGTTTTATTTCTTCATCAGCAACCTATTGGTCTATCACTTTGAGATTCGCAATTTTCGCTCTCCCTATCTTTGGACAGTTTTTCTATCGCAATTCCTGCTTTTTGGGGCCATCTTTTTCAAACAGAGTGCGATGGAGTATGAATGGGTATTTTTAATCATTATTTTCTTTTTTACCCATGCCATGACCTACGGCATGATTCGGATTCGGATGGTGGAAGAGTTGAAAGCTGACCATGCCAAGCAAAATGCCCAGATCAATCTCTTGTTGGCAGAAAACGAGCGCCATCGGATTGGCCGCGATCTGCATGACAGTCTAGGACACACCTTTGCCATGCTCAGTGTCAAGGCGGACCTAGCTGATCAATTCTTAGCATTGGGTCAGGTTGAGAAGGCGCAGGAGCAGGTGCAAGAGATTCAAGCTATCAGTCAAGAGTCCATGCACCAAGTCCGAGAGATTATCGATAACTTGAAGCAGCGAACCCTGGCAAGAGAGCTAGAAACCGTCAAGCAAATGCTGGAAGTGGCTCAAATCAAAGTGGAGATTCAAAACGAGCTTGATACTGCTAGCATCTCGCCGATCCTAGAATCTGCTCTGGCTATGGTATCTCTGGAATTAGCTACCAATATGATCAAACATGCCAAAGCGACGCAAGCTCTTCTCTCTTATCGCTCCACCGAGACAGGTGTGGAAATGGTCGCAGAAGATAATGGCATCGGCTTTGCCACAGTCTCCGATAAAGACCTGCACTCGATTCGCGAACGGATTGCCTTGTTGGGAGGAGAGCTGGAGATCAGTCATCAACACAAGCCGACCCGGATAGAAATACGGATCCCTTATCAAGAAAGGAAATAAGATGCGCTTATTAGTTGCTGAAGACCAAAGTATGTTACGCGATGCGCTCTGCCAGCTCTTGCTCCTACAAGAGGATGTGGAAGATGTCTTGCAGGCTGGCGATGGGCAAGAGGCCATTCGTTTACTCGAAACACATCCAGCCGATATTGCGATTTTAGATATCGAAATGCCCATCAAAACAGGGTTAGAAGTGTTGGAATGGGCTAAAAGTCAACAACCCCAGCTCAAGGTCGTCATCGTTACCACCTTTAAGCGACCGGGCTATTTTGAGCGGGCCCTCAAGGCTGGAGTCGATGCCTATGTCTTAAAAGAACGCCGCATTACGGATTTGATGGCCACTCTTCATGCAGTTTTAGCAGGGCAAAAAGAATATTCGCCTGAATTAATGGAAGGGATCTTGACCCATCCCAATCCTCTGAGCCCTCAAGAAAAGGCAGTTTTAAAAGAAGTCGCAAAAGGGGCTTCTAACCAAGAAATTGCTGATCGCTTATTCCTCTCAAACGGGACCATCCGCAATTATATGTCAGCCATTCTGACCAAGTTGGATGCGGAAAACCGGACCGAGGCAGCAAAGATCGCTCAAGAAAAGGGTTGGTTATAAGGAAGAAAAAGTTTCTAGGATTTCCTAGAGACTTTTTTTCTGATAGACCTAGCATTTTTAGAAAAACTCTCATTCTTCGGATTTGGATAGAAAATTCAGAAAATTTACTATTTTTCCTTGAAATATTTTCTAAAAATGGTATGATAGTAGCATGCTAATTTGATATACAAAGTACTGGAAAGGAGAGACATGGAGAAAATTACCTTAGAAACTGCAAAAACCGGTTCAGAGCTCGTTCTTGAAACCCTGCGTGATTTGGGTATTGACACGATTTTTGGTTATCCTGGTGGAGCGGTTTTGCCTTTATACGATGCCATCTATAGCTTTGAGGGTATCCAGCATATCTTGGGTCGTCATGAACAAGGATGCTTGCATGAGGCTGAAGGCTACGCTAAATCAACTGGAAAGCTGGGTGTCGCAGTCGTCACTAGTGGACCGGGGGCTACAAATGCCATTACAGGGATTGCAGATGCCATGAGCGATAGCGTTCCCTTATTAGTCTTCACTGGTCAAGTCAATCGTGCTGGGATCGGGAAAGACGCCTTCCAAGAAGCAGATATTGTGGGAATTACCATGCCCATCACCAAGTACAACTATCAAGTACGTGAGACGGCAGATATTCCGCGAATTATCACCGAAGCTGTCCATATTGCGACGACTGGACGCCCTGGCCCTGTGGTAATTGACCTTCCAAAGGATGTGTCTGCTTTAGAGACAGATTTTATCTATGAACCAAGTGTGAAGCTTCCAAGCTACCAGCCTACCATTGAACCCAATGAATTGCAGATCAAAAAGATTTTGAAGCAATTGAGTAAGGCTAAAAAACCAGTTCTTCTTGCTGGTGGTGGAGTGAGTTACGCTGGAGCCGCAAAAGAGTTGATTGCTCTAGCAGAGCGCTATCAGATTCCAGTAGTGACCAGTCTGTTAGGTCAAGGAACGATTGCAACCAGTCATCCTCTTTTCCTAGGGATGGGAGGAATGCATGGATCCTTCGCGGCCAATATCGCTATGACAGAGACGGATTTCATGATCAGTGTTGGTTGTCGATTTGACGACCGTTTGACAGGGAATCCAAAGACTTTCGCTAAAAATGCTAAGGTTGCCCATATCGACATTGATCCTGCAGAGATTGGGAAGATCATTGCTATCGACATTCCTGTGGTTGGCGATGCAAAGAAAGCCTTGCAACAGTTGCTAGCAGAGCCAACGGTTCATAACAACACTGAAAAGTGGATCGAAAAGGTGACCCAAGATAAGAACCGGGTTCGTTCTTACGATAAGAAGGAACGGGTTGTGCAACCACAAGCTGTGATTGAACGCATTGGAGAGTTGACCAAGGGGGACGCTATTGTCGTCACAGACGTTGGACAACACCAAATGTGGGCAGCTCAATACTATCCTTACCAAAATGAGCGCCAATTGGTAACATCTGGTGGTCTAGGAACGATGGGATTTGGTGTTCCTGCAGCTATCGGAGCGAAAATTGCCAATCCAGATAAAGAAGTTGTTCTCTTTGTCGGAGATGGTGGTTTCCAAATGACCAACCAAGAATTGGCGATCTTAAATATTTATAAGGTTCCGATCAAGGTCGTTATGCTCAACAACCACTCGCTTGGAATGGTCCGTCAATGGCAAGAAGCCTTCTATGATGGTCGGACGTCAGAGTCAGTCTTTGATAGTCTTCCGGATTTCCAATTGATGGCGCAAGCTTACGGGATCAAGAATTATAAATTTGATAATCCTGAAACCCTAGAGAAGGATTTGGAAGTCATCACAGAAGATGTACCAATGTTCATCGAAGTAGACATTTCTCGGAAAGAGCATGTCTTACCGATGGTACCAGCTGGTAAGAGTAATCATGAGATGTTGGGGGTGAAGTTTAATGCGTAGAATGTTAACAGCCAAACTTCAAAACCGCTCAGGTGTTCTGAACCGCTTTACTGGAGTCTTGTCGAGACGTCAAGTCAATATCGAAAGTATCTCTGTTGGCGCAACTGAAAACCCTAATGTATCGCGGATTACCATTATCATTGATGTTGCTTCGCACGATGAAGTAGAGCAAATCATCAAACAGCTCAACCGCCAGATTGATGTGATTCGCATTCGTGATATCACAGATAAACCACACTTGGAGCGCGAAGTGATTCTGGTGAAAGTTTCTGCACCTGCTGAGAAGCGGGCGGAAATCTTGGCCATTATTCAACCTTTCCGTGCGACTGTGGTCGATGTAGCTCCAAGCTCTATCACCGTTCAAATGACGGGAAATGCAGAAAAGAGCGAAGCCCTCATTCGTGTTATTCGACCTTATGGGATTAAAAACATCGCCCGCACCGGTGCAACCGGATTTACTCGAGATTAATTCTCGCCTTAACATTGTTAACCCCGCCTTAAAAAGGCAAATAATAAAATAGAAAAGAGATTTTACTTATGGCAGTTCAAATGGAATACGAAAAAGACGTTAAAGTACCAGCACTTGATGGTAAAAAAATCGCCGTAATCGGTTATGGTTCACAAGGTCATGCTCACGCACAAAACTTGCGTGATTCAGGTCACGATGTCATCATCGGTGTGCGTCCTGGTAAATCATTCGATAAAGCAAAAGAAGATGGATTTGAAGCTTACCCAGTTGCAGAAGCAACTAAATTGGCTGATATCATCATGATCTTGGCACCAGACGAAATCCAAAAAGATATCTACAAAGATGAAATCGCTCCAAACTTGAGCGCTGGTAAAGCTCTTGGTTTTGCCCATGGTTTCAATATCCACTTTGGTTACATCAAAGCTCCTGAAGACGTAGATGTCTTCATGGTTGCACCAAAAGGACCAGGTCACTTGGTACGTCGTACTTACACTGAAGGATTTGGTGTACCAGCACTTTACGCTGTCTACCAAGATGCTACTGGTAACGCGAAAGACATCGCAATGGACTGGGCAAAAGGTGTTGGTTCAGCACGTGTTGGTCTCCTTTCAACAACCTTCAAAGAAGAAACAGAAGAAGATTTGTTTGGTGAACAAGCTGTTCTTATGGGTGGTTTGACAAGCTTGATCGAAGCTGGATTTGAAGTTTTGACAGAAGCTGGTTATGCACCTGAATTGGCTTACTTCGAAGTCCTTCATGAAATGAAATTGATCGTTGACTTGATCTACGAAGGTGGCTTCAAGAAAATGCGTCAATCATGTTCAAATACTGCAGAATTTGGTGATTTTGTAACTGGTCCTCGTGTTATCGGTCCAGAAGTAAAAGAAAACATGAAAGCTACCCTTGCTGATATCCAATCAGGTAAATTTGCACGTGAATTCGTTGAAGACCACGATGCTGGTTTCCCACGTTTGAAAGCCTTCCGCAAACAAGCTGAAGAACTTGAAATTGAAAAAGTTGGTGCTGAATTACGTAAAGCAATGCCGTTCGTTGGTCAAAACGACGATGACGCCTTCAAAATCTACAACTAATTGTCTGTAGAAGACTAAGCAAGTTGGGACACCCTGGCTTGCTTTTTTCATCAAAACACAGCAACAGAGGTATGAAATGATAACAGCAAAAGATGTGGCTAAGGCCCATAAAATATTAAGAGGGGTCGTTGTTAATACGCCTCTTGAATACGACCACTATTTATCTGAAAAATATGGGGCAAAGATTTATTTGAAAAAAGAAAATGCCCAACGTGTTCGTTCTTTCAAAATTCGTGGTGCTTACTTTGCGATCTCTCAATTATCAAAAGAAGAGCGGGAACGTGGGGTAGTGTGTGCTTCTGCGGGAAACCATGCGCAAGGGGTTGCTTATACTTGTAATGAAATGAAGATTCCAGCGACCATCTTCATGCCGATTACGACACCGCAACAAAAGATCGGCCAAGTCCGATTCTTTGGTGGGGATTATGTAACGATCAAGTTGGTTGGGGATACCTTTGACGCGTCAGCTAAGGCGGCCCAAGAATTTACTCTTGCAGAAAAACGGACCTTTATTGACCCGTTTGATGATCCAAACGTACAGGCTGGTCAAGGAACAGTGGCCTACGAAATCCTTGAGGAAGCCCGAAAAGAATCGATTGCTTTTGATGCAGTCCTCGTTCCTGTTGGTGGAGGAGGCCTCATTTCAGGTGTCTCAACCTATATCAAAGAAACAGAGCCTAGGATTGAGGTTATTGGGGTAGAGGCCGAAGGGGCGCGCTCCATGAAGGCTGCTTTTGAAGCAGGGGGGCCAGTCAAATTACCAGAAATTGATAAATTTGCAGATGGGATTGCCGTGCAAAAGGTGGGCCAATTGACTTATGAAGTAACCCGCCAGCATGTGGAAACTCTTGTTGGAGTCGATGAAGGTTTGATTTCAGAGACTTTGATTGATCTTTATTCTAAGCAAGGGATCGTAGCCGAACCAGCAGGAGCAGCTAGTGTGGCCTCCCTTGAAATCTTGCGCGAATACATCAAGGGTAAAACGATCTGTTGTATTATCTCAGGTGGGAATAATGATATTAACCGCATGCCTGAAATGGAAGAACGTGCCTTGATCTACGATGGAGTGAAACACTACTTTATCGTAAACTTCCCACAACGTCCAGGGGCCCTTCGCGAGTTTGTAAATGATATCTTAGGGCCAAATGATGATATCACACGTTTTGAATATATCAAGCGCGCTAGTAAGGGAACAGGCCCTGTCTTGATTGGGGTTACTTTAGCCAATAAACATGACTATGCAGGCTTGGTCAACCGTATCGAGCGTTTTGATCCGTCTTTCATTAACTTGAACGGCAATGAAACACTCTATAATATGCTCGTCTGAGTATCATACAGAAACAATCGACCATTTAAGCAATATATTTTTAAGGAATATATTGCTTTTTTATCAACACTTGTGATATGATATGCGTAAATTAAAAGGAGGAACTTTTTATGCCTGGATTTATTATCTTTGTTTTATTCTTGCTACTGGTTGCAGGATTCATTGTGATTAGCTCACTATATGTGGTCAAGCAACAATCCGTTGCCATCATTGAGCGCTTCGGACGTTATCAAAAAATTAGCGATAGTGGCATTCATATGCGAGCGCCTTTTGGTATCGATAAAATTGCAGCACGAGTTCAATTGCGCGTCTTGCAGAGTGAGATCGTGGTTGAAACAAAAACTCAGGACAACGTATTCGTTACCATGAATGTGGCGACACAATACCGAGTGAACGAAAGCAACGTAAAGGATGCCTACTACAAGTTGATGCGTCCAGAGTCACAGATTAAATCATACATTGAAGATGCTTTGCGTTCTTCTGTTCCCAAGTTGACCTTGGATGAATTATTTGAGAAAAAAGATGAAATCGCCCTTGAAGTTCAAAAACAAGTGGCAGAAGAAATGTCAACTTATGGATATATTATTGTAAAAACCTTGATCACCAAAGTTGAGCCAGATGCCGAAGTGAAACAATCCATGAACGAGATCAATGCGGCGCAAAGAAAACGCGTGGCAGCTCAGGAATTGGCAGAAGCAGACAAGATCAAGATCGTTACTGCTGCCGAAGCTGAGGCGGAAAAAGACCGCTTGCACGGGGTCGGTATTGCCGAGCAACGGAAGGCTATTGTCGATGGATTGGCAGACTCTATTAAAGAGTTAAAAGGAGCCAATGTAGACTTGACCGAAGAGCAAATCATGTCTATTCTGTTAACCAATCAGTACTTAGATACCTTGAATAATTTTGCTGATAAAGAAGGGAATAATACGATTTTCCTACCAGCAAACCCGGATGGAGTCGAAAACATTCGTACACAAATATTATCAGCCCTGAAAGCAAAGTAAACTTTTTCTCATTTTTTAAAAAAGGTTCGTATTTTCAGCAATTTTAGTTGACAAAATGTGCAAAAAAATTTATATTAGTATTGGAAATAATAATATAGGAGAAAGATCATGGCTAAATCGAACTTTGAAAAAGTAGAATCAGTTGTTGGATGGGTACGTGATAAGAAAATTACGGGGTATCGTATCAGTAAAGAAACAAATGCCCGTGAAATGTCTATCATTGCCTTGGCTCAAGGACGTGCAAAAGTAAAGAACATCTCGTTCGAAACGGCACTTGGATTGATTGATTTTTATGACAAAAATCATCAAAAATTTGAAGATTAATTTGTTGTTCCAATTGAAAACCAGAGAGTTTGCTCTCTGGTTTTTTCTATGCCTCAAAAGCAGAAGCGGTACAAAAAAACAGCTTGCTTCTATACTGGTAAGCAAACTGTTTCAAGAGATTAATGTAAGAAGCGTTGAAGGAATTCCTTGGTCCGTTCTTCTTTTGGATTGCTAAAGATTTCTTTTGGATCTCCTTGCTCAGCGATGACACCCTTGTCCATGAAGATGACCCGGCTAGAGACATCGCGGGCAAATTCCATTTCGTGGGTTACGACAATCATGGTGAGCCCTTCTTTTGCCAGGTCCTGCATGATTTTCAAGACTTCCCCAACCATTTCTGGGTCTAGGGCAGAAGTTGGTTCATCGAAGAGAATGGCATCAGGATCCATTGAGAGGGCGCGTGCGATAGCGACCCGTTGCTTTTGACCACCTGAAAGTTGTTTCGGACGGGCAGCCCAATATTGAGATCCCATACCGACTTTTTCAAGGTTTTCTTTGGCAACTTTCTCTGCAGTCTCACGATCGCGCTTGAGGACGGTTGTTTGTGCAACGATCGTATTTTCCAAGACGTTTAAATTTTCGAAGAGATTAAAGCTTTGGAAAACCATTCCTAATTTCTCGCGGTAGTGGGTAAGATCATACTCAGGATCAAGAACATTTTGCCCACGATAGAGAATCTCTCCAGCTGTGGGAGTCTCTAGAAGATTGATGGAGCGAAGGAAGGTTGATTTTCCGCTACCAGAGCTCCCGATGATGGAGATCACCTCTCCTTTTTCAACGGTGAGCGAAATATCTTTCAAGACTTCATTTTGACCGTAAGTTTTTTTTAAATGTTGGATTTCAAGAATTTTTTCTGCCATTATTTCACCTCTTTGACTTGCATTTGATTTGCACCTGTAGTATAAGTATCAGAATCTAAGCGACGTTCGATGTAGCGAAGGATTCGTGTGATAGTAAAGGTGAGAACGAAGTAAATCACAGCGATGATCGTAAAGGTTGGGAAGTATTGGTAGTTTTGAGTTGCGACCGTATTTCCTGTAAAGTACAGTTCAACTACAGAGATAACATTCAAAACAGATGTATCCTTGATGTTAATAACAAATTCATTCCCTGTTGCTGGCAAGATATTGCGAACAACCTGTGGAAGGACGACCTTGCGCATGGTTTGTCCATGGGTCATTCCTAGAGCAGTCGCTGCTTCAAACTGACCTGGATCCACTGCTAAGATCCCACCACGAACAATCTCACTCATATAAGCTCCGGTATTGATTGATACGATAAAGATGGCGGCCCAGGTACGATCCAAGGAAATGTTGAAGGCTTGGGCGGAACCGTAGAAAATGACCATGGATTGAACGATCATCGGAGTTCCACGGAAGATTTCAATGTAGACATTGAGGAACCAACCAAAGGCAGTTTGGCATCCAGCAAGGAATTTATTTTTAGCCTTCGGAGCTGTCCGGAAGACACCGATTAACAAACCGATAATCAACCCAGCGATAGTTCCAGTCATAGAGATTAAGAGGGTCATTCCAGTTCCCCGTAAGAACTGTGGGCCATTATCCTTTAAAATCTTCATCATTTGGCTAAAGAATGTCTGCTTATCATCACTAGCATCACTGGAAGCTGGTTGCTTCTTAATCATATCATCCATGAGTTTAACTTGGTCTTCAGACGAAATCTTAGCTAGTGCGGCATTGACTTGGTCAATTCTAGTGTCACCCTTCTTCATCCCGATAGCGATAGTCGCATCTTCTTCCCCAACTTCAAATCCTTTTTTGAATTGAATCATCTTAAATTTAGAATTAGCGGACTCGGCGGTTAGGGCTTCGGGACGTTCAGAAACATAGGCATCAATAACACCCGATTCTAAAGCTTGACGCATCTGGGCAAAATCACCCATTGCAGTTTCTTGTTTCGCACCCTTGAGTTGGGAAATGAGAGAATAGAGGTAGACCCCTTGTTGAGAGGTGACCTTTGCATCCTTAAAGTCATCTAGACTAGTGGCGTTTGCATAGTTTCCATCTTTACGAACGAGCATAACTGGCTCACTGGTATAGTAGCTCTTGGAGAAGGCGACCTCTTTTTTACGTTCAGCGGTTGGACTCATCCCAGCGATAATCATATCGATTTTACCAGAAGTGAGGGCTGGAATTAAACCGTTCCATGATGTTTTTACGATCAGAGGTTTTTTACCTAACTCCTCAGCAACTTTTTTTGCGATTTGGACATCGTACCCATTGGCATATTGATTGGTACCGTCAATTTTAACAGCTCCATTTGCATCATCTTCTTGGGTCCAGTTGAAAGGAGCGTAGGCCGCTTCCATTCCGATTCGTAAATAGTCATCTGCATGAGCAACCTGTGTGATCCCTAGGCAAATGAAAAGCCCCGTTAAGAGCGCGAATAATGTTTTTTTCATTTTTTCTCCTCTTCCTTATTTTAACTTCTCCTATTGTACAGTAAAATAGGCTGCATTTCAAACATGGTCCTCTTTTTATTTAAAAAATGCTATAATAATACAAAGGAGTGTGATCAAATGAAAAAGTATTTGTATGTTTTTTTCGCCTTTCTGGCCTGCCTTTTTGTCAGTCAGAATGTCCATGCATCTAGTCCATCTTATGATGTGCTTTACTATGGTGGAACCTTGACCTTGGACACTTGGGACGACGCCACCTATGAGGAAGAACTGGTTTATTATTTCAAAGATTCTTATAGAGGGCAGTATGTCAGTCTAGGAACGGCAGGGAACATGCCACAAGGCTTTGCAATTGAGATACCGCCAAAGGTTGAGGTGGAAGGTCGTGAGCTTCAAAGAGAACCCGAGATTACGAATCTAGGTGATGGCTACCGAGTGAAAATTTATAACAGTGGTGTGGCGACAGATACAGTCAAAATTAAAGTTACATGGAAATTAAAAAATCTCCTCTATTCACACAAGGATATCTTGGAGTTGAACTGGAAACCGATCACAGATGGTGATCAGAAAGTGGGTGAAGTTCAGTTTCGTGTCATCCCTAAGTTTGCACCAGCTAATGCCCAATCGGAACTGTATATCCATACAGCCTTTATGGGACCGGATGTGACTGTAAAGAAAGAAGATGGAATCTATTCTGCCACTTTCTATAACCTAGGCAAAGGAAAGGCTGTGGAGTTGTATGGTTACTGGTTGAAGTCAGATCTAACTACCTTGTATGATTCTGGTCGAAATACAGGATTAACCAAATTGGATGAATTTCACAAGAACCAAGCTAAAATTGAACAGGAAAAATACTGGACACGCATGTTTTGGAACTGGATCTTGCCAGCCTTCATTATTGCACTCTGGCTTCTTTCTTTCTTGGGTCGCAATCGGTTCAAAAAAATGATTTGGCCTGGTGTGACCTATCCGACTGATACTCGTCTTTATGAAATTCCACAGGATATTGCACCTCTTGTCATGAGCTCGGTTGTTTATTCAGCTGAATTAGACGAGGCTTCCCCGACCAATAAAGAGAAGGCAACTCCGCCGGTGTTTACATTTGAAAAAATGCTTCAAGCTACATTGCTAGATTTGATGGATCGTGGAGTGATTGTCTACGAGCAACAAGGAAATGAAGTCGTTTTGACCAGGAAGTCTCATGGACATGTGGATGATTTTGAACGCTCCTTTATGAATATGGCTTTTGGGGATCAAGTTTCCTGTCCTGTTAACCGTCTCTTTGAGAATTATGAATTCAGTGATGATGTATACAAACATGCCAAAAAAGCAGATCAAGATGCGATTCGTTCACTAGGAAGTAAGGCTCAGGCTCGTTTTGATACGGCTGTGAACCAAGTGGCCCGAGATGTTCATCGCAAGGTGGAAGATCTCCATTTGCCAAGCTACTATCGCCCTTTAGAAGCAAAAGAAGAAGCGCAAGCTAGACGAAGTCTCTTCTTTGGTTGGGCTGCTTGGTTTATCGCTCTTGGAGCAGAAATCTTTGCTATCTTTGGGATGGGTTGGTTCTCTGTTCCTTGTTTGATAGGGATCCTCATACTTTGGTTTATGCCAGTGCGCTTCAATGGTGTCTTTAAAGCCTGCCTACGAGATGGGGTTGTCAATCTTGCGGGTGCTGAGCAACGCTATTACTGGGATAGTTTTGGTCGGATGTTGAAAGAGATTGCCCACCTCAACGATGCAGAGTTGCAGTCTCTGGTCCTATGGAATCGCTTATTGGTCTATGCGGCCTTGTATGGTGTAGCCGATCAGGTCACAAAGGTCATGAAACTTCGGAATATTCATTTAGAAAATCAAGCCTTAAACGCCTTCGTTTACACCCCGTTCTATCATGATGTGACCCACTCAAGTCATGCCATGTCTACTTATGGATCGACAGCATCGACAGCTAGTCATTTCACAGTTTCCTCTGGTAGTGGAGGAGGTTTCTCTGGCGGAGGAGGCGGAGGAGGCTTTGGCGCCTTCTAAGTAGCGCTGAGAATGGTCTTGGTCGCTCTGTCCCTTCTAGTTTAGAAGGCCTGGTCCAGTCCATAGATTTATGATATAATAGAGCAAATGTAAGTTTAGGAGAAAAAGATGTTTCTGATCGAATTAATCAAGGCGGTTCTTTTTGGGATTGTCGAGGGGATTACAGAATGGTTACCGATCTCAAGTACAGGTCACTTGATTCTGTTACAGGATTTTGTGCAGTTTAAAAATCAAGATCCAGCCTTTATGGAGATGTTCAATGTTGTGATCCAATTGGGAGCGATCCTAGCGGTTGTGGTGATTTATTTCGATAAATTATATCCCTTCAAACCTGGTAAATCTCCACTAGAAGTACGTCGAACTTGGCAATTATGGGCAAAAGTTGCGGTTGCAACCCTTCCGCTTGTCTTTGTTTTTAAATTAGATGATTGGTTTGAGGCGCATTTCCACAATTCGATTTCCGTTGCGATTATGTTGATCACCTACGGGATTGCCTTTATCTATCTGGAAAGACGGGAACAAGTTGAGCCAGCAGTAACGGAGTTGCATAAGCTCCCTTATCGAACAGCTCTTTATATCGGACTCTTCCAAGTTTTATCGCTATTTCCAGGAACAAGCCGTTCAGGTGCTACGATTGTAGGTGGTTTGATCAATGGTGTTAGCCGCCCAGTGGTGACAGAATTTACCTTTTATTTGGGGATTCCAGCCATGTTTGGGGCTAGCCTCTTAAAGGTTGGAAAATTCGCTCTTGGCGGACATTCACTAGCACTGGGGCAACTCTTTATTCTACTGGTAGCGATGGGAGTGGCCTTTGTGGTCAGCATGTATGCCATCCGCTTCTTGACAGATTATGTGAAAAATCATGATTTCACCGTCTTTGGGAAATACCGGATCGTTCTTGGTTCCATCTTGCTATTGTATGGACTCTTCCGTGTTATTTTCTAAGAGAACGGTTGAACTTGATCAAATTGTTTTCTGAGGTTGGAGACTTTTGTCCCGACCTCTTTTCGATGCATCCTTTTTTTGAATTCTATCCAATTTTTTAGTATAATAGTAAGACTAGAAGTATGAGGTTATGCTATGAAGATGAAGCAAATTAGTGATTCAACAATTAAGATCACGATCCAACTAGAAGACTTAGAAGAACGTGGAATGGAAATTGCTGATTTCCTTGTCCCACAAGAAAAAACAGAAGAATTTTTCTACGCTATTTTGGATGAACTCGAAATGCCAGAAAGCTTCCTGGATAGCGGGATGCTGAGTTTTCGTGTGACACCAAAACCAGACAAATTGGATGTTTTTGTTACCAAATCAAAAATTGACCAACAATTGGATTTTGAGGATTTGTCAGATCTTCCTGATATGGAAGAGTTGTCGCGCATGACGCCAGATGAATTTATCAAAACCCTGGAAAAAACAATCTCTGATAAGACAAAAGGGGATGCAGAAGCCATTCACCATTTGGAACAAGAAGAGTTGCGGGACAATCAAGAACAAGATCCTACATCTGAAGCACCAGTAAGTCAGTATATTTATTACATTTTGCGTTTTTCAAATATCCAGCAAGCAGTTGCCTTTTCAAAAACGGTCAGCTTTCCAGTGGATACCTCTGAATTATACAAAATGGGATCTGATTATTATTTAACCGTCTTGATCGATACAGAGGATCAACCAAATCAATATCCAACCTGGTTACTTGCCATCATTCGGGAGTATGCGGATGATTCAGAAGTGACACGAGCTGTTCTGCAGGAACATGGTCACTTACTAATGGTGTCTGGTGCGATTGAGAATTTGAAGAAAGTTGCTAGCTTATGATGTCTTTTTCCTTGCAATTTGTTCTGGTGCTGATTGGAACTTTTATGATTGCCTTGGTATTGACGCCCTTGGTTCGCTTGTTCTCCTTTAAGATTGATGCCGTAGATTATCCGAATGCGCGTCGGATCAATACCAAGCCCATGCCAAGCGCGGGTGGACTGTCTATTGTGATTGCTTTTTCAATTGCGACTCTCATCTTTATTCCTATGCTGACATCCACTACCGCACCAATCAAAAGTTACCTATCTTATACCTTGCCGGTCGTGGGCGCAGGATGGATTATCGCTCTCACAGGCTTGATCGATGATGTAAAAGAGTTGTCTGCCAAGAAAAAGATGATCGGCATCCTGCTGGCAGCGAGCCTGGTCTGGTTTTTGACAGATTTTCGGCTGAATGATTTCAAGATTCCATTCGGTGGTCCCTTACTTCATTTTGAACCGTGGCTTTCTTATCTTTTGACAGTGATTTGGATTGTTGCTATTACCAATGCGGTCAATCTGATTGATGGATTAGATGGCTTGGTGAGTGGGGTCTCTATTATTTCCCTAGTGACAATGGGGATTGTATCCTATTTCTTTCTACCAGTACCCAATCTCTTTCTGACCATGACGATCTTTGTATTGGTTGCGTCCATCGCTGGTTTCTTTCCCTTTAACTACCATCCGGCCATTCTCTATTTGGGAGACACCGGTGCCTTGTTTATCGGATTCATGATTTCTGTTTTGTCCTTGCAAGGTTTGAAAAATGCGACAGCTGTTGCAGTAGTCACCCCAATGATTATCCTTGGTGTACCGATTACAGATACCTTTTTAGCCATTATCCGTCGGACCCTGTCTGGTCAAAAATTCTATAAACCGGATCGCAATCACTTGCACCACCGACTTCTGTCTCTGGGCTTGACACATCGGGGAACTGTATTGGTGATCTATGGAATCTCGATGATTTTCTCCTTGATTTCTCTCTTGCTCAACATCTCGAGTCGCATTGGGGGCGTCCTACTTGTGATCGGGCTCTTGTTTGGAGTAGAGTTGTTAGCAGAATTGATTGGGGTTTTAGGGCCACATCATAGTCCTTTGTTAAATGTTCTGCGCTATATAGGGAATTCTTCCTATCGGGAGGAAGTTCGTCAAAAACGAAAAGAAAAAACTAAATAAGAATAGTTCTAATCAAAAGAAAAGCCATTTAGGCTTTTTTTTGATATACTTGAAAGGTAAAAAAATACTTTGTGATGAAGGAATCGATGCTTTGAGAACCTTCTAGACTTCAAAGTAAAAAGAAAGGGAATGCAATGTCGACATTAGAAATTAAAGACCTTCACGTTGAAATTGAAGGCAAAGAAATTTTAAAAGGTGTAAACCTGACCCTAAAAACTGGTGAGATCGCAGCCATCATGGGACCAAACGGAACAGGGAAATCTACTCTGTCAGCTGCCATTATGGGAAACCCAAACTATGAAGTAACTAAAGGGGAGATTCTGTTTGATGGTGTCAACATCTTGGAATTGGAAGTAGACGAACGTGCACGGATGGGCTTGTTCCTTGCCATGCAATACCCTTCAGAAATCCCAGGAATTACGAATGCAGAATTTTTACGTGCAGCCATGAATGCTGGTAAAGAAGAAGACGAGAAGATCTCTATTCGTGATTTTATCAAAAAATTGGATGAAAAGATGGAACTGCTCAACATGAAAGAAGAAATGGCAGAACGCTATTTGAACGAAGGCTTCTCTGGTGGTGAGAAAAAACGCAATGAAATCCTTCAATTGTTGATGTTGGAACCAACATTTGCCCTTTTGGATGAAATTGACTCTGGTTTGGATATCGATGCTCTTAAGGTCGTATCTAAAGGGGTTAATGCAATGCGGGGTGAAGGTTTTGGAGCTATGATCATCACCCACTACCAACGTTTGTTGAACTATATTACTCCTGACGTCGTTCATGTGATGATGGAAGGCCGTGTCGTGCTTTCAGGTGGGCCAGAATTGGCTGCACGCTTGGAACGTGAAGGCTATGCCCAACTTGCAGAAGAACTCGGTTACGACTATAAAGAAGAACTATAACCTGATGACAAGTGAACTAATGTTGTCATAAAATCAAACAGATAGTATCTTTATTAGGAGAAAAAAATGAGTATTGAAAATATTACCCTCTTTTCGGAACTGCATGCTGAGCCAAGCTGGCTGCAGGATTTACGAAAAAAAGCTTTTGACAAGATCGATCAGTTGGAATTGCCGGCCATTGAACGCGTCAAATTCCACCGCTGGAATCTTGGAGATGGGACGATCACAGAAAGCGAGGCTTCTGCCAATGTTCCTGATTTTACAGCCCTCGATTCAAACTTAAAATTGGTCCAAGTTGGAACTCAAACTGTATTTGAACAGGTGCCACAAGCCTTGGCAGACCAAGGAGTCCTTTTCACAGATTTCCATACTGCCCTAGAAGAAATTCCGCAGGTGGTAGAAGATTACTTCATGTCTTCGGTTAAATACGATGATGACAAACTAGCAGCATACCACACAGCTTATTTTAATAGTGGGGCTGTCCTTTATGTTCCAGACAATATCGAAATTGCAGAACCAATCGAAGGCATTTTCTACCAGGATAGCGACAGTGATGTACCTTTTAATAAGCACATTTTGATTATCGCAGGCAAAAACAGTAAGTTCAGCTATTTGGAACGCCTAGAATCAAAAGGTAATGGCTCAGCAACAGCAACTGCTAATGTGACGGTTGAGGTGATCGCCCGCTCAGGTGCCCAAGTGAAATTTGCGGCGATTGACCGCCTGGGTGAAAATGTCACAGCCTACATCAGTCGACGTGGAAAACTAGGTCAGGATGCCAGCATTGATTGGGCTATCGGTGTTATGAACGAAGGTAACGTGGTTGCAGATTTTGACAGTGACTTGGTTGGAAACGGAAGTCATGCAGATTTGAAAGTCGTTGCCTTATCAAGCGGTCGTCAGGTACAAGGAATTGACACCCGCGTGACCAACTTTGGTTGCAACTCGATCGGAAATATCTTGCAACACGGGGTTATTCTTGAAAAAGGAACCTTGACCTTCAACGGAATTGGTCATATTATCAAGGGGGCTAAAGGAGCAGATGCCCAGCAAGAAAGCCGTGTCTTGATGTTATCGGATCAAGCACGTTCAGATGCCAACCCAATCCTCTTGATTGATGAAAATGACGTCACAGCAGGCCATGCTGCATCGATCGGTCAAGTGGACCCAGAAGATATGTATTACCTCATGAGTCGTGGTCTGGATCAACACACAGCAGAACGCTTAGTGGTGCGTGGTTTCTTGGGATCTGTTATTGTTGAAATCCCAGTTAAAGAAGTACGTGATGAAATGATTGCTACCATCGAAGAAAAGTTATCTCAACGCTAAGGAGAAACAATGCTAGATAAAAATACGATTGCTCAAGATTTTCCCATTCTCGATCAACTAGTCCACGATGAGCCTTTGGTTTATCTAGATAATGCAGCGACGACGCAAAAACCTAAACGTGTTCTTGAAGCAGTTAATCACTATTATTTGCAAGATAACGCCAATGTCCACCGTGGAGTCCATACCTTGGCTGAACGAGCGACAGCTGCTTATGAGGCGGCGCGTGAGAAAGTCAGAAAATTTATCAACGCTTCATCAACCAAGGAGGTGCTCTTTACAAGAGGGACAACGACTGGACTCAACTGGGTAGCCCGCTATGCAGAAGAAGTCCTAAGGGAAGGGGATGAAGTCCTGATTTCCATCATGGAACATCACTCCAACATCATTCCTTGGCAGCAAGCCTGCAAGAAGACAGGAGCAAAACTGGTCTATGTCTATCTAAAAGATGGCTTACTGGATATGCAGGACTTAAAGAGCAAGCTTAGTGAGAAGACAAAATTTGTCTCCATCACCCATGCTTCGAATGTCTTAGGGGTGGTCAATCCGATCAAGGAAATTGCTCGATTAGCTCATGAAGTTGGAGCGATCATGGTCGTAGATGGGGCTCAATCAACCCCTCATATGGCCATTGATGTACAAGACTTAGATGCGGATTTCTTTGCTTTTTCTGGCCATAAGATGGCTGCACCAACAGGGATTGGTGTCCTCTATGGGAAGGAAGAAATCTTAGAGCAAATGTCTCCGATCGAGTTTGGGGGCGAGATGATTGACTTTGTTTACGAACAATCTGCATCTTGGAAGGAATTGCCTTGGAAATTTGAAGCTGGAACGCCTAATATGGCGGGTGCAATCGGTCTTGGTGCAGCAATCGATTATTTAGAGGAGTTGGGAATGGACCAGGTAGAAGCGCATGAGCAAGAATTGATTGCCTATGCGTTTCCAAAATTACAGGCTATCGAAGACTTGACCATCTATGGTTCCCAAGACTTAGCCCAACGTTCTGGCGTCATTTCCTTTAATCTAGGAGATCTCCATCCGCATGACTTGGCAACAGCATTAGATTATGAAGGGATTGCTGTTCGTGCAGGTCACCACTGTGCACAACCGCTTCTTCAATACCTACAAGTCCCAGCGACAACGAGAGCAAGTTTTTATATCTACAACACCAAAGCGGACTGTGATAAATTAATTGAGGCATTGATCAAAGCAAAGGAGTTTTTCAATGGCACTTTCTAAATTAGATTCGCTGTACATGGCGGTCGTAGCTGACCATTCAAAACACCCTCACCATCAGGGCCAGATTGAAGATGTTGATCAGATCCAACTCAACAATCCAACTTGTGGAGATGTGATCCAGTTAAGTGTGAAATTTGATGAGAATGACAGGGTGGAAGATATCGCCTTTGTTAATTCAGGATGTACGATCTCAACCGCTTCAGCTAGTATGATGACGGATGCTGTAATGGGAAAAACAAAAGAGGAAGTCGAGGAATTGGCGCAGGTCTTTTCAGAAATGGTCCAAGGCCAGTCAGATCCTCGCCAAGAGGAATTAGGAGACGCAGCCTTCTTATCTGGAGTCTCAAAATTTCCACAACGGATTAAATGTGCGACCCTCTCCTGGAATGCTCTTAAAAAAGCGATCGAACGTAGCAAATAATTAAAAGAAGAAACAGAGAAAGAAAGGAAATTATGGCTGAAGAAAGAGTCGAACCGAAACCAATTGATCTCGGTGAATATAAATTTGGATTTCACGATGACGTTCAACCCATTCTCTCTACCGGGAAGGGATTGAATGAAGCGGTTATTCGTGAATTGTCTGCAGCAAAAAATGAACCCGAATGGATGCTCGAATTCCGTTTGAAATCTTTTGAAACCTTCAAAAAGATGCCCATGCAAACCTGGGGAGCCGATCTATCAGAGATTGACTTTGATGATTTGATCTATTATCAAAAACCTTCGGATAAACCTGCCCGTTCATGGGACGAAGTTCCAGAGAAAATCAAGGAAACCTTTGAGCGTATCGGGATTCCTGAAGCGGAACGTGCTTACCTAGCGGGAGCTTCTGCTCAGTATGAATCAGAAGTGGTTTACCACAATATGAAAGAAGAGTTTGAAAAGTTGGGGATTATCTTTACCGATACAGATTCTGCCCTAAAAGAATATCCAGACCTATTCAAACAGTATTTTGCGAAGTTAGTGCCACCAACGGATAACAAATTGGCTGCCCTAAACTCAGCAGTCTGGTCTGGTGGAACCTTCATTTATGTGCCAAAAGGCGTAAAAGTAGACGTTCCCCTTCAAACTTACTTCCGTATCAACAATGAAAATACAGGTCAGTTTGAGCGTACCTTGATTATCGTGGATGAGGGAGCAAGTGTTCACTATGTAGAAGGCTGTACAGCACCGACCTATTCAAGCAATAGCCTCCATGCAGCGATTGTTGAGATCTTTGCCTTGGATGGTGCTTATATGCGCTACACGACCATCCAAAACTGGTCTGACAATGTCTACAACTTGGTCACCAAGCGGGCCAAAGCTCAAAAAGATGCTACAGTTGAGTGGATCGACGGGAACTTAGGAGCGAAGACAACCATGAAGTACCCATCTGTTTATCTAGATGGAGAAGGAGCGCGTGGGACCATGTTGTCCATTGCCTTTGCGAATGCAGGTCAACACCAAGATACAGGTGCCAAGATGATCCACAATGCCCCTCACACTAGCTCGTCTATCGTATCCAAATCCATCGCGAAGGGTGGCGGAAAGGTAGACTACCGTGGACAAGTGACTTTCAACAAGAACTCTAAGAAATCAGTTTCTCACATTGAGTGTGACACTATTATCATGGATGATTTATCTGCATCAGACACGATTCCATTTAATGAAATCCACAACTCACAAGTTGCTTTGGAGCACGAAGCTAAGGTTTCAAAAATCTCAGAAGAACAACTGTATTATTTGATGAGTCGTGGTCTGTCTGAATCAGAAGCGACAGAAATGATTGTCATGGGATTTGTAGAACCCTTTACAAAAGAACTTCCAATGGAATATGCCGTTGAGTTAAACCGACTCATTAGCTACGAAATGGAAGGATCTGTAGGATAATTCGTTTTAATAGCAAAATAAAATCACAATGGATTTGACTCCATTGTGATTTTTTTGCTTATAGCTTTTCGTTGACATAACGAACAAATTCATTCCACCAAACCTTTAAGAAAAAGCTTTTCTCAATGGTTCTTCCCGATACCATATCGACCGTTGGCTCTTGATCTTCTAAGTAGCCACGTCCGATTTTATCTGGATCAGTGTAGTGTAATTTTCCAAGATTTGTGCCTGATTTGACAGGTGCTCGGAATGATTCTTGGTTACTCTTGAATTGAATTTTTGGTTCCGCTTGACTGCCTTGCTTTTCAACGATATAGAAGTCTTTTTTTGCAACAGCTAAAACAGTCTCGGACTTCCCGTCCATGACAGTTGCCTTACTTTTTCCGTAGGGATCTCCTTCTTTGACGACAATGGAAGAAACAAAGGTTCGTACCACGTAGTTCATCAGAGAAGAAGTAGCCACAAAGCGTGCATATGGATCACCGTCAACTGCCTCAACTCCTAGGACAACCGTGATCATGTGGATGCCATTTTGCGTCGTTGATGCAGCAAATGTGATACCACCTTTGGTAGAGTTGCTGACCCGAAGGCCGTCGACTCCCGAACGGTAATTCGGCATGCCTTCTAGCATCAGGTTGGGGTTTTCAATCTGCGTGTTTGAAAAAAGAGCAGTGGGTTTTGAAGTATATTTGGTCACTTCAGGAAAATCCTGGAGTAAGTGCTTGGCAATGACAGCAATATCATAAGCACTCAATTGATTTTCGTCTCCTTTCCCGTCAGGATCTCCGCTAATGGTTTGAGTATTTAATCCGGTAGCATTAATTAAATGAGGAGATTGAATGCCCCATTCAGAAAGTTTTTGCTTCATTTTTTCAACGAAGCTTTTTTCGGAGCCCCCCACTTTCTCAGCTAAGGCCAAGGCAGCAGTACTAGAATTTCCAACTAAAAGAGCAGTCAATAACTGTTCAACCGTATATTGGTTCGCTTCCATAGGAAGAGTACCAGCACCTTCGATATCATTTAAAGCCAGAGCTTTCTCAGACAATTTGATAGGATCTTTTAGAGAAAGTTTTTTTTCATGAATAGCTTCGAAAATCAGATAAGTGGTCAAGAGTGTAGATAGACCCCCCACATCTCGCTTTTTCTCTGAATCCTTTTCATATAAAATTTTACCTGTATCAGCTTCAACAGCAATAGCACTTTGAGCAGGAAGTTCTAGCTCATCTGCCAGAACGACTTGATAAGGTAAACTGCATAACAGCAGGATGAAGGTTAAAAAAGAAAGAAAGAATTTTTTCACAGTTGTTTCCTCGTTGCTTAGTCCTCTCTATTGTATCATACAAATGATTAATGGAAAATTGTAAAATCATCAATTAGGCTAAAAAGTCAGTCATAGCAAGGTTTTTGAATAGTGATAAAACGAATATTCAGAAAATTTAGTTTACTTTTTTTTCTACTTGTGATATAATCTTAAACAAATCTAAAAAAACTATTGGAGAATTCCTATGAAAAAAGGTAAAGTATTCGCAGTTGCCGGAGTAACACTCCTTGCAGCTGGATTGTTAGCTGCATGTTCTAGTTCAAATACTAGCAAAGCAAGCTCAGGCGAAGACAAAAACTATGGTTATGTCTACACTACTGACCCAACAACTTTGGACTATACTGTGTCTTCTAAATCTGCCACTCAAGATCTCACTACAAACATCGTAGACGGTTTGATGGAAAATGACAAGTATGGAAATCTTGTGCCATCACTTGCGGAAGATTGGTCTGTTTCAAAAGACGGTTTGACTTATACCTACAAGATTCGTAAGGGTGTTAAATGGTACGATGCAGATGGTGAAGAACGCGGTGAAGTGACTGCCAAAGACTTCGTGACTGGTTTGAAACACGCTGCTGATAAAAAATCAGAAGAACTTCCACTAGTTCAAGGCTCAATCAAAGGCTTGGATGATTATGTGCAAGGAAAAACTACAGACTTCAGCCAAGTTGGTGTCAAAGCGGTTGATGATTACACACTTCAATATACATTGAACAAACCTGAAACCTTCTGGAACTCTAAAACAACAAACGGAATCTTGTTCCCAATTAGCACAGATTTCTTGAAGAGTAAGGGAGATGATTTTGGTCAACCAAACGATGTGAAATCAGTACTTGCAAACGGACCTTTCCTTCTTAAATCTATTACATCAAAATCATCTGTTGTATTTGAAAAGAATGACAACTACTGGGATAAGAAAAACGTTCACGTCAAGGAAGTAAAACTTACTTATTACGATGGATCAGACCAAGATTCATTGGCACGTGGTTTCTCTGATGGAGCTTATACAGCTGCTCGTCTTTTCCCATCAAGCTCAAACTTTGCAACAGTAGAGAAAAAATACAAGGACAATATCTATAACACACCAGCTGGTTCAGGTGTAGCAATCCTTGGTTTCAACATCGATCGTCAATCTTACAAACACACTGCAAAGAAATCAGATGCTGAAAAATCTTCTACTAAGAAAGCAATCTTGAACAAAGATTTCCGTCAAGCCATCACTTTTGCCTTGAACCGTGAAAACTACTCAGCACAAGTCAATGGTAAAGAATTTGCTAAACCAGCTATCCGTAATACATATGTTGCACCTGCATTCGTACAAGTAGACGGAAAAGACTTCGGAAATGTAGTTGCAGATAAGTTGACTACTTATGGAGACCAATGGAAGGGTATCAACCTTGAAGATGGTCAAGATGGTCTTTACAACAAAGATAAAGCCAAAGCACAACTTGAAAAAGCCAAAGCTGAACTTCAAAAAGACGGCGTTCAATTCCCAATTCATATTGACGTTCCTGTTATTCAAAATGCAACAAGTATAGTTACACGTATGCAATCATTGAAACAAACGGTAGAAGAAACTCTTGGTAAAGACAACGTAGTTGTTGACCTTCAAATGATGGACCAAGACGAAGTGTTGAACATCACATTGAATGTTCCATCAGCTGCAGATGCAGATTGGGATCTTCAAGGTATGGTCGGTTGGAACCCAGACTATCAAGATCCATCAACTTACCTTGATACGCTTCAACCATCTTCTGAAGACCAAACAAAAGTTTACCTTGGTTTTGCAGGTGGTGTAGATAACCCATCAGCTAAAGCTGTAGGTTTGGATGAGTTTGCAAAACTTCTTGACGATGCAAACAACGAAACACAAGATGTTGTGAAACGTTATGAAAAATATGCAGCAGCTCAAGCTTGGTTGACAGATAGCGCAATTGTAGTACCTACAATGTCATCATCAGGCGCAGCAACTGTTATCTCTAAAGTGGTACCATTCTCTGGTGCTTCAGCTCAAGCTGGTAACAAAGGATCAGCATACTTCAAATATGTAGAAGTTCAAGATGAACCTGTTACTAAGAAACAATACGATGAAGCTCTTAAGAAATGGCAAAAAGAAAAAGTTGAGTCAAACAAAAAAGCTCAACAAGATCTTGAAAAACACGTTAAATAATTAAATTATTGCTTTTCATTAGAACTTTCTCTTCTAGGGGAGAAAGTTCTTTTGGACATTAAAGGAATGAAATATGAAAAAATATGTTTTTATGCGTATTTTGCGTTCGTTAGTGTCGATCTTTCTCGTCACGACATTAACCTACATGATTATCTATACGCTAACACCGAGAAATCTCATCTTTAAGAATGACCCCAACTACAATAAAGTAGCGAAGACAAAAGATTCGAAGATCAACTACGAAAATACAGTCTATGATCGCATGGGTTATTTGGAATACATGGATTCAAAGAGCTTGCAACAAAAAGCAAGTAAAGAAGATTCTTCCGTAACGGTTGATGCGACAAATGCCAATGAAAAGATCTACAAAAAATATATTGAAAAATTAGGTCATGGTTGGCAGTTGAAACGTTTCCCAGAAAGTAAGTCTTTCTATGCGGTGCGTGAAATTCCGGTTTTTGAACGTGTTATTAGCTTCTATGCGAATTTGATTCAATTTGATCATCCAGGTTGGGTGAAAGATGCCTCGAATCCAAATCTTAAACGCTATATCCGTATTGAAAATGATCCATCTATTGGATGGTCTGTAGTGGGTTCTGGTACGAAACACAAATACCTCTTGTACTTTAATGGTCAGTTCCCATATGTACACCAAAACTTTGTGACCTTAAACCTTGGAAATTCATATCCAACTTATTCAAATACCCCTGTTCTTCAAGTGATTACCCAAGGACAAGGAACGACTAAGAAGAGTGAAGTGAACTTCCCAACAGGTAAAAAGACATCTTCCATCGATATCTACTCACGTACCTACAAATCACCAAGTAAGGCAGACTCACAAGATATCAGTCGATTTGGTAAAGGGGATGCCTATACAGCAACGTTGAGCAACTATGAGAATCCATCCATGATTGCATCTTCTTCAATCATTGGTTTGATTGGTATTGCGATTGCCTACTTGATTGCGATCCCACTAGGATCTTATATGGCTCTTTTCAAGGACTCATGGTTTGATAGCATCTCTACTGCGGCCTTGACATTTATGATGTCTCTCCCAACCATTGCCCTTGTCTATATCGTGCGTCTAGCAGGTTCATTCTTTGGACTTCCAGACTCATTCCCAGTACTTGGAGCACAGGACTGGCGTTCATATGTATTGCCGTCTCTGATTCTTGGTTTATTGAGTGCGCCATTTATCGCCGTTTGGATTCGTCGTTATATGATCGATATTCACTCTCAGGATTTCGTCCGTTTTGCTCGTTCAAAAGGATTGTCAGAACGTGAGATCTCAAGAAAACACATCTTCAAAAATGCGATGGTTCCACTAGTTTCTGGAATTCCAGGGGCTATCATTGGAGTTATCTCAGGTGCAACGTTGACTGAAACAGTCTTCGCTTTCCCAGGTATGGGTAAAATGTTGATTGACTCTATTAAAGCATCAAACAACACCATGGTCATCGGACTTGTCTTCATCTTCACATCACTTGGTATCTTTGCTGCCATGTTAGGTGATATCTTGATGACAGTGCTTGATCCACGGATTAAATTAACGAATACGAAAGGAGGCAAATAATGGCTACAATCGATAAAAATAAATTTCAGTTTGTAAAACGTGATGACTTTGCCTCTGAAGTAATCGATGCTCCAGCGTATTCATACTGGAAATCTGTATTCAGACAATTCTTGAAAAAAAGAACCACTATCATTATGCTTGCTATTTTGATTGGGATTCTCTTGATGAGTTTTGTCTATCCTATGTTTTCAAATTTTGATTACAACGACGTAAGTAAGGTAAATGACTTTTCAGCACGTTTGAATCCACCAAGTGCCAAAGCTTTCTTTGGTACAGATAATAACGGTAAATCCCTCTTTGATGGAGTTTGGTTTGGTGCTCGGAATTCAATTATCATTTCCTTCATCGCCACTGTTATTAACGTGGTTGTCGGAGTTATCGTTGGTGGAATTTGGGGGATCTCAAAATCCATCGACCGTATCATGATGGAAGTTTATAACGTTATTTCAAACATTCCGTTTATGTTGATCGTTATCGTCTTGACTTACTCAATGGGATCTGGTTTCTGGAACTTGATTCTTGCCATGTCCTTAACTGGATGGATCGGAATTGCCTATACCATTCGTGTCCAAATCATGCGTTACCGTGATTTGGAGTACAACTTGGCCAGCCGAACATTAGGAACACCAACTTTGAAAATTGTTACGAAAAATATTTTGCCTCAATTGGTATCTGTTATCGTGACACAAACATCACAGTTACTTCCAAGCTTTATTTCTTACGAAGCTTTCCTTTCCTTCTTCGGACTTGGTCTTCCAATCACAGTTCCAAGTTTGGGACGCTTGATTTCTGACTATTCTCAAAACGTAACTACAAATGCCTACCTATTCTGGATTCCGCTTACTGTTTTGATTTTAGTATCCTTGTCATTCTTTATCGTCGGACAAAACTTGGCCGATGCCAGCGACCCACGTACACATAGATAGGAGGAGTAGATATGACATCAAATAAGAATATTATTTTATCTGCTCAAGATATCGTAGTGGAATTTGACGTGCGCGATCGCGTATTGACAGCTATTCGTGGCGTATCGCTTGAGCTAGAAGAAGGTGAAGTTCTTGCCTTAGTTGGTGAGTCAGGTTCAGGGAAATCAGTTTTGACAAAAACGTTCACCGGAATGTTAGAAGATAACGGCCGTATTGCCCAAGGTTCGATTAAATACCGTGGTCAAGAATTGACAGATTTGAAATCGAATAAAGATTGGGAAAATATTCGTGGATCTAAGATCGCTACAATTTTCCAAGACCCAATGACAAGTTTGGACCCAATCAACACAATTGGTTCACAAATTACAGAAGTCATTATCAAACACCAAGGGAAAACAGCTAAAGAAGCCAAAGAAATGGCTTTGGACTATATGGAGAAAGTTGGAATTCCAGATGCTGAACGTCGTTTTGATGAGTATCCATTCCAATATTCAGGTGGGATGCGTCAACGGATCGTTATTGCCATCGCCTTGGCCTGCCGTCCAGATATCTTGATCTGTGATGAACCAACAACAGCCCTTGACGTAACCATTCAAGCGCAAATCATTGATTTGTTGAAATCCCTTCAAAAAGAATACCAATTTACAGTTATCTTTATCACCCACGACTTAGGTGTGGTTGCAAGTATTGCAGATAAAGTAGCCGTTATGTATGCTGGAGAAATTGTTGAGTTTGGTAAAGTAGAAGAAATTTTCTACGATCCAAAACATCCATACACATGGAGCTTGCTTTCAAGCTTGCCTCAATTGTCAACCTCAGATGGTGATCTATACTCTATTCCAGGGACTCCGCCATCATTGTATGCCCCAATCAAAGGAGATGCCTTCGCACTTCGTTCAGATTATGCGATGCAGATTGATTTTGAAGAAGAGGCACCTGCTTTCAAAGTGACCGATACTCACTGGGCTAAGACATGGTTGCTCCATCCAGATGCACCAACAGTTCATAAACCAGAAGTAATCGAAAACCTTCACGAAAAGATTGGCTCAAAAATGGGCTTCACCCACATTACAGAATAGGAGGAAGGAAATGACTGAAAAATTAGTTGAAATTAAAGATTTAGAAATTTCCTTCGGTGAAGGAAGTAAAAAATTCGTTGCTGTAAAGAATGCCAATTTCTTCATTAATAAGGGAGAAACTTTCTCTCTTGTTGGTGAATCAGGAAGTGGGAAGACAACAATTGGACGTGCTATCATCGGTTTGAATGATACAAGTGCTGGAGAAATTATTTATGACGGTCGCAAGATCAACGGAAAAAACTCTCATAGTGAAAAATCAGAGTTGATCCGTAAAATTCAAATGATCTTCCAAGACCCAGCAGCAAGTTTGAATGAACGTGCAACAGTTGATTATATTATCTCTGAAGGTTTGATCAACCACCATTTGTTTAACAGCGAAGAAGAACGTCAGGAAAAAGTAAAAAATATTATGCATGAAGTTGGGCTTCTAGCAGAACATTTGACACGTTATCCTCACGAATTCTCAGGTGGTCAACGTCAACGGATCGGTATTGCCCGTGCACTTGTCATGGAACCGGAATTTGTCATTGCGGATGAACCAATCTCAGCCCTTGACGTTTCAGTACGTGCGCAGGTCTTGAACCTTTTGAAAAAATTCCAAAGAGAATTAGGCTTGACCTACCTCTTTATCGCCCATGACTTGTCAGTTGTGCGCTTCATTTCTGACCGTATTGCAGTTATCTATAAAGGGGTTATTGTAGAAGTAGCAGAAACTGAAGAGCTATTTAACCACCCAATCCATCCATACACCCAATCCCTGCTTTCAGCGGTCCCAATTCCAGATCCAATTCTAGAACGTAAAAAAGTTCTAAAAATCTACGATCCAGAACAACATGATTACTCTGAAGATAAACCACAAATGGTTGAAATTAAACCAGGTCATTATGTATGGGCTAACAAAGCTGAAGAAAACAAATACAGACAAGAATATAAATAGAGAGGATTCCCTCTCTATTTTTTTATTTCAAAAAAAACTTTCAAAAAAATAAAATTTTTTGG
>NZ_KV812859.1:338359-356174 GCF_001813525.1 Streptococcus sp. HMSC065C01 | reverse complement strand
ATTCGAATTCTTGAAAAGATTGATCTCTACTCCAACTACAAGAACTATGTATTTAATGGAGCGATGAATATCTGGAAAGGATTCATCGGTTCAAGTTCTGGCGGAGTCGCAAAACAATCACTCGTCTCAATGTTGCTTCTGATCCTAGCGTTCTATCTCTTTTATCAGTTTTTCTTTTCGAAAGGAGCTTTTTCAAGAACTCTCCTTCATGTCTTTCTAGTTCTCATCCTTGGCTTTGGTTATTTTGGAACAATTGCTGGAACATCAGGTGGTCTGTATCTACTTGATACTATCAACCATGTCTCTCAAGATGTCACTAAAAATATCACGAATATCAAGGTGGAGTATGGAAATAATAAATCCATAAAAATTGGCGATTCCATGGCAGATAGCTATATTGCAGAAACCTCTTATAAAGCTTATGTCTTTGTCAATACAGGTCAAGAAAATGGGAAATATAAGAATAGTCAAGATGGGAAACAAGAGACTTTTGACGATAGTAAGGTATTAGGAACGGGCGATAAGAATGGAAACTTTAAAGCAGTTAAATCGAAAGATCGCAATAAATATCTGGATGAACTAGGAAATGGAGCCAATGATGATGGTGAAAAGAACCGATGGGTTTCAGCTATGCCAGATTTCATTTTCACTCGTATGTTTTATGTTATCTTCAAAATCTGTGAAGCTTTTGTATTAGCGATACCGGTTATTTTGATTCAGATGTTAAACGTCATTGCTCAAACACTTGTCTTGATGATGATTCTGCTCTTTCCAATTGTGCTATTGATGTCCTTTGTACCAAGAATGCAAGATTTGATTTTTGGAGTTTTAAAAGTCATGTTTGGTGGATTGCTTTTCCCAGCTATCACGAGTCTATTGACTCTATTAGTCTTCTACATTGAGAAAATGATTGAAAATATCGTCATTACCGGCTTTGATGGCATTCTTAAAACTCTTCCATCCCTGATCATCTTTGGCCTTGTCTTTAAACTACTCATTTCAGTTGTCTCAAAAGGACTTGTATACTTCCTTCTATGGAAATACAAAGCTGAGTTGATCCAATTCATTCTTGGATCTAAAGCACGAATGGTTGCGAGTGATATTGGAAACAAAGTTGAAAAAGGGTTCACAAAAACTAGAGAGGTAGCTTCACAAGTACCGTCGAGAAGCCTTTCATCTGCTCAACACCTTGGAAACTTTGCCTTAGCAGGTGCTGGTTTTGGAGCTGGGATGATGATGAATGCCAAGAGTCACTTCCAAAATGTTGGTTCTTTCTTTACCAATAAGGAATCAGAGCACCAACCTGATGAAGTACTCCCGACAGAAACACTTGAGACTCCAGTAACTCCAGATGCTCCAGAACCAAGCATTCCGAAAACAAAGGCATCGCTAGAAGGGGTTAAACCAGTTGAGGAAAAAATACCAAATCCTTCAATAAAATCTCCAATCACAGTGGAGCCAACACCAAGTTCAAACGAGGAATTCCAAACTCTTAAAGAAGAATGGATTTCTCCTTTTAAACAATTCCGCATTAATAGTATTGAACGCAAATTAGAGGGATATAAAGACCCTCAAGCTATGTACAAAGCTCAAGGATCGAATGCTTTCACTCGTGCTTATAGAAAGACTATGACACGAGACGATAAATTGAGATCCAATATTGAACGAAGAGACCGATTAACAGAACGCTTAAAACAACTCAGAGGAGAATGATATGAATACCAAAATACGCTCAAGAACTGCTTTTCCAAGAGTTCTTGAAGAAACTCTTTATCAAGCCTACCAAGAAGGAAAACGCTCAGTCGATTTCCTTCTTTTATTTCCAGTCACAGAACAAGAGCAAGACCAAATTATCTTACAGGTTAAGTCCTATTCAGTCGTTTTAGATGCTAAATGGCGTTTTGGGACTGTTTTGTTCACTGCTTATATAAGACATTAACTAGAAAGGAGATTCGATGAAAAAACTAAAATGGTTTCTATTAGCTGGTCTCATTCCTCTCTTTCTTCCAGTCCTCATTATCATTATTCTCATGGGGGCTGTCGGAGGTGGGGGAACAAACGGCTCACCCCAATCCCAAAATGGTGTGATTTATGCGGACCACTGGTCAGATGGAGATCCCTATACTCACAACTTACTTGTTCATCGCTTCGGTATCACGGCAGAGCAATTAGACGGCTTTTTAGATACGTTAGGAATCTCCTATGATAAGAACCGAATTAATGGTAAAAAGCTCCTCGAATGGGAAGCTAAATCAAATCTTGATGTCCGTGGAATTGTTGCGATTGCACTGAATGAAAGTTCTCTTGGAACTGCTGGAGTAGCTACCAATCCTGGAGCTAATATGTTTGGGTTTGGTGCCTATGACTCCAATCCAGAATATGCCAATAACTTTAATGATGAAGTTGCTGTTGTCGGACTAACCCAGCAAACCATCATTGGGAATAAAAACCAAACCTTTAAAATACAAGATGATAAAGCTAAAAAGTTTGCGAATGGAACACTCAATCCAGCAACCGATGGCGGAGTCTATTTTACAGATACTACAGGATCAGGAAAAAGACGTGCCGAAACCATGCAAAAACTGGATGCCTTCATTGATGAACATGGAGGAACACCAAAAGCTCCTGAACAAACTACAGGAAAAACTAGAGATGGTGGAGGAGTCACTTCAAATGATATACCGGTAGGTTATAGTCTGACAACAGCTATTGATACTACAGGGTATATCACTAGTACCTATCCTTGGGGACAATGTACTTGGTATGTCTTCAACCGCGGAAAACAAGTCGGAGTCAACTTTGATCCATTTATGGGAAATGGTGGACAATGGATGAATAAGCCAGGTTTCACAACAACCCATACACCAACAGAACACTCTGCTCTATCATTTAGCCCTGGACAAGCTGGAGCTGATCCAATATACGGACATGTTTCATTTGTGGAACAAGTTAAATCAGACGGCTCAATTCTCGTCTCAGAATGTAATGTTAAAGGATTAGGGATCATTAGTTATCGTACATTTGATGCGGAAACTGCAAAACAATTTACCTATGTCATAGGACATTAGAAAGGAAAAGATATAGATGATTCAAGTTGTAGATAAAAATGATTTAATGGAATTGATTGGATATTCCGAAACTCAAGCTAGTAAATTAATACGAAAAGCAAAGAGCCAGCTTGTACAAGAAGGATTTGAATGGTATAAGAATAAACGTATTGGACGTGTACCAATTATTACAGTTGAATCCATTCTTGGTTTTCAAATACAATTAAAAAATGATATAATTGAGGGGAACCTTCAAAGCGCTGTCATGACTGAAGGAGAAAAATAGCATGGCGGTAATTAAACAGGACGATGGACTGTGGCTAGTTGATATTAGTGATGGTAAAAGTTCCTTAACTGGCAAACGCATACGACACCGCAAATCTAATTTTTTAACGAAAAAAGAAGCAGAGGAATATGAGGCATATTACCGTATCCATAAGTTAAATCAGATACAGAATACAAAAAAACTCACCATTTCCTCTCTTTATGTAATGTTAAAAGAAGAAGATGAGCTTCGTGGAAATAAAAGAGGTACAATAGATACTCAGAACTCATACTATACCCAATATGTATCGCGATTCTTTGAAAATGCTGATATGTCTTCAGTTACCATTCAAGATGTAAAAAAATATCGAGATTGGTTAATTGAACAGCCTAGTGTAAAAGGTGGCACACTTACAGCAACGCATATTAACCAACAAATGATTTTTGTTCATAAGTTATTTGATATTGCTATTTCGAAAGGATTTAGACAAGATAATCCATGTGATGCTATTCGGAAACTTCCAGAAAAGCATAAAGAAATGTCTTATTATACTCCTGAACAATTCAAGGAGTTTGAATCTTATTTTGAAGAAAGTGAGTATCCTTTTAAACTTCTGTATCGTGTACTCATGTTTACGGGAATTCGTATGGGGGAGGCACTTGCCTTAACTTGGAGAGATGTTTTTCTTGACGAGGGATATATTAAAATCCGTAAGTCAGCCTATTATCGCAATGGAAAAACACATATTGGATCTGTAAAGACAACTCAATCAAATAGAGAAATCTACATCCATAAAGCTTTTGTGGATGAGTTGAAAACCTGGAAGTCAGTACAAAGTCAGAGGCTGTCTAAGCTCACTGATTCAACAGATGATTTGCAGATTTTCCAATTTTCAGGGGAACCTATGACTGCTCCGAATGTCTCTAACTTTAGAGCGGCATTCAAGAAAAGATTGCCAGAAGATTTCAAATTGATCCGAAACCATGATTTTAGGCATTCGCATGTAGCCTTTTTGATAAATCAGGGATTGAGGAGAGGAGAAGGAAAGGATTATATCTTTTTCACACTGATGAAACGACTAGGACATAGTTCTATCAATACAACAATAAATATCTACTCACATTTGTTCCCATCACAGCAAAAAGAGGTCGCTAACGCATTTGACGATTTTTAGAAAAATGGGCAGAAGTGGGCAGTGAAAATTAAGCAATAGGGTCTAAAACCTTGATACGAAAGGAATCTAGAAAACATTATGATGAATATGCAAAATATGATGAAGCAAGCTCAAAAATTGCAAAAGCAAATGGAGCAAAGCCAAGCGGAATTAGCCGCAACTCAATTTGTAGGGAAATCTGCTCAAGACCTGGTTGTTGCAACTCTTACAGGTGATAAGAAGGTTGTCTCCATCGATTTCAACGCCGCAGTGGTCGACCCAGAAGATACAGAAACTCTTTCTGATATGACGGTGCAAGCCATCAATGCTGCCATTGAAGAAATTGATGCGGCAACCAAGAAAAAACTCGGTGCTTTCGCAGGGAAATTGCCATTTTAAGCTAAGGAAGTTTTCATTAATTCAAAAGAGGCTCAGTTTTGAGCCTCTTTCAGATTGAAGACAAAGTCATATTAAAAACTTTCCTTAGGTGAGTACGGACGTTAGGTGAAATTATCCAGTGGATGATTTCAGCAATCCAGGAAGTTCCATGACTAATTATTGAGCCTAAGGTCTCAATAATTCCGAGTGCCTGAAACGTTATTGTTTCAGGCACTTTTCTCACTGCGGAAAGTTTTAGTATTTTCTTTCTTTGATATACTAACGATATATTTTTAGGTTTGTGTCAGTAATTTTATTCTTTTCTTAATTCAATGACTTGATCGTATCGACTTTCATTATCAATATGGTGAGCGATTTCTAACACCATCATCGGTAGTGAGAAAATCAAGTCACGAACCATCTGGCTATTTTCTACGTCAAGAGCTGCAGTTACCTCATCTGCTAATAAAATATCCTTTTTACGAAGAAGGAAGCGGGCTAGTTCAACCCGGACTCGTTGTCCACCTGAAATATTTTCTCCGTTATTAGTGATTACAAAATCAAGTCCATCAGTTAGTTCATGGTCGAGTTTGACCTGTCTCAAAACAGTCTCCAATTCTTGATCTGAAAACTCTTGTCCCAAACTGAGATTGTAGCGAACAGTATCATTAAAGAGGAAAGGATGCTGGCTGATAATGCCTACCTGACGAACAAAGTGACTTGTTTTAACTCCATCCCTTGTACGACAAGTAATCGTTCCGGCATCCGGCTTTTCTTCCCCTGTGATCATTCGGAAGAGGGTTGATTTCCCACAGCCACTTGGCCCTTTGATGAGGACTTTTTCGCCTTGTCGAATGGCTAGATTAAGATCGCGAAGAATCTCTCTACCATTATAAGATTTACTTAAATGAGAAATTTCTAGTTCTTCTACTTGAGAGATCGAATGATTGTCCGTTTCACTATCATCTGCTCGATTTAAAATTCCGAAAATCTTTTCTGCCGTTGTTTTGGCTCCTTGTACTTCAACCACATCATACATGATATTTTGGATAGGTCCTACCAGTTGACCAGCAGCAATATACATAGCAACCAGGCTAGCCACTGAAACATGATGACCCTGCATAGCAAGGAAGAACCCTAATACCAAGGGGAGTACTTGGCTCAGAAAGACCATAAAACCATTACAAAAGAAAACAATATTATGGGTAAAAGCAAACCTTTGAATAGCTCGTTGATAACGAAGATTGATATTCCAGACGCGCTGAGAATTTTCAGGCAAGGCTTGATTCATCCGCAAGGTCTGAGCCCCTCGAATACTATCAGAGATTTGGTTATGAACAGCTGTTCTTCCCTGAGACATTTCATCCCCTGAATTCTTTAGCTTATTATTCATCAAGAATTGTGGAATGGGACGTAAGATCGTGAAGAAAACAAAGATAGAACCCAATAAAACATTTTGGGCAATGATATAGATCGCCGTAATCAGTGCCCCAAATCCCCAACATGAAATAGACATATAGCGTTCAAAAAAGTTATCTCCTAAAAATTCCATATCCTGTGTCAGCATGGTAATCTTTTCATCTTCACTATATTCCCTGTCTTCCATTAACTTCTGAAAAAGTGCCGTTCGGATATTCATGTGAATTTCGCGTCTAAAGACATTATTTGCATGATTACAAAATAACATTAGACTATACAAAGCGAAATAGACAGAAAAACCAAAGAGAGCAAATTTCCAAATAGAGGAATAGGTAAGGTTATTTTGATCTATTGATAATGCTTTGGCGACAACCAAAGGTTGCCCTAATGCAAGACCCCCATTTGCCAGTGCTCCAATAATGGTTAGGTATTTTGTTTTTTTATCAAGATATTTAAAGATATTAATCATAAATCTCTCCTAGAAAATAGAACCCTATGATTGAGAAATATCAGATATAATCATTAAATCTTATTACATATTATTCTTTGTGATATATTTTACATGCTCATTATACATCTAAAAATAAGTCTGGTCAATGAATATTCAAAAAATTAGAAATGATTAAATCTTTAATAACTAATATTTTAAGATAAGCCTTTGAAAATGCTCTATTTGTCTGTCGGATGAAAATTTACTTTAGTCAATCTTTACAGAAATGAAATAAAAAGCACCCCCAAAGAAAGATATGAAAACATCTAACTCTAGGAGTACTGCTCAGTTTTGAGCCTTTTTTTATTCATCAAAGAATCCGGATAGGTCCAAGCCTCCGAAGGGGTTGGTGGAGAAGTTCTCTTGCTCTTCAAGGAGGGTACGGCCTTGATCGAATTCGAGGAATTGTTCGTAGACAAGGGCTGTCATGCGGGCATCCTCCAAGCTATCGTGTGATTTTCCTGCGACTCCCAAAAATTCTGCAACGGTGTGGAGTTGGAGATTTTTAATGCCGTGGAGGTCAGATGGACGACGTTCGAAAGCCTCGTCAAAGACATCGACAGCGTACTGGTCTTCTAAATCCAAGCCATTTTCAAGTAGGATGGGTAGGTCGCTCTTTTTGGCATTGTATCCGATCAAGGGCCGGTCTCCTACAAAGGCCTTGAATTCGCTGAGGACCTGTTCTAGTTGTGGGGCATTTTGGATCTTGTCCTGGGTAATGCCAGTGAGGCCGTTAATAAAGCTTTTTAGAGGCTTATCGGTGTAGACGTAGGAGTCGTAGTGGTCGACTTCTTTACCGTCCGTAAAACGTACGGCAGACACCTGGATGATCTGATAGGCGCCTTCGTATTGGTTAAATTCGAGGTCAAAGGCGATATAATCTTCTAATGCTTTCATGGGAAATCTCCTGTGGTAGAAAAGAAAAGGGACTGGTAGGATCCAGCCCCGGATTATCGACGGAAAACGCGTGCCCAGAAACCTTTGCTTTCTTGCTCTTGAACTTTTTCGTTGGCTTGTTCGAGTTCAAGTTTCAAGGTATCGCGGTCGTTCATTGCTTGTAAAGTCAATTGTTGTTGTTGGTCCAATTGCTTGTCTTTTTCAGCAATTTGAACGTCTTTCACGCGCAACTGTTCATCTTTCTTAGCGAGTTGCTCGTCTTTGGCTTTGAGTTGCTCGTAGAGACGGACGATTTCAGCATTTTTTTCATCTACCAAAATTTCCATCAATTCGCGTTGTTTCACATCATCGCTGACGGGCTCATCTTCAAAAATAGTTTTTTTGTAGATTTCTTCGAGCTTGATCAAGCCACTACGGGTTACAACGGTAACCCCTTTTTCGTTCTTTTGTGTATCTTCTGGAGCCAGCGCTTTGACACGGTTATTGACCGCCTGGCGGCTGACTCCTAAAATTTCAGCAATTTCGCTGACAGTTTTTTCAATCGCCATAACTTCCTCTAATATCTTTTTCTATGAAATACTCTATTAGATAGTAACATAAGTAGGCTAAGCTGTCAAATGAAGCCGAGTAAGGGCAAGCCTTGAGACCACGATTAGCGGGTCTCTGTCATTTCAGGAAGATGGAGGCTGGATTGTGCTAAATCAATGGTCAGTTGGTAATCGGTTTGATCGCGCACAGTGATTTCAAAGTCCGTTGTGTAAAGGACCAGGCGAAGGGTCGCTCCTTTTTCGAGCTTGTAGATGGTTGGTTGAAGATCAAAGTCAAATTCCATCCACTCGCCTGGCGTCACAGCCTCAACCTCTAAGAGGTCATGACGATTTTGGAGGTTGAGATAACCTTTAGAAATGACTCGTTGGCCAGCTTCTTTGAAAGGCAACTCAGTCAAATTGTCTAGCATATGGTAGCGACCGTTATCCAGCGTACGGACCGACAAGACAGCAGGATAGGGTTGGAGGTATTTCTTGCTTCCAAGCTCTAAGAGTTGGGCTGAAAGCAGGCCTTTATTGGTGCTGGAGTAAAGTCGCAGGTGAAGGCGAGCTTTCCCATTGAGGTGTAGGTCTTCTTCGATTGGAAGATCAATGGTCACCTGTTGCGCCTTATCCTGGTAGAGGTCCGTTAAGAAGGTCGGATAAGCCTTGCCATAGCGCTCGTAATCTTTTGTCTCGTAGCGGTTTTGGATGACTTTTTCGTCGTCTCCCAGGGAGAAGGTCCGCTGATTTGTTTGGTTGCCAAAATCATCCAAGGAAATCCAACTTTGTTCTCCTGTATTGTCCTGCCAGATGACAGTAGGCAATTCATAGCTTGAATCGTAGCCCAGCAATTTTTTAGAGAGGAGGGCGTTCATGCTTTCGCGGAAGTCAATGGATTGCCAGTTGTTGAGATAGACATGGGCACCATTGTGATAGAAGAGGTGTTTCTTGATGCTTGTTGGAAGAGCCTGGAACATATTAAAGACGTGAAGAGGTTTCACGTTCCAGTCTTGCGAACCATGAGTGAAGACCACCTCAGCCTTCACCTGATCAGCATGTAAGAGATAATTGCGGTCGTGCCAGAATTGATTGTAGTCTCCAGAAGCGCGGTCCAGCTCTTTTTTCACGATGTCTAGATCGGCTTGGTGGGCTGCATTATGGTGCAAATAGTCTCCACCCAGAAGGTTGCGCGAGTAAGTCAATTCGGCAAGGGAATCAAAGTCTTCACCTGGATAGCCTCCAGGACTTGTGACGAGGCCGTTTTCGCGGTAGTAGTTGTACCAAGAAGAGATTCCAGCCTCCGCAATGATGACTTCTAGGCCGTCCACACCTGTGGTCGCAAGGCCGTTAGACATGGTTCCAAGGTAAGAGATCCCTGTGGTTGCGACCTTTCCATTAGACCAATCAGCCTTGACTTGGCGTTTGCGTGTGTGATCTGTGAAGGCACGGCAACGGCCATTGAGCCAATCGATGACATTCTTATAGGCTTCGATTTGTTGGTAATTTCCATTGGTCATTAGCCCTTGCGAATCTTTTGTCCCCACTCCAGATACGTAAAGATTGGCGTAGCCGCGTGGCAGCAGGTAGTCATTGAGGGTATAGCTAGAGTTTATATGGGTTAGGAGCTCTTCAGCCTCGTCGACTAGTTGGGCTGAACCGACAGGTTCCACCAATTCTAATTGAGGTTCTTCTAGTTGAACGGTATGAGGTTCTTTAACCTCGAGGTCGACATTCATATTGTAGAGGGCCTTGTCGCTGGCCTTGTCGTTAGTCCCTTGGTGGTAAGGGCTAGCGGTCATGACAGCTGGAATCTTTCCTTCATAGCGAGGACGGATGATGCTGACCTTGACCAAGTCTGGCAGACCATCCTTATCGGTATCGACCCGGCTTTCGACATAAACGACCTCGCGGATGGCATCCTGGCTTGTAAAGGTCGCGAGGCTCTTACCATTAAAATAGTGATACTGGTTGGTCTCAGGAATCAAACCATCGCTAACCAACTGATCAATTAGTAAATTCCCTTTGACTGTTCGAGTATTGAGGAGGTGATAGAGGTTTTCAACCAAGTTTCCATACTCAATCGGAAATTGGACTTCTTTCAAAAAACTGGTCGTATCTTCAAAATCAATAAAATAGTGGAAACCGAGCAACTGGAGAGCTACTGTGTAAAAAATGTTCGAAGACCATTCGCGGTCAGATTGGATATAAGTTAAAAAGTCTGTTTTAGAATCCACCACTAGGTTAGAGAGGGGATAATCTGTATCTTTATAGGTGAAGTAAACCTTGCGGACAAACCATTCAAACAGTTCTTTTTCTGGGAGGTGGGTGGGAAGGTCAAACCCAATTTCTTTTAGTTCCTTAAGAATGTCTTTTTGGTCAACAGATAGATAGCTATATTGATTGTATTTCATAGGCTGCTCCTTTTATCAGTTTCTTTGTTCTTTACTTCTTATATTATACATGATAAAATAGTATTTGTCTAAAGACCTTTCGTCTATAAGGAGAAGGAATATTGAAAAAAATATCTTTTGAACAAGTTGCAAGAAGACGGACCTTATTGTTTGGGGTTCTTGCCGTCATTTTTGGGATTCTCATTTTTCGAAACGGCGTTGGTTTCACCAAATTTTCCTTGGATCTATTAGCCATTTACTTTTTAGTTGATGGACTAGGAAGCTTTCTTCTTCGCTTTTTGTTACGTAGCAAGTCTATTTCCTATAGCCACTCTATTTGGTTTATTTTTCTTTCACTTGCGTTGATCTGGTTGAATCGACTGAGTAGTCTGCCCGTAAACTTAGTTGTGATTTGTTTAGGGGCATATCAGTTGGGGAGTGCCATTGTCTATGGGATCACATTTTGGCTTTATAAGGCCAATCGGGTAAAAGGAGGCTGGCTCTATTTATGGGATGCGCTTTTAAACGGTGGGATTGGTCTAGCAACTGTCTTGGAACCTGGTTCAGATAGGCACTTCCAATTTATCCTCTTGGGGGCTTATCTGGTCTTGTTGGGGATTTCTAATATTCGAGATGGTATTTTATTTGACAAAGACCAACAAGGCCAAGAGTTAAAACGTCGCTTTCGTATTAGCCTACCGGTTATCTTTGCAGCCTTTATCCCTGCTAAGGAGTTAAAACGGTTTAACCAGTTTCTTCAAAAAGGGAGCTCGGCGGGACACACAGGCCCTTATCGATTGGTGAAAAAAGAAGAAGAGGCAAGGGAATTAGAAATTTTGGTTCATACTTCTGACAGCAACTTATTTGGAGCGATTGGGCATGTAGATATTTGTTATCAGGGGAAGGTCATTTCTTACGGAAGTTACGATCCCTTTTCAGAGCGTCTATTTGGGACGATTGGGGATGGCGTACTGTTTAAAGTGGATAAGGAACCATACATCGAACTATGTAAAAAAGAGAGTCAAAAGACGCTGTTTGGCTACAGCCTATCCCTTACCGAAGAAGAGAATCAGGCAGTAGAGAAGCGTCTAGCTGAAATTGATCAGTTGTTAGAACCTTGGGATCCACCTAGGAGGTTACTGGAAGACGGTCAGCCGACCTACGCTTACAAATTGAAATATGATTTAGGGGCTGAGCTATATAAATTTACTTCTTCGCGTTTTAAATCTTACTTTGTTCTGTCTACTAATTGCTGTCTGTTAGCAGATTCAATTGTGGGACAGGCGGGAACGGCTGTATTAGATGTTCGTGGAGTGATTGCACCGGGGACCTATCAGGATTACTTAGAATATGAATTTGAAGCTCCAAACGGGCGGGTCCATACACGAACAGTATATTAAGTAAAGAAAGACAGATTTTTATTTTTGAAAAATCTGTCTTTTTTGCACAAGATTTCTTGTAAAAAGCCAGAAAATCTTTTACAATAAAAAGTGCTTGGAGGAAAGTATGACAGCAAATCAGATCGTAAGAGTGATCCCAGTCTTGAAAGTGAATAACCGAAATGTCAATCAACGCTTTTATGAAGAGACATTGGGAATGAAAGTATTAGTGGAAGAAGGAGCTCTCCTATCTTTAGGAGATGCCTCAAAAGTAGAAAAAATTGTCTTAGAAGAGTCACCGAGTATGCGTTCGCGTAAGGTCGAAGGTCCAAAGAAATTGGGTCGCATCGTGGTGAAAGTGGCACAAGCTCAAGAAATTGATTATTTGTTGGCCCGCCAGCCAGAAACAAGCGCCCTTTACCAAGGAGCTAATGGTCGCGCCTTTGAAGTTGTGTCTCCTCAAGGAGATACCATTTTAGTGCATGCTGAAGAAAATCTTGAAAGCCTAGAACCTTTGGAGAAAGCGCCTCTTGTTGAGCTTCCAGAAGATTTCAAAGGTTTGACCAGCTTTGATGTGAACTTTCTTGAGGTCAATGTGGCCGATCTTGCTGAGGCTGAGAAGTTCTATAGCAGCTTGCCAGATCTTGCCCGCTTTATCCATTTGCAAGAAGCTCAAGGAGAAGATCTCCAAGTGGAGAACAAGGTGACTTGGGATTTGAGCATGATCAAGATCGAATTGGATCCTTTTGATGTGGAAGTCTTGAAAGAACGCTTGGGAGAAGCTGTCGATTTTGTGCACCGTAAGGGAACTTTCTTGATTGCCAAGGATCCAAGTCAGATCGAACTCTGGTTTGAAGCCAATCAAGATCAGGTCCATATTTCTTATGAAGCATAAGAATGGAGTGATGAGCGTGAAGGCAATCATCGAAAAAATTACCGAACAAATCCAAGAAGGCATCTATCCAGGTGCCTCTCTTGCGCTTTACCGCGATGGTCAGTGGAGTGAGCACTATCTGGGACTAGCGGATCCTGAAAAAGGAGAGCCAGTAGTGGCTGACCTGGTCTATGATTTGGCTAGTGTCAGTAAGGTCGTCGGAGTTGCTACCATCTGTGCCTTTTTGTATGCGAAAGGGGAGCTTCCACTCGATCGCCCCTTTAAAGAGCTTTACCCGCGTTTTGCTCATGAGAAGACGACCATCCGGGAACTCTTGACCCATACTTCTGGGCTGGATCCTTTTATCCCCAACCGGGATCAATTGGATGCGAGACAATTGAAAGAAGCTCTTGAAAATTTGCAGTTAAAAGAGGACAAGAGTTTTCATTACACCGATGTCAATTTTCTTTTGCTGGGCTTTTGGTTAGAAGATAGGTTTCACCAGCCCTTGGATCGTTTATTTGAAGAGCTGATTTTTACACCTTGGAAGATGACGGAAACACGGTTTGGACTGGTCGAAAAGGCGGTGCCAACGGTTCGTGGGCTTGCTTCTGGAAGTGTCCACGATCCAAAAGCGAGAGTATTGGGTCGTCATGCGGGAAGTGCTGGACTTTTTTCAACTGTTGCTGATCTAGAGTGCTTCTTAGAGCATTATCTGAAGGAGGATTTTGCGCGTGACTTGTCTCAGAATTTTGCGCGTGAAGAGGGCAAGACCCGCGCTCTCGGATGGAATCTAGAGGGGGACTGGTTGGATCATACAGGCTATACAGGAACCTTTATCATGTACAATCGAAAGAAGCAGGAAGCTGTGATCTTTTTGTCCAACCGGACCTATGAGAAGGACGAACGGGCCCAATGGATCCTGGACCGCAACTCTTTGATGGACTTGATCAAACAAGAATGTGAGAAATAGAAATGGATGGCTGGGATGACGGATCCCGGCCTTTTCTTGTCTGTCCATAAGAAGGAGCTCTTCTGGGTGATCCATTTTTGAACTCCGTCTTAGGTTGGATTTCCTTCAAAAGCATCGCTTTTTTGGCTGATTTATATTAAAATAGTAATGACCTTAATAGAGCGAGATGAATATGAACAAAGAGATAGGCGTCGGAAGGGCGCATAGTAAAATTATCTTAATTGGAGAGCATGCGGTGGTTTATGGTTATCCGGCTATTGCTTTGCCACTCCATCATATCGAAGTGATCTGCCAGATCGTCCCGGCAGACAGTCCATGGATTTTGTTTGAAGATGACACCCTGTCCATGGCGGTTTTTGCGTCTCTTGAGCACCTCGGGATTAAAGAGGCCCGGATTCGCTGTCGCATTCAGTCCATGGTACCGGAAAAACGGGGGATGGGATCGTCTGCGGCGGTCAGTATCGCAGCTATTCGTGCAGTTTTTGACTATTATCAAGAGGAGCTGGATGATGAGACCTTAGAAATCCTGGTCAATCGAGCAGAAACCATTGCACATATGAATCCAAGTGGGCTCGATGCCAAGACTTGTTTGAGCGATCAAGCCATTAAATTCATCCGGAATGTCGGCTTTTACCCGCTGGAACTGGGGATAAAAGCGAGCTTGGTGATTGCGGATACGGGAATTCACGGCAATACCCGTGAGGCGATCCAAAAGGTGGAAGCCAAAGGGCAGGAAGTTTTGTCCCATTTCCATGAGATTGGTCAGTTGACCCAGCAGGTGGAAGAGGCTCTGAAAATGAATGATCTAACGAGCCTAGGACAGGCTCTGACTACTTGTCATGAGCACTTGAGAGCCGTCGGTGTCAGCTGTGTTGAAGCAGACCATTTGGTCGCTGTTGCCCTTGAAAACGGGGCCTTAGGGGCTAAAATGAGCGGAGGCGGTCTTGGTGGCTGTGTGATTGCCCTCGTCAAGGATTCTCGTGAAGCAGCAACCATTGCCCATGCATTAGAAAAAGAAGGAGCGCACCATACATGGATCGAAAACCTGTAACGGCTAAGTCCTATGCCAATATCGCGATTATCAAATACTGGGGAAAAGAAGATGCCAAACAGATGGTCCCTTCAACCAGTTCGATTTCGTTGACCTTAGAGAATATGTATACAGAGACCAGTCTCTCTCCCTTGCCAGCAGATGCGACTGCGCATGAATTTTACATCGATGGGGAATTTCAAAATCCAGCTGAGCAAGCCAAAATTGGAGCTGTGATTGATGGCTTGAAGCCAGCAAATGAAGCGGGATTTGTTCGAGTGGATACCAGCAACAACATGCCAACCGCAGCAGGCTTGTCTTCTAGCTCGAGTGGGCTCTCTGCTCTCGTCAAGGCTTGCAATCGGTATTATGATTTGGGCTTGAGTCAGGAGGAATTAGCTCAAAAAGCCAAGTTTGCTTCGGGTTCTTCTTCACGGTCTTTCTTTGGACCCTTAGCAGCCTGGGACAAAGAAAGTGGAGAAATTTATAAGGTTAAAACAGACCTGAAACTGGCTATGATCATGCTGGTTCTCAATGACAAGCAAAAGCCCGTTTCCAGCCGGGAAGGGATGAAACGCTGCATGGAGACTTCGACTAATTTCAAAGAATGGATCGAAGAGTCTAGACAAGATTATAAGGATATGCTGGACTATCTAGCTGGCAATAATTTTGAACATGTCGGTCAGCTGACAGAGCGCAATGCCCTTGCTATGCATGCGACGACTAGAACAGCCACTCCAGCCTTTAGCTACTTGATAGAAGAAAGCCACAAAGCTATGGACTTTGTCCGTGAGCTTCGCGCTGCAGGCCATGCTTGTTACTTCACCATGGATGCAGGGCCAAACGTTAAGGTTCTCTGTTTAGAAGAAGACTTGGATCAGCTGGTGCCTTTATTTGACGACCGCTATCGGACCATCGTATCTAAAACAAAGGATCCTCAAGATGAAGACTAAGTATCAGGTACAGACCGGAGGCAAGCTCTATCTAGCTGGAGAATACGCGGTGCTAACGCCTGGCTATGGGGCAGTGATTCAGTTTATCCCCATTTATCTATCAGCTACCATCCAAGAAGCAACAGCCTACCAGCTAGCCTCAGACCTTTTTGGTTACAAGGTAGATTTGACCCCAAATAAGGACTACGCCTTGATTCAAGAGACTATTCAGCTTATGGAAGAGTGGCTGAAAGATCAGGGGATAGCCCCTAAACCCTTTGATCTTTACCTTAGAGGAACACTGGGCGAAGAGGGGAAAAAGTATGGGATTGGTTCCAGCGGAAGTGTGGTCTTGCTCGTGATCAAGGCCATGGCTGCTCTGTATGAGTTAGACTTAAATCCAGATCTGCTCTTTCGACTAGCAGCAGTGGTCTTGGTGCAAAGAGGGGACAATGGTTCCATGGGCGATTTGGCTTGTATCGCTTACGAGGACTTGATTTATTACCAATCCTTTGATCGGGCTTGGTTGCATGAAGTCTTGACTTCTCAGCCTCTTTCACAAGTTTTAGACCTGGATTGGGACTACCAGATCTGCTCGATCCAGCCAGCCATCTCTTATGATTTTCTGGTTGGTTGGACCAAGGAACCAGCGATTTCAAGTGATTTGATCCGTCAGGTCAAGGGAGCGATCAAGGAAGAATTTCTTCAGGAGAGCCAGAGCGCAGTGAAGAATCTTGAAAAAGGCCTCCGTGAAGGGAACCAAAAGGACATTGAGACCAGTATCAAACGCGCCGATAAGAACCTAAAGTCTTTGAACCCTTTGATCTATACCCCAGCTCTAAAAGAGCTTCAAGAAGCGACAGAGGGTCTTTCTGCCTGTGCCAAATCTAGTGGTGCTGGAGGAGGCGACTGTGGGATCGCCCTTAGTTTTGACCCAGTTGAGACTCAGACCTTGATAGACCGCTGGAAGGAAAAGAATATTGAAGTCATTTACCAAGAAAGGATGGGAGATTCGTGAGCGAAAATCGAAAAGACCAGCATATTCGCTATGCCTTGGAGCAAAGCTCCTCCTATAATAGCTTTGATGAGATCGAGCTAATTCACCGTTCCCTCCCACTTGTGGATCTAGCGGAGATTGATCTAACGACCCATTTCGCAGGCCGTGATTGGGAGGTCCCTTTTTATATCAATGCCATGACAGGCGGGAGTGAACGGGCCAAAGAGATCAATCAAAAGTTGGCAGCAGTAGCCCAAGCCTGTGGGATTCTCTTTGTGACTGGTTCTTACAGTGCAGGGCTGAAGGATCCGAACGATCAATCATACGCTGTCAAAACAGATCACCCTCATCTTCTGTTAGCGACCAATATTGGCCTCGATAAAGAGCCAGACTTGGGCTTAAGAACAGTGGAAGAGCTTCAACCTCTCTTTCTTCAAGTTCATGTGAATCTGATGCAAGAGTTGCTCATGCCAGAAGGGGAGCGGATTTTCCACACTTGGAAAGACAATCTCAAGAGCTATGGGCAGGGCTTTCCTGTGCCTGTAGTCCTGAAAGAAGTGGGCTTTGGTATGGATCCCAAAACAGTCCAGCTGGCACTAGAGGCTGGGATCAAAACCGTTGACATTTCTGGCCGTGGTGGCACTAGTTTTGCCTATATTGAGAATCGTCGTGGTGGCAATCGCGCTTATCTGGATGATTGGGGACAATCAACTGCGCAGTGTCTCTTACAGTTACAAGATCAGATAGATCAGGTTGAGATCCTCGCGAGTGGTGGCATCCGTCATCCCCTTGATATGGTCAAGGCCTTGGTCCTTGGAGCGCGTGGCGTAGGACTTTCCCGCATTTTTCTTGAGATGGTAGAGACCAAGAGCATCGAAGAAGTGATTGATATTGTCCAAGGATGGAAAGAAGACCTTAAATTACTCCTTTGTGCGCTCGGTTGTCAGAACCTGAAAGAGCTTCGAGAAGTCGACTATCTCCTCTATGGAAAATTATGGCAAGCTCAGCAACAGATAAAATGAAGAAAAATCATTTTAGAAACTTTCCTTAGGTGAGTACGG
>NZ_KV812859.1:308382-338259 GCF_001813525.1 Streptococcus sp. HMSC065C01 | reverse complement strand
TTTGAACCTAAGGTTTCAAAACTCCCGAGTGCCTGAAACGTTTTTGTTTCAGGCACTTTTCTCACGGCAGAAAGTTTTCGTATATTATGATTCATTTTGAAAATTAGAACTCTTTTATAGTTCTTTGAAGAATCACTTAACCTATTTTACTTAAAAATTAGTTCCTATTCGTTTAGGATTGGCAAAATAAGCTAATCCTTTCTTTTTTTGAAAAAGTGTTTTCCCTCAAAAATTCTGATAGTTTACGAATCCTTTACGGTTGCTGGAATCGCTTGCAAAACAGGATCGTAAAAGAGTATACTAAATAAGGAAAAACATTTTTAAAAAGGAGTTTAGGATGAAGAAGCACTATTTTCGCTCAGCTGTAGCAGCCTTGCTTCCGCTTTTGTTGATTGCTCAACCTGTTGAGGCCTGTACGGGGTTCATCATCGGAAAGAAACTGACGGCCGACGGCTCGACCTTGGTAGGGCGTACCGAAGATTTAGAGCCCAACCATAATAAAAACTTTGTGGTCAGAGAGCGCGTCTACAATAAAAAAGGTGCCATCTTTGAGGATGCCGCCAACGGTTTTCAATATCCCTTGCCAGAGATTAGCTATAAGTATACAGCAGTCCCAGATGTCACCCCAGATCAGGGAATTTTTGACGAAGCAGGATTCAATGAATATGGGGTTTCCATTTCTGCTACTGTATCTGCTTCAGCAAATGACAAGATCCAAAAGGTGGATCCCTATGTCAAGGATGGCCTCGCAGAATCAGGCTTGACCAGTATCGTTCTCCCAAGTGTGAAAACCGCAAGAGAAGGGGTTGAACTCATTGCTAAAATCGTCGAAGAAAAAGGCGCTGCAGAAGGAAATATTGTGACCATTGCCGATAAAGAAGGCGTCTGGTATATGGAAATCCTATCTGGTCACCAATATGCAGCGATTCTCTTCCCAGAGGATCGGTTTGCGGTCTTTCCAAATACTTTCTTCTTAGGGCATGTCGATCTATCGGATACCGAACGCACGATCGCCTCAAAAGATCTTGAAAAAGTCGCCAAAGAAGCCAATAGCTATAAGGAAGTGGACGGAAAATTCCACGTTTCTCAATCCTATAATCCGCCTTTGCAAGAAGCAGATCGCTCTCGGGTTTGGTCGGGAATCAAATCGCTAGACCCAAGCTCTCCTGTTAAATATGACGATGCGTCCTTTGACCTGCTTCATACAACCGATCGAAAATTAACCCTCCGCGATGCCATGAATCTGCAACGCAATCGTTTGGAAGGAACCAAATATAAACCACAGGATCAAATGGAGCTGGATGGAAAAGGCATTCCGAAAAAAGGGGAGTTTGATGAGGTTTATAAATACCCTATTTCCAATCCAAATGTCATGGAGGCCCATATTTTCCAACTGAAAGACGATGTCCCAGCGAGTGCAGGTGGAGGCACCATGTGGCTGTCGATGGGTAGTCCACGAAATGCTCCATACCTACCCTACTATGGCAATATTCTCAACACCTATCAAGCCTACCAAGAATTAGGGGATCATTACAATGATCGCTCTTGGTATTGGACTATTTCAAGAATCAATGACCTTGTGGCCAAATATCCAGATTTATTCGAAGATGGGGCGATTCGTACTGAAATGGAACGATTGGAGTCTCAGTGGATGGTCGAACAAGATCTGAGTGATCAGGAACAAATTGCCCTTGCTTCTCAGCCTGAAGAAGCGAGTGAGAAGGCAACAGAGGAAAGCTTGGCAAGAGCTGAGAAAACCTTCGAACGCTTGCAAGAAATCAGAAAAGAAGCAGAACAAAAGGTAGCAGATGAACACGGAAAAAGTGCCCTGCAGGATCTAGATGACGAAGAAGATGCTGCTTATGAAGAGAAGATTGATCTCGTTGATTTTGACTATGATTACATTCTAGCAGCAGGCTTGTTCGGGGCAACCCTTCTAGCGATTGTGATCTACCTGATTCGCTCAAAGAAACAAAAGGGAGGAAAACAAGATGACTAAAATTCAAAGAGCCTCGATCTATCTTTTTCTACTGTTGGCAGGAATTGGCTTGGAGTTTGAACTCGGTCATCTTTCTCAACAAGAATTTAGCCAGTCTGCAGGCAGAGACTTGGTCTTAAACTTGTCTGTTTTAGCTGCTATTATTATCCCGCTCTATCTCTTTTCAAAACGATTGGCCAAGCAGTTGTCTGTTCCAACCTATCTCTTATGGATTGCCATGTTTGGAGGAGCCTTCGTAGCAGGCTGGTTGAGCTTTTCAGGCAATAGCTTGATTGATATTATGAATAGCCATGTGATCAAGGATGCCACTGTCTTTAACAAGTGGACGGATGCTTTGACGGCCCCGTTTTCAGAGGAATTCTTTAAGGCTCTAGTTGCCTTTTGGGTTGTCTTGATGGTTGGCAAGAAAGATCTAAAAGCGATTCTAATTGCAGGCTTGGGCTCTGGCTTTGGTTTTCAAATCATTGAGGATTTAGGGTACGTTGCCCGCCAAACCAAAACCAGCCAATTAGCTGCGGTTACTGAGGCCATTAACCGGATCTCTGGTGGATTAGCTTCACATGCCCTCTATACAGCTGTTGTATCCGTTGGTGTCTTCCTCTTGTTGTCTCAAGTGACTCAGAAAAAGGAAAAAATCTTTGGGCTCTGGTGTGTTCTCTCGACAGTAGCCAATCACTTCTTATGGAACTCTCCGTTTTATGAAACAGACCATCGGATTAATCTTCTCGTCGGACTACTCTTTGCCGTCCAAGTAGGGACCTTTATCGAAGTGGTGCTCTATACCAAGAAACATCCCGAGTTGCCATTTTTAAAACAATAAGAAAAATTTTTCAAACACAAAAGAACTAAGACGTGGGTCTTAGTTCTCAAAGTGAAGATAAAATCATCTTAGAAACTTTCCTTAGGTGAAGACGGACGTCAGCGAACTTCTACGAAGTTCCATGACTAATTATTGAGCCTAAGGTCTCAATAATTCCGAGTGCTAGAAACAAAAGTGTTTCTAGCACTTTTTTCACGGCGGAAAGTTTCATTATATTCTCGATTCATTTAAAAAATTAGAACTCATTTTTATTTCTTTGCAGGATCACTTGACTTAATTTACTAAAGAATTAGTTTGTCTTAGTTCTTTTATTTTCTCAATTCTTGTAAGAGTGTTTGTGCCTTCTCTAAGTTAAAGGGTTTGTTTTCAAGGAGTTGGCTGACCAATCGGGGAACTTCCTCTTCCTTAGCACCTGCTAGAAGGGCTAGGGAGCGTGCTTGGAGTTTCATATGTCCTGCTTGGATTCCTGTGGTGACAAGGGCTTTGAGGGCTGCGAAATTCTGCGCCAAACCGAGCGAAGCGATGATACCGGCTAATTCAATAGCAGAAGGTTCTCCTAGTAAACGGTGGCTGACTTGAACCGTAGGGTTGAGGCCAATGGAGCCTCCTTTTGTCGCAACCGGCATTGGCAGGGTAATCTCTCCATAGAGTTTTTTCTCTTCTGGCTGACTTTTCCAGTGACTTAAGCCCTTGTATGGACCGCTTTGTGCGGCATAGGCATGGGCTCCTGCTTCGATGGCCCGCCAGTCATTTCCTGTAGCAAGGACCAGGGCATCAATCCCGTTAAAAATTCCCTTGTTATGAGTGGCTGCACGGTAAGGATCCACTTGAGCCAGTTGGCTAGCTAGCTCCATCCGGTGGGCAATCTCAACGGCTTCCTCAGGATTTCGACTCAGTGCTTTAAAATCAATGGCACACCTTGCACTCACCAAAGAGCGCGTGGCCAAGTTGGATAAAATCGCCATTAAGGCCTGTCCACCAGAGAGTTCTTGGATGCGATCGGTCAGAGCTTCCAGCATCGTGTTGAGCATATTGGCCCCCATGGCTTCTTTAGGATCGACAGCCAAGTAGACAATGAGAAAGTTCCCCTTGTTTTCGACCCACAGATCCCTCGCTCCGCCTCCACGCTTGACGATAGAAGGATAGGCTTCATTAGCCAGCTGAAGAAGAGTTTCCTTGTCTTCTAGGATGCGCTTGCTAGCCATTTCCACATCCTTAACATCTGTCAGAGCAATCTCACCGATCATTTGGCGCTGGTGTACCTGGGTGGTGAAGCCACCCGAACGTTGGATGAGCTTGGCCGCAAAGCTGGCAGCTGCAACCACGGAAGGCTCTTCTGTGACCATAGGAAGGACATAGTCACGACCATTGATCAGAAAATAAGGAGCGAGGCTAAAAGGCAAGTCAAAAGTCGACAAGACATTTTCCGTCAATTGATCTGCAATAGAAAGGGGAAGTCCCTTTTGTTCTTTTAAGATCTGTGCTTCATCCCAAGTTAAGAGGCCTTCCTTCAGTAAGGCCTCTATGCGTTCTGTGGGAGAAAGTTTTGCAAAGCCTGGTAATCGTGCCATTATTTTTCTACTTTCTGGTAAGTGCGTTGGTGTTCCTTGATCTCTGTCAAAGCATAAGTTTGAAGCGTAGCAGGCTCAAACACTTGATTGCCATTAGAGTCTAGATCTGCTTCCTCATAAAAGAGTCGTTCGTAGTCAGCAACACTAAGAACCGTCCGTTGATCTAGTTTGTCCATACGTTTGTGATCTAGGAGTTGCTCAAAACCAGGAACGAGATTGGCACTAAAGATCTCAGAAACAGCTCCACTTCCATAACTAAAGAGGGCGATTCGGTCTCCAGCTTTGAGTTGGGGGTCATTTTCCAGTAGTGACAGCAATCCTAGGAAAAGAGATCCAGTGTAGATATTTCCCACGCGTTGGCTGTATAGAATCGATTGATCAAAGTTGTATTGTAATTGGTCTTTTTTCTCTTCTGATACTGACTTATCCAGGATTTTTTTCAAGCCCTTGAGAGCTAATTTCGGATAAGGCAAGTGGAAGCAGACAGCTGCAAAGTCTGTCAAGGCAAGACCAGTCCGTTTCTGGTATTCCGCCCAGGTTGTTTTCAGAGAATCTAGATATTGTTGCGTCGAATAAATCCCATTCACGAAGGGAGTTGTCGCGTAATTTGGACGCCAAAAATCCATGACATCGCGTGTTTGGGCAACATTATCATCGTTAAAAGATAGAACACGAGGATTTTGGCTGATCAGCATAGCAACCGCTCCGGCACCTTGTGTTGGTTCACCAGGAGTCCCAATTCCGTATTTAGCAATGTCACTGGCAATGACCAAAACCTTACTCTGAGGGAATTTTTCAACATGGAGTTTAGCATAATCCAAGGCAGCAGTCGCAGCATAGCAGGCTTCTTTCATCTCAAAAGAGCGGGCGAAAGGCTGGATATCTAGTAAGCCATGGACAAACACAGCAGCAGCCTTACTCTGGTCAATTCCAGATTCTGTCGCAAGAATCACCATGTCGATCGCTTCTTTATCTTCGTCTGTTAAAATATCATCTGCTGCAGTAGCAGCCAATGTGACGATGTCTTCTGTGATCGGTGCCACGCTTTGTTCTTTTAAGAGAAGACCCTTGCTCAGTTTTTCGGGATCGGTATCACGAGCAGTAGCCAAATCTTCTAAACGCAAGACATAAGGGCTCGTCGCAAAACCAATCTTATCAATCCCAATTGTCATTCTTAACCTCTTTTTTATTTGATATCTACTAGTATATTTCGTTACTATTTTACCATATTTAAGGGTAAAACTCCCTTGAAAAAGCTAGATCAGCAAGGAAATCATTCTCGGGACCGATTTTGCAATGTTTCAAAGAAAAATAGAGAATCTATAAGAAAAAGCCATCCTCAGATGGCTTTTCAACTCTTATCCTTGCTTATCTTTTTTAGGATTGCTCATGATTCGTATGAAGAGTTCTTTGCATTTGTCTCTTAGAACTTTTTCGTAGAAGACGAGTATAGCGATGTCCGCAATCAGAAAGATCAAGGTCAGATAGAACAAGTCAAATGAATTGCGGGCATAGTAAGTCGCTGATAGATAGGAGGAGAAGGATCCTAGAATCACCCAAGGAAGATACTTGATATACTTGTTTACCATCATACAGCACCTCACATACTTTAAAGGATTTGTTTTTTCACTATCATTGTACTCCTTTTAAACAAAAATACAAGCGATTACATAGATAAGTTTTGAAAAACCAATGCTAGTTGGCATTGGTCGTGTTTCTTTTTTGATGACGTTGGTAGGAATGGTAGAGTTTCAAGACGACAGATCCACTAGCCATCCCGATGGAGATGACCAAGGCCAGAATCACAACTAGGGTCACGCTGGTCACTGCTTGGCGATATTGGCCACTGACAAAGAAGGAAGTGGTTCGATAGGAAATATATCCTGGAACCAAGGGCGCGAGAATGGACAACATAAAGACCACGACAGGCGTCTTGAGAATGATACTTAAAATCTGACTGATACAGGAGCCGACAATGGCTGCGATAAAGGTTGCAACGATGACATTGGTAGGCCCTTTCAGGATATAGTAAAGTAGCCAGATGCCCATACCGAGGATTCCTCCAGGAATCAACATGGAGCGTTGCACATTTAGGACGATTAAAAAGGTGATGATGGCAATCAAACTGGCCACCGCTTGGATTAAAAATTCAGTTAGGTTCATCATTTTATTTCATAAGGACGAGGGCGACCGTTGTACCGGCACCAAGTGCAAGAGTAATGAGGAGAGTCTCAAAGAGTTTGCTCATCCCAGAGTTGAGGTGGTAATTCATGAGATCGCGGACAGCATTGGTCATAGCGATTCCAGGAACGAAGGGCATGACACAGCCTGCGATAATGAGATCGGTATTGGAAGAAAAACCACTATAGCGCGTCCAGATATGGGCCAAAAAACCAAAGACAAAGGCGGCTGCAAAGGCAGTGACAAAAGGAATGCGAACGTATTTCTCAACGACAAGAGAAAAAGCAAAGGCAAAGACAGTCGCAATACCCGCTCCAATCGCATCATAGAAATTTCCTCCAAACATGATGGAGAAGAAAGGTGCACTGAGGGTTGCCGCAATGGTCAACTGGAGATTGGTATAAGGAACGCGCTTCATTTTCAACTCGCTCAGGGCTTGGTAGGCTTGCTTGAGATCGATCTCTCCAGAGACGAGTTGACGGGAGATCTGATTGACGTCACAGACCTTTTCGATATTGTAATTGGTCCGCAAGATCCGTTTCATGCGCGTGACATTGGCATTCTCGATTGAAAAGAAAATAGCGACTGGCATCGCTAAAACATTGCAATCGACGATTCCCTGTGAATGGGCGATCCGGATCATGGTATCTTCGACCCGGTGAATCTCAGAACCGCTCTCGATCAGGAGGGTTCCAGCTAACATCAGGACGTCGATCACTTGGTTGATCTGTTTTGACTCTTCCATAATTTCCTTCTTACTAAATAATCTGTTTCTATTATAGCAAAAAAGGACGAGAGACAGAACTAAAATCTGACAATTCTAGTTTGTTTCTTATCCTTTCTGAATTCGTTTAGAATAGCTATTGTTTAGGCTTATCATTCGCTAACTCGGGTGGTGGTGCTGCACGGTGCTGTCCTGGACGAGAAGGGTTGCTAAAAAGATCAGTGCAATCAGGATAAAGAGCCAAATAATAGCGAAAATAAATGTTAAAAACATAGGATCACCCCTTCTATATTATTTACAGCTCTACTATAACACTTGGAGAAAGCGCTGTCAAACCCTATATAGTAAGCTCTTAAACTCTTTCAAAATTCAGAATACTCTTGCGATGGGGATGAAAAAACCAGCCGTTTCCGACTGGTTTTTTAGGATCTATTTGAATCTTAGTTCAAGGCATCATCCATTGAAAGAACTTCGTGGAAGACACGTTGTGTCAATTCAGTTTTTTGTTCTGGAGTGAGGTATTTAGTGTTTACACAGTATCCAGAGATACGAACGATAACATCTTCACCTGACATGATCTTTTCGTAAACATCGTTCAAGTCCATAACGTTCAAGTTAACGTGTTGTCCACCGTTTTCGAAGTAACCATCAAGGATAGTTACCAAGTTATCAACTTGTTCGTCACGAGTTTTACCAAGAGCACGTGGTGAAACTTGAGTAGTGAGTGAGATACCGTCAGCTGCATAACCAAAGTCAAGGCTAGAAAGTGAGTTCAAGTTTTGCAACCATCCACCTTTAGCTTTGTTAGATGGGTTAGCACCTGGTGAGAAGAATTCCAATTTAGACAAGTTCACAGAACCATCTTCGTTGAGGTATACCCCTTTGTGGACTGGTGAGTTACCAGTTTGTTTAGAGTAAGCAACGTTAGAAGTGATGGTAAGAAGTGAAACAGTTGCTTCAGCGTTCTTGTAAAGTTTGTGGCTGCGAAGACGAGTAGTGTAAGCTTCGATCAACCATTCTGCCAATTCGTTAGAACGTGGGTCATCTTCACCCCAACGTGGGTATTCACCGATTGTTTCGTAATCGTAGATGTAGCCATCTTCGTCACGGATTGGTTTAACAGTAGCGTATTTGATTGCTGACAAAGTATCAACAGTGTTAGCGAATCCACAGATACCGAATCCCATGTTAGCGCGTTGGTGAGTTGGCAAGAAGGCCATTTGAACAGCTTCGTAGTTGTACTTATCAGTCATGTAGTGGATGATGTTCAAAGCATCTACGTAAGTGTCTGTCAACCAGTCAAGAGATTTTTCGAAGTTTGCTTTAACAGATTCGAATTCAAGAACTTCGTCACGGATTGGATCGATGTCAAATACTTTGTAGTCTTTATGAACATCGTCGTAACCACCGTTCAAACCAGTAAGAAGAGCTTTAAGAACGTTAACACGAGCACCGAAGTATTGGATGTTGTGGCGTTGTTCTTCGTTTTCTGGGTCAAGTGGAGATACACAACATGAGATACAGCTCATTTCACCGTATCCGTCTTTGGCCATTGTTGTTACACCTTCGTATTGGATAGAAGAGTGTTTGTGGCTCATGTGCATACAGTAGCGACGGAAGCTATATGGCAATTTGTCAGTCCAAAGAACTGTCAAGTTTGGTTCTGGAGAGTTACCGATGTTGTCCAAAGTGTTCAAGAAACGGTAGTCCATCTTCGTAACACGGTGACGTCCGTCGTTACCCATACCAGCCATAGAAGTTGTGATGAAGGTTGGGTCACCTGAGTACAATTGGTCGTAAGCTTTTGTACGAGCAAATTTAACAGTACGCAATTTCATAACGAAATCGTCAACGAATTCTTGGATTTCTGATTCAGTAAATGTACCACGAGCCAAGTCACGTTCAGCGTAGATATCCAAAACGATTGGCACACGTCCAAGAGAAGTAGCAGCACCGTTGATCACACGGCAGACAGCCATGAAGGCGATGTTTGTCCATTGGATTGCTTCTTTTGTATTGAAGGCAGGACGACGCACATCTACACCATAAAGGTCACCCAATTTAACAACTTCTTGAAGTGCTTGGTATTGAAGGTTTACTTCTTCACGAAGACGGATTGATTCTTCATCGATTTCAGTAATAGAGTTCCAGTCGCTTGCTTTTTCAGCCATCAAGTAGTCAGCACCGTAAAGAGCCAAACGTGCATAAACCCCGATGATACGTCCACGAGAGTATGCATCTGGAAGACCAGTTACAGTGTGAGCGTGACGTGCACGACGGATGTTTGTAGTATAAGCACGGAAGATACCATCGTTTACAGTTGTAACGTATTTTGTGAAGATTTCATGAACTGCTGGATCTGGTTCGTATCCATTTTCTTTCAAAGTAGTTTCCGCCATACGGATACCACCACGAGGCATGAAGTTCAATTTGAACAATTCATCATTTTGGATACCGAAGATCAATTCGTTTTCTTTGTCGATATATCCAGCTGCGATATCAGCGATAGATGTTGGACGGTTATCGTATGGGAAACGAGTTTCTTCGTAATGAGCTTTTGTTTCTTCAACAATCTTCTTGATGTGAAGAGAACGTTCAGTTGGACCAGCTAGGAAGCTTTCATCTCCATCATAAGGTGTGTAGTTAGCTTGAACGAAGCGAGAAACGCTTGCTTTTTCTTTCCAATCTTCACCTTTGAAGCCTTCCCAGGCTTTGTCAAAAATATCTTGTGCTTCAACGACTGTTTTAACAACCATTTTTATTTTCCTCTATTGTCTTTCTAGCAACTATATCTGTTGCACTTACAATAGTAGTATACCATACAGAAACCGGTTACACAAAGACAAATTGCGAAAAATAGCAGATTCTTTTATAATACAGTTTCAATTCTTCTGTGATACTGTACTACATTTTTGAAAATGAACACGAATTTCCATCAATTTTCATGTTTTTAGGAAGGGCCGATTTTTGCAATTCTAAAATTTTCTTCTTATAATAGAAAAAAGGAGGGTGAAAAATGCTGATATTTCCATTGGTGAATGATACGAGTCGCAAGATTATTCATATTGATATGGATGCATTTTTTGCTGCTGTAGAAGAAAGAGACAACCCTAGTTTAAAGGGGAAGCCTGTCGTAATTGGCCAGGACCCTCGTCAATCAGGAGGGAGAGGTGTGGTCTCGACCTGTAACTATGAAGCACGGAAATATGGGATTCATTCGGCTATGAGTTCTAAAGAAGCACTAGATCTTTGTCCCCAAGCGATCTTTATCTCTGGGAATTATGAAAAATACCGAGAAGTGGGCGAACAGGTTCGTGAGATTTTTAAGCGCTATACAGATCTGATCGAGCCTATGAGTATTGATGAAGCCTATCTAGATGTGACGGAAAATAAAATCCAGAGCAAATCAGCTGTCAAAATCGCTCGCTTGATTCAGCATGCGATCTGGGAAGAGTTGCATCTCACAGCTTCAGCGGGTGTTTCTTATAATAAGTTTTTGGCCAAGATGGCGAGTGACTACCAAAAGCCCCGTGGTCTTACGGTGGTCTTGCCGGAGGATGCCGAGGATTTCCTGAGCCAGATGGACATTGCCAAATTTCACGGGGTAGGAAAGAAGACAGTGGAGCGACTGCATGAGATGGGTGTCTATACTGGCGCGGATCTTTTAGCCATCCCGGAGATGACCTTGATCGATCAGTTTGGACGCTTTGGCTATGATCTCTTCCGCAAGGCGCGAGGAATTCACAATAACCCTGTCAAGAGCCATCGTATCCGCAAGTCGATCGGAAAAGAGCGGACCTACCGCAAGCTCCTTTATGCTGAAGATGATATTTTAGAAGAAATTGCCAATCTGTCCAGTAAGGTAGCCCAATCGCTGGAAAAAAACGGCAAGCAAGGCAAGACCTTGGTCTTAAAAGTGCGCTATGGAGACTTCACCACCCTGACCAAGCGAATGACATTGACGGAGCCAACACGAGATGCTGAGCGGATCAATCGTTCCGCTCGCCAAATTTTTCAAGAAATCGAATCGACAAATACTGGAATCCGCCTCTTGGGTGTCACCATGACCAATTTCGTCGATCATACTGAGCTGCCTTTGGTGGAAGAAAAAGAAAACGACTAGTTTGTTCACTAGTCGTTTTTTTTGATGTCAAAAAAGGCTGCAATTTCTTCTTCAGTCAGTCCGATCATAGGAGAGATGGTGTGGAGATTGTCTTCTGTCAGTCGATAGACAGTCGGTTCATCAGGCTCAGTCTTCCTTTCAACAGTTTCTTCCTTGCTTCGCGCAGATTCGACTGTAGCAGAAGCAGTGGCAACGGATGAAGAAGAGTCTTTGGTTACCTCGCCTCCGTCCAGGTCCTTGAAGCGTTCCACCAAGTAGGTCTTGCGGGCAGTACCGGTATTTTTAGTGGCGTAATCAAAGGCGCTGTATTCTCCTAAGAGAATCAGCTTGCTCTTAGAGCGCGTGATGGCGGTATAGATCAAATTGCGCTGCAACATCCGGTGACTTTGATTGGTAATGGGTAAAATCACCACCGGGAACTCACTTCCTTGCGATTTGTGAATACTCATCGCATAGGCTAAGCGAATCTTGTACCATTCATTGCGCGGGTAGACGATTTCATTGCCATCAAATTGGATGGTTAATTCATCTTGCTTGGATTCTGTATATTTTCCTGGGAGAAGATCGGTGATGTAGCCAATATCTCCGTTAAAGACATTGCTTTCTGCATCATTGACCAGATGGATGACCTTGTCTCCATCGCGGTATTGGCAGTCTGGCGAGTCAAAGACGACCTGGTCTTTGACAGCTGGATTGAGAAGGTCTTGCATGAGCGTATTGATATTGTCAATGCCGGCCTGGCCCTTGTACATAGGTGCCAAGACTTGGATGTCTCGTGCAGGGATTTGACTGCGAAGGGCAGCAGAAGTGATTTGTTCGATCATCTTAGGGATGTGTTCGCTTCCGGCTTCGAAATAAGAGCGGTCAGCTTTTCGTTCTGTGAAATCTTGAGGAAGCTTGCCTTGGCGAATGTCTCCTGCTAGTGAGACAATGGTCGAGTCCTCACTCTGTCGGAAAATATGTTCGAGTTTGGTCTGAGGGATGCTTGGGATCTGCAAGAGATCAGCCAAGACCTGACCAGGGCTGACGGAAGGTAATTGGTCGGCATCTCCCACAATCAAGAGTTTCGTATCCGTTGCGATGTTGCTAAGTAATTGATTGGCCAGCCAGGTATCAACCATGGAAAACTCGTCCACAATGATAAAGTCTGCATCCAGATAGTCCTCTAAGTGGCTGGTGTCATCATCTCCTGTCATCCCCAAATGGCGGTGGATGGTGGCGCTCGGAAGTCCTGTCAGCTCATTCATGCGCCTAGCTGCCCGTCCCGTTGGGGCAGCCAAGAGGATCGGCAGGTCTTGTTTCTTCCGAAGATCCAGCTGGTGGAGTTGGGCATAGACACTGATCATCCCATTGATAACGGTAGTCTTTCCTGTCCCCGGTCCCCCGGTGAGGATAAAGACCTTGTTTTGGATAGCTTGGTGAATCGCCTCTTTTTGAATCGCATCGTAGCGAATCCCTAAATCTTTTTCAACCGCCTCAATCGCCTGGTTGATTTTCTCAGGGTCAAATGAAGCTTGCTTTCCTTTTTCTAGGAGGCGACCGATATGACTACGAATTCCTTCCTCCGCAAAGAAGAGGCTGTTGTCAAAGATCTTGGTGTCCACGTTTTGGACCTTGTCTTCCTCGATGAGGCGTCCTAATTCTTGGGCGACAGTAGAAGGATCCAATTCTACTGGCCGAGCTGATTCTAACAGGTCAATGGTATAGCGCAGGAGGTCCTTGGCTTCGATGTAGGTATTTCCAGTTTCGATAGAGTAGCTAAAAAGGCTGTGAATCAGGCCCGCGCGGAAACGCTCAGGGGCGTCACTTGCAATCCCCAATTCTTCGGCTAGTTGGTCCGCGATTTTAAAGCCCATACCTTGGATATCTTCCACCAATCGGTAGGGCTGTTGCTCCACGATCTGGAGGGTTTCTTCTTTATAAAAATCTTGGATCTGAAAGGCCAATTTATTGGGAATGCCATAGTTGGCTAGTTGGGCGAGAATGCGCTCCGTTCCGTAATTCTGACGAAGTTTTTCCACAAAAGCCAGGCGGTTTTTCTTGGAGAGACCAGTGATTTCTTTTAATTTTTCAGGGGCTTCCAGAATTTTGTCAATGGTATCGTCCCCATAGAGGTCCACGATTTTTTGGGCTGTTTTGAGACCAATTCCTTTGAAGTGATCGCTGGAAAAATATTTCACCAAGCCTTTGCTAGAGGGTTTGGCACGTTCATAGCGACTGATTTTGAGTTGTTCTCCGTATTTGGGATGATGGACCAGCTCCCCCCAGAAGGTGTAGTCTTCGCCTTCCATGATATCTGCCATGGTGCCCGTCACAATAATCTCAAAATCATCAAAATCTTCGGCGTCTGTATCGCTAATGTCGAGCAAGAGGATTCGAAAAAAACTGCTAGGATTTTCAAAAATAATGCGCTCAATAGTACCAGAAAAATAATATTCCATCATTTCTTTCCTTTTTATAAAGCGAGGCTGGGACATACTTGTCTCAGCCTCAGTCTGTTAATCTATACTAATAAGTTTTGAAAGGGTAGATCGGCCATAGTCTAAAGACGGCTTGTCCTTTGATTTGTTCTTTCTTGAAAGCTCCGACTTGACGGCTATCTTTTGAAACGATCCGGTCATCTCCAAGTAGGAGGTATTCATCGTCGAGCAACTTCAAGGTAAATTTAGGATTGCCATCCTTGTCTACTGTAAAAGCTTGGGCTGTATTGGCCAATTGGCGGAAGAGTTCTCCATTTTCTTCGAACCCTTTTCCAGTGTAGGTTGATTGCAATTTATCTTTTTTGAAACGAGCGATGTAGTCTTTCAAATAGGGCTCATTGGTCTTTTTCCCATTGATGTAGAGGGTATCGTTGTCGTACTGAATGGTATCTCCAGGAAGACCGATGACCCGCTTGACAATGTCCTTGGTTTTGCCGTCGTCGTCTTTTTCATTGGCAACGACAATGTCGAAACGATCAATTGAGAGGTGGTTGACCACAAGGAGATACTCGCTATCTGCTAGGGTTGGATCCATCGAATGGCCGTCCACCTTGACCGGAGCCCAGAGGTAGATGCGAGAGGCGATAATGAGACCAACGATGATGCTGAAGAGGCCCCATTCTTTAAGGAATCTCACCACTGGTGAGCTAGATGACTGTTTTGAACTTCTTTTTGACATAACTTATCTTTCTAGTAATTTCTTTGCTTTTTCTGTGTTTTTAAAATGGAGTTTGGCACAATAACCCAGAGCCTTCATCCCGTAGGTCTGAAGCAATTTAGCAGCGACTTGGTCTGACTTCGCTCCTGCTCCACTAGGGAGATTAAAGCCCAGTTCCTTGCCCAGATCTTCCAGATTTTGAAGGAAGAGATTGCGGGCAATGATGGAACTAACTGCAACCGCTAAATATTTGCTTTCTGCTTTTTCTTCCAACTCAATGGCTTGGGTGACCTGATTTTTTTCAGCTTTCACGTATTTTTGGTAGTTTTTAGCCGTCGTAAAGGCATCGATCACAATTCGTTCTGCTTGGATTCCTTTATTCAATAGAAGATAGATAGCCTGATTGTGCAGGGCCACTTTGACCGAAACAGCATTGTAACCAGAAGCGATCACTTCATTGTACTTCTTAGGGGACAATAAGAGCGCTTGGTGCTGGATGTTTTCCTCAAGGAGAGGAGCCAATTGCTGAATTTTTCGATCATCCAAGGTTTTTGAATCCCCCACACCGAGCTTTTTGAGCCAGTCGTGCTGGTCAGGTGTGACAAAGGATGCAACGACGGTGAGTCCACCAAAATAAGAGCCGTTTCCGACCTCGTCGGTTCCGATCATGGCTAGATCTTGTCCTGCAGATGAAGTAGTAGAACCTTTAGGGTTCCCAGCATCTTGCCCGAAAAAGGCTAGGTAAGGAGTAAGGTCATTGCCCTGAAGCAAGACTTTTCCAGACTTGTAGATCGAAACGGTCGCTCCCTCTAGTCGAAAGAAATAATCCATATGAGGGTTCTTGCTTTGAGAGAGAGAACGGCGATAGGTATGGACAAAATCAAGGATTTGCTCCTGTGTTGGAGTGAGTGTCATACTTTCCATAACCACTATTGTACCACAAATTCAGGGAGAGAGGGAGCAAAAAGAAAGAAAGAATCCACTGGAAAATCCCTGTGAAGAGGGGCTTTGCTACTGACAAAGCTAGCCTTTTTTGGTATAATACCGTGAGGTGATTTTTATGGCGAGCTTAAATAGATATAAATTTACATTTGGAAACAAAGCGCTCACTTTAACAACCAACCATGATAATTTGTTTATGGAAGAAGTCGAACGTGTTGCGAAAGAAAAATACCAAGCAATTAAGGAACAAATGCCAGAGGCAGATGATGAAACCATCGCGATCTTATTGGCAGTAAACAGTTTGTCCATGCAACTGAATCGCGAGATCGAGTTTGACGACAAAGAAAAAGAATTAGATGATTTTCGTCGCAAGGCTTTAGACGACTTAAAGGATAAATCATCCAAATAAGAGGAGATACATGTTAACTTTCTTAATCTTATTGATTTTGGCATGGAGCTTTTATATTGGCTATGCAAGAGGGATTATCCTCCAGTCCTATTACTTTCTAGTGACCTTAGTGGCCCTCTTGATTGCAGGTGGCAGCTACAAGGGACTGGCCAAGGTGTTGTCTCTATGGGTTCCTTTTTCGAGTCCCACCCAGCAATCGGTGAATTATTTTTATGCCAACCGCTACCTATTTCAATTAGATGACATCTTTTATGCAGGTTTAGCTTATGTGTTGATTTTTGCGATGATCTACCTGATTGGTCGTGTGATTGGGATCTTTATGCACTTGGTACCTCAGCCAGAAAAACTGGAGGATCGCAAGTATCAAATTGGAGCGGGTGTGATCGCCGTCGTGATAACTCTCTTGGTCATCCAGATGGGCTTGACTGTCCTCTCAACGGTTCCCATGGCTTCCATCCAAAATAGACTAAATGCAAGTGGATTGATCCGCTTTATCATCCTTCATACCCCGATCAGTTCCAGTCTGTTCCACAACTTGTGGGTGACTGCGATTATCGGAGCTTAAGGAGCAAAAATGAAGAAAGGAGTGAGACAAGTCCGATTCAAGGAAGGACGCTCACTTTTTTTGTAGGAGAAATATGAATAAAAAAATCTTAGATATTCTGGAGTTTGACAAGGTCAAGCAACTCTTTGAACCCTATCTACAGACAGAACAAGGGGAGATGGAGCTATCAGCCCTTACTCCAACTGATAAAAAAGAAAGCATCGAAACGGCCTTTATGGAGCTAGAAGATATGGAGCAGATCCTCTTGGAAGAGCCTCGCTTTGCCGTATCGACCATTCAAGATGTCCGTCCAGTGGCCAAGCGTTTGGAGATGGAGGCATCCCTCAATATCGATGAATTACTAGCGCTAAAAGCTGTTCTTCGGGTGACACATGAGCTCAAGGATTTCTACGACAACTTGGAAAATGTCCGTCTGGAAAGGCTCAATCGCCTCTTTGACAACTTGGTGGATTTACCTCGCCTACAAGGTGGGCTTCAAGCTATCAACGAAGGTGGCTTTGTCGAGTCTTTTGCCAGTGAAAAATTGGCCAAAATTCGTCGTCGAATCCAGGAAAATGAACACCAGGTCAGAGAGATTCTACAAGATCTGCTGAAAAGCAAGGCCGATATGTTGGCGGATGCTGTGATTGCTAGTCGGAATGGCCGCAATGTTCTACCAGTAAAAAACACCTATCGCAACCGGATTGCAGGGGTGGTCCACGATATCTCAGCCAGTGGGAATACCGTTTATATCGAGCCTCGAGCAGTCGTCAATCTCAATGAAGAAATCGCCAACCATCGAGCCGATGAACGCTATGAAATCATTCAGATTCTGGAGGAATTGTCTGACACCCTGCGCCCTCATGCAGCAGAGATTGCAAATAATGCTTGGATTATCGGTCACTTAGACTTGATCAAGGCCAAGTATCGCTTTATGCGCGATTATAAGGCAGTGGTACCAGAGGTTAGTAACAATCGCTCTATTCAGCTCTTGCAATTACGTCATCCCTTGATTGAAAATGCCGTCGCGAATGACCTGCATTTTACCGAGGACTTGACAGAAATTGTGATTACCGGTCCCAATACAGGGGGGAAAACCATCATGCTAAAAACGCTGGGACTAGCGCAAATTATGGCCCAGTCTGGTCTTCCCATCCTAGCGGATCCAGGTAGTCGTGTGGGGATCTTCTCACAGGTCTTTGCAGATATTGGAGATGAACAATCGATCGAGCAGAGCTTGTCGACCTTCTCCAGTCATATGACCAATATCGTATCTATCTTAAATCAAGTGGATACCGCCTCCTTGATCCTTCTGGATGAGTTGGGGGCTGGAACTGATCCTCAAGAGGGGGCTGGCCTTGCTATTGCCATCCTAGAAGACCTGCGATTACGCGGGATTAAGACCATGGCGACGACCCACTATCCAGAGCTCAAGGCTTATGGAATTGAGACTGCAGGAGTGCAAAATGCCAGTATGGAGTTTGATACAGCGAGTCTGCGTCCGACCTATCGCTTCATGCAAGGGGTTCCTGGTCGCTCCAATGCCTTTGAAATTGCCCGCCGTTTGGGCTTGTCTGAGACCATTATCCAGGATGCCATGAAGATGACCAATACGGATAACGATGTCAATCAGATTATTGAAAAATTGGAGGCGCAGACCTTAGAAAGTCGCAAGCGCTTGGATACCATTCAAGAGGTCGAGCAAGAAAATCTCAAATTCAATCGCGCTCTTCGAAAGCTCTATAACGAATTGACCAGAGAGAGAGAAACAGAGCTCAATAAGGCAAGAGAAGAGGCCAAGGAAATTGTGGACATGGCCCTCTCAGAGAGTGACCGTATCCTTCAAGGGCTTCACGCTAAATCCCAGTTAAAACCACATGAGATCATTGAGGCCAAGGCTCAGTTGAAAAAACTCGCTCCTGAAACCGTCGACCTTTCTAAAAATAAAGTCTTGAAAAAAGCCAAAAAGGCGCGTGCTCCTAAGGTAGGTGATGAAATCTTGGTTATCAGCTATGGCCAACGCGGAACCCTAGTCAAGCAACTCAAAGATGGTCGCTGGGAGGCACAAGTTGGCTTGATCAAGATGACCTTGGAAGAAAAAGAATTCAACCTCATCAAGGCTGAAAAAGAAGCGGCTCAACCTAAGAAACGTCAGGTGAATGTCGTCAAACGTTCGAACACGAGCGGACCGAGAGCGCGTCTGGACCTCCGTGGAAAACGCTATGAAGAGGCCATGCAAGAGCTAGATGGCTTTATCGATCAGGCCCTGCTCAACAACATGGCCCAAGTCGATATCATCCACGGGATCGGAACGGGAGTTATCCGTGAAGGGGTGACCAAGTACCTCCGCCGCAACAAACACGTCAAAAGTTTTGAATATGCCCCCCAAAATGCAGGTGGAAGCGGCGCGACCATTGTCACGTTTAAAGGATAATCGAAACCTAGCTGTTTATCAGCTAGGTTTTTTAAAATTTTATAAAATGAAAATATTTGAAAGTTGTTGAAAAGGATTCGCTTTTAAATCTGATTTTCAGTAGGTCCTCCCTTTTAAAAGTGCTATAATAGAGGCAATGAATGATTTGGGAGGATACGCATGCGTAAACGTGAAAGTGCTGATTCGTGTACAACGATTCTAGTCGGAAAAAATGCTAGCTATGATGGTTCGACCATTGTAGCACGAACAGAGGATTCTCAAAATGGCGTTTTTACGCCCAAGAAATTGATCGTGGTCAAACCGGAAGAGCAACCGCGTCATTACAAGTCAGTATTATCAACTTTTGAAATCGACTTGCCAGATAATCCAGTTCGCTATACATCGGTTCCAGATGCGATTCCTAAGGACGGGATCTGGGGAGAAGCTGGGATCAATATCTATAATGTAGCTATGAGTGAGACAGAGACCATTACGACCAATAGCCGTGTGCTAGGGGCAGATCCTCTTGTAGAGAGTGGCATAGGTGAGGAAGACATGCTGACCTTGGTCTTGCCTTATGTTAAGACCGCCCGCGAAGGGGTCTTGCGCCTCGGAAAGATTTTAGAAGAGTATGGAACCTATGAGTCTAACGGGATTGCGATTTCAGATGTGAATGAAATCTGGTGGTTGGAGACCATCGGAGGTCACCACTGGATGGCGCGCCGTGTCCCTGATGATGCCTATGTGACCAACCCGAACCAACTGGGAAGTGATTATTTTGAATTTGGCAATCCAGATGAGTTTCTCTGTGACCCGGATCTTGAACGTTTTGTCACAGAGCACCATTTGATTCTGGATCAAGAAGGGAAAGGTTTTAATCCACGCTATGCCTTTGGTAGCCAAAAAGACAAGGACCGCCACTACAATACACCGCGGGCTTGGGCCATCCAGCGTTTCCTCAATCCTGAAATTGAGCAGGATCCACGGAGCTTCGAGATTCCTTGGTGTCAAAAACCTTATCGCAAGGTGACGATTGAAGATGTCAAATATGTTTTGAGCAACCACTACCAAGACACTATCTACGATCCTTATGGACCTGAAGGAGATCACGTGAGTCAACGGACCTTCCGGACGATCGGGATCAACCGGACCAGCCAGACAGCGATTCTGCAATTGCGTCCCAATAAACCACAAGAAACGACAGGTATCCAATGGATTTCTTATGGCTCCATGCCTTACAATACAGCCGTTCCTTTCTTTACCCAAGTGGATACAACACCAGACTACTTTGCCAATACGACAGCTAAGGTAACAACGGATTCCTTCTACTGGGCCAACCGGATTATTGCAGGACTAGCAGATCCTCACTATGCTCACCATGTTGGTGATTTGGACGATTACCAAGAAACGACAATGGCCTGGGGTCATGCGCGCATCAATAAAGTTGATCGTGCACTTGCAGCAGGTGAAACCGTTGATTTTGAGGCGGAAAACCAAGCTATGAGTGATCAAATCCAGGAAGCGACAGATCAACTCTTGGACAAGATTTTGCTCGATGCTAGCAACCTCATGACCAATCACTTCTCCCTGAGTGATTAAAAAGAGTAAATTTTCAGATGGTTTGCAAGATGTTTTCAGAAACGATTGACAAACTTTTGAAAATCAATTAAAATAGAGAAAATTACATACGACCGAATGAAGTTTGCAGGAGCGCGAGTGACTGTGAATGGACGGAACTCTGGAGAGACCATAAATGGCACCGAAGGGGCAAGGTAGAGGATGCATCTACTCAAACTCTCAGGTAAAAGGACAGAGCGAAAGATAGGGAAAGCCTCTGTTTTAAGCAGGACCAGAGTACATGTTTGACATGTGCTCTTTCTTTTTCTCTTTGCTGTCGAGCGGTCGATGAAAAAGGAGACAGAAAATGGATCATGTATTGCAGTTTTTTCAGCAGCTCGATAATCTAGTGTGGGGCGCCCCGCTGTTGGTGCTCTTGGTAGGAACAGGGATCTACCTGACCCTTCGCTTGGGTTTGCTTCAGATACGCTACCTTCCAAAAGCTTTTCGCCTGATCTTTACAGAAGATGAGGGACACGGGGATATCTCGAGTTTCGGAGCCCTTGCGACAGCTCTAGCGGCTACTGTAGGGACGGGGAATATTGTAGGGGTGGCTACAGCGATTCAGACAGGTGGCCCAGGTGCCCTCTTTTGGATGTGGATGGCAGCCTTCTTTGGAATGGCGACCAAGTATGCAGAAGGGCTCTTAGCCATTCGTTATCGGACCAAGGATGACAACGGTCATATCTCGGGTGGTCCCATGTACTACATTCTTCACGGGATGGGAGAGAAGTGGCGACCATTAGCTATTTTCTTTGCGGTTGCAGGATTTTTGGTGGCCCTCTTTGGGATCGGAACCATGACCCAGGTTAATTCCATTACGGGATCCCTTCAAGCTAGTTTTGGAACAGCTCCAGAAGTGGCTAGTGTAGTGATTGCGCTAGTGGTTTCGACCATCATCTTTGGAGGGATTCACTGGATTTCCAAAGTCTCTGAAAAAGTGGTTCCTTTTATGGCTGCTGCCTATATCTTTGCGACTATCACGATTATTGTCTTGCATCTGGACCAATTGCTTCCAGCCTTAAAAGCAGTCTTTTCTGGTGCTTTTACAGGAACTGCAGCCATGGGAGGTTTTGCAGGAGCAACGGTCAAAATGGCTATCCAAAAAGGGGTGGCGCGTGGAGTTTTATCTAATGAATCGGGTCTCGGATCTGCACCCATTGCAGCCGCCGCAGCGAAGAGCAATGAGCCCGTCGAGCAGGGCTTGATCTCGATGACAGGAACCTTTATTGATACCATTATCATCTGTAGTTTGACAGGACTTTCGCTCCTGGTTTCAGGTGAGTGGATGGCTAAGGGCAGCACTAGTACCCTGACTCAGGATACGTTTACAGGCGTCTTTGGCCCAGTCGGAGGTATCATTCTGACGCTATGCTTGGTGCTTTTTGCGACCACGACTATTCTTGGATGGTCTTATTACGGAGAGCGGTGTTTTGAATTCCTATTTGGTGTCAAACATATCAACCTCTATCGGACCTTCTTTGTTTTTATGGTTGGACTAGGAGGCTTCCTTAAGCTGGATCTGGTCTGGGTGATTGCGGATATTGTGAATGGGCTGATGGCTTTGCCCAACCTGATCGCCCTTTTAGCTCTCTCCCCTGTCATCATCAAAGAAAGCAAACAATACTTTAAGAAATAAGAAAACCCAGATCGCAAGGTCTGGGTTTTCTTGTCTATTTGAGATAGGATCATTTAATAGCGTTTTTCTTTTGGCCAGCTACTCATTTCGGCGATGGCGGTGAAGAGCACATCTGTCGAAGAGTTGAGGGCTGTTTCGCAAGAGTCTTGGATGACCCCGATGATAAAGCCGACGCTGACGACTTGCATGGCCAAATCATTGGTGATACCAAAAAGGCTACAAGCAACAGGGATGAGAAGGAGAGATCCTCCCGCAACTCCAGATGCTCCACAAGCAGAGATAGCCGCTACGACACTCAGGATGAGCGCCGTTCCAAAGTCAACCTGAATGTGCAAGGTATTGGCAGCAGCTAGCGTCAAAATATTGATCGTCACGGCTGCGCCTGCCATGTTTATAGTTGAACCAAGTGGAATGGAGACAGAATAGGTGTCTGGATTCAGCCCCAATTCTTCACAGAGACGCATATTGACAGGGATGTTGGCTGCAGAGCTTCGAGTGAAGAAGGCTGTTACTCCACTGACACGGAGGCATTTAAAAACAAGGGGATAAGGGTTCTTTCGGATCATGAAAAAGACGATCAATGGATTGATGACCAGGGCTACAAAAGCCATGGTACCAACCAAAACAAGTAAGAGAATCCCGTAGTTGCTAAGGGCACTGAGTCCTTGGCCAGCGATGGTCGTGAAGACCAAGCCTAAGATCCCAAATGGAGCTAGGTTGATAATCCACTCAACGATTTTTGAAGTGATGTCTGCTAGAGTTTGGAGGAGGTCTTTACTATGTTCACTCGCCTCTCTCATGGCGATCCCAAAGACAGTAGCCCAAGAAAGGATTCCAATGTAGTTGGCTTGCTGCAAGGCGTTGACCGGGTTGTCGACGATCTTGAGCAAGAGGTTACTAATCACTTCGCCAATCCCGTTTGGAGAGGATCCTTCAGCGGCCTTTCCAGTCAGGGTAATGGTGATCGGGAAGATGTAATTGACCAAAACAGCAACGAAGGCAGCAGCAAAGGTTCCTAGGAGATAGAGGACGATGACTTTTTTCATATTAGTCTCTGTCCCTTTTTGGTGTTGGGAGAGGGCATTTGCGACGAGTGCAAAGACCAAAAGAGGTGCGATCGCACGGAGCCCCCCAACAAAGAACTCTCCTAAGAGTCCAATGCCAGTTGCTTTCGGAAAGAGAAGTGCTAGGATGACTCCAAGTACAATCCCGATTGCGATCCTTTTCATAAGGTTGGTTTTATTCCAAGTGGTAATCAATCGATGAATCATGTAAGACCTCCTTAAAAAATAATTAAGGAATATTATACGATAGTGAGGGGGGAAAAGCAATGAGATTTTTAAAAAATAGCCTTATTTCCGAATATTTGATATAATCATACTATTCTTTGGTAGAAAGGCCCGAATAAATGAGTCAAGCTTTCCAACGTTATTTCAGTAAAATAGACTGGACGAAGATTTTTGATGATCTGATATCAAAATGTATCTCTCTGATTTTTGTCTTTCTCTTATTTTTTATCGCTAAAAAGGTCATCCATAGCCTGGTCAAGCGGATATTAACCCCTTCCTTTAAGTATACGGTGCAGGATGAAGCCCGTAAAAAAACGATTCTCCGTTTGGTTGAGAGCCTCTTAAACTATTGTTTGTATTTCATCTTGATCTACTGGATTTTGTCGATTCTGGGTCTTCCAGTCTCTAGTCTTTTGGCTGGTGCTGGGATTGCTGGGGTGGCGATTGGGATGGGAGCCCAGGGTTTTCTTTCCGATTTGGTCAATGGTTTCTTCATCCTTTTAGAACGCCAGTTGGACGTGGGAGACAATGTTCGTCTCACGAATGGGTCTATTAATATTGCCGGCATCGTCAGCAGTGTCGGGATTCGCACGACCCAGGTGCGGGACTTTGATGGGACTCTCCACTTTGTTCCGAATCGCAATATCACTGTCGTCAGCAATCTCTCACGTGGTGATATGCGCGTGCTGGTGGATATTCCGCTAGATGCGAATACCGATCTCGATAAGATCTATCAGGTGATTGCTCAGGTCAACCAGTCTCAACAAGACAAACACCCAGAAGTGTTGACAGGTCCTACGATTTTAGGCCCACAGATTGAAAAAAATGGTCGTTATTCCTTCCGCATTGCTATGACTGCGCAAAATGGAACCCAGACGACTGTCTATCATACCTACTATAAACTCTACCATGATGCCTTGATGGAAGCAGGGATTAGCCTACCGACAGGAAAGAACGGGATCATGTAATAAGAAAAGCTCAGAAATTAGAATGTAGACAAGCTCCTCTTAGAAACTTTCCTTAGGTGAGAACGGACGTCAGCGAACTTCGATGAAGTTCCATGACTTAGTTTTGAGCCTAAGGTCTCAAAACTCCCGAGTGCCTGAAACAATTGTGTTTCAGGCACTTTTCTCACAGCGGAAAGTTTAAGTAGACGATTGATAATTCTATCGAATAAATTAATTTATGAACCAATTTTTATATTTTTTAACACAAAAAAGAGGCTGGGACAAAAGTCCTAGCCTCTCAATTATTTTTGGATTGTCGAGCAAGACGCAGTGGTTGAGTGGGCTCTACTACGCTGATTTCATCAGCTTTTACAGCCCTACTCAACTGTGCGGAGGTGGGACGACGAAATCGAATTCTAACGAATTACCGATTTCTGTCCCACTCTCTTTTTTGGTCTATTTTAAGTGGCAGTATTTGAAATCCAGCTTTTTAATTTGGTCCCAATTTTTTCGAGCCTCTGGTGGTAAGACGATGAGTTGCTTGCGCAGCATAGTCGTGATTTCAAGATTTAAGGATTCGATGGGGAGGGCAATGGCTACGGAACTTTTTGCCCTTTGGATCTTATCCATGCAATATTCAATATGATGGCAAGCTGCACCGGTCTGTGATTGACGGCTAGCTGCGATTTCTTGTCGCATATTGGAGAGTAATTGGACCAATTCAGACTTAAGGAATTCGATCGTATCTGATTTTTCTTGAGCTAAAAGAAACATAAGCACACCTCCTTTTGCTATAGTTTAATACTAATTTATTTAAAATGCAAGGGGGTAAAGTAAAAAAAATAAAATTTTTTTAGAAAAAGATACAGAAAAAGAGAGGGCTCAAATCTTCTCACTACAGAAGGTCGAGATCTTTGTCTTTAAAAAGGACTCTTATCATTTAGGGTCAGTTACCCTCACAGAGATCAGAGACTACAAAAGAACTCCTGAAACACACTGGTTTCAGGAGTTGAGAGGCTTAGACCCGGAGGTCTCAAAGAAAAATATCGATTGATTAAACAAGACCTTGTGCAATCATCGCGTTTGCGACATTTTCAAAGGCAGCGATGTTAGCACCTGCAAGGTAATCTTTACCAAGACCGTAAGTTTCTGCAGTTGTTTTAGCAGTGTTGAAGATGTTGGTCATGATGTCTTTCAAACGTCCGTCCACTTCTTCGCGTGTCCATGAAAGACGTTGGCTGTTTTGGCTCATTTCAAGAGCAGATACAGCAACCCCACCAGCATTGGCTGCTTTAGCAGGTCCGTAAAGGATACCATTTTCTTTGTATACGTTGATGGCATCGATGTTACTTGGCATGTTTGCTCCTTCAGAGACAACTTTTACACCTTGAGCGACCAAACGTTTTGCAGCATCGCCATCGATTTCATTTTGAGTTGCACATGGAAGAGCGATGTCATAGTTACCAGCATAAGTCCATACAGAACCTTCGTAGTATTTAGCAGTTGGTTTTTCTGCAGCGTATTCAGTCAAACGTGCACGACGTTTTTCTTTGACGTCTGTAAGAAGGTCGAAGTCAATACCGTTTTCGTCGATCACGTAACCGTTTGAGTCAGATACAGAGATAACAGTTGCACCAAGTTCAGTTGCTTTTTGAAGAGCGTATTGAGCAACGTTACCAGAACCTGAGATCACGACTTTCTTACCAGCAAAGCTATCACCGTTTGCTTTGAGCATTTCTTCAGTGTAGTAAACCAAACCATAACCAGTTGCTTCTGGACGGATCAAGCTACCACCAAAACCAAGAGGTTTACCAGTCAAGACACCAGCATCGAATTGGCGAAGGCGTTTGTATTGACCGTAAAGGTATCCGATTTCACGTCCACCAACCCCGATATCACCAGCTGGGACATCAAGAGAAGGACCGATGTGCTTTTGCAATTCAGTCATGAAGCTTTGACAGAAACGCATCACTTCAGCGTCAGTTTTTCCTTTAGGATCGAAGTCAGATCCACCTTTACCTCCACCGATAGGAAGGCCAGTCAAGACGTTTTTGAAGATTTGTTCGAATCCGAGGAATTTCAAGATCCCTTGGTTAACAGTTGGGTGGAAACGAAGACCACCTTTGTAAGGACCTACAGCAGAGTTGAATTGAACACGGTAACCACGGTTTACTTGGATATTTCCTTCACGGTCAACCCAAGGAACACGGAAAGAAATTACGCGTTCAGGTTCTGTAATACGAGCCAAGATGTTTTCTTCAATGTATTCAGGATGTTTTTCAAAAACAGGTTCCAAAGTGCTGAGGAACTCTTCAACAGCTTGAAGGAATTCAGCTTCGTGGCCGTTACGAGCTTTTACAGTTTCGAAAGTGCTTTGGATATATTCTTTAGCAGTTGTCATGTTAATTCTCCTTTGTGAATGAAACGAAAACCAGCAAACCCGCTAGGGGAGTGGCTTTGAGACAGTTGACAAACAATGTCATGTTTTATTACATGGATCATTATAGCAGACTTTTTTTGGCTTGTAAAGAAAAAAGTTGAATTTTCTGAAAATTTTATCGCGACTAGGAAAGTCCGAATATTTGGAAGAATTTTTAGCTTTGATTGTCCGGAAGCTTCCAAGTGATGGTATAATGAAAGAAGAAAATAGAGAGCATCCCGAACGATTCTGTTGGTGGTGTTTCAAAAAAGGAGTACAAGATGGTATCGACAAAAACGCAAATTGCTGGTTTTGAATTTGACAACTGCCTGATGAATGCGGCAGGTGTAGCCTGTATGACCACTGAGGAATTAGAAGAAGTGAAGAACTCAGCTGCGGGGACCTTTGTGACCAAGACAGCGACCTTAGAATTCCGTGCTGGTAATCCAGAGCCACGCTACCAAGATGTGCCGCTTGGTTCGATCAATTCAATGGGGCTACCTAACCAAGGGTTGGACTATTATTTGAATTACTTATTGGAGTTGCAAGAAACGGATCCAGACCGGACCTTCTTCTTATCTCTCGTCGGCATGTCTCCTGAAGAAACTCATACCATCTTGAAAAAGGTGCAAGATAGTGACTTTAAAGGCTTGACAGAGTTGAACCTATCTTGTCCCAATGTCCCTGGGAAACCTCAGATCGCCTATGATTTTGATACGACAGATCGGATCTTGTCTGAGGTCTTTGCCTATTTCACCAAACCTCTAGGCATCAAGTTGCCACCTTATTTTGATATCGTTCATTTTGATCAAGCAGCAGCGATCTTTAACAAATACCCGCTCAAGTTTGTCAATTGCGTCAATTCGATCGGAAATGGCCTCTACATCGAGGATGAATCCGTGGTGATTCGTCCTAAGAACGGATTTGGTGGGATTGGTGGAGAATACATCAAACCAACGGCTCTCGCCAATGTCCATGCCTTTTACCAACGTCTGAATCCAGAAATTCAGATTGTGGGGACAGGAGGTGTCTTGACCGGTCGCGATGCCTTTGAACATATCCTTTGTGGGGCTAGTATGGTGCAAATCGGCACGACGCTTCATAAAGAAGGAGTAGGAGCATTTGAACGCATCACTGCGGAGCTCAAAGCCATCATGGAAGAAAAAGGCTACCAAAGCCTGGAAGACTTCCGTGGGAAATTGCACTACATTGACTAATCTTTCGAAAAGAACTTCCTCAAGTGGAAACTTGGGGAAGTTTTTTAGAGAGTGGGACAGAAATTGGTCATTCGTTAGAATTCGATTTCGTCGTCCCACCTCCGCACAGTTGAGTAGGGCTGTAAAAGCTGATGAAACCAGTGTAGTAGAGCTCGCTCAACCACTGCGTCTTGCTCGACAATCCAAAAATAATTGAGAGGCTAGGACTTTTGACCCAACCTCATTCTGTTCCTAGTTTTAGGAATTTTCCATTTTTATAGAGAGAAAAAGGTGTACAATGGAGGTGAAAAGGAAGGTGATTTCTATGGAAGAAAGGGATGTGATTCAAGAGGCAAGAACGACGATCACCCTTCTTCAAACAGCCTTTTCTAAGGGATTCACCCCTAGTTCAGATACCCTTCGATTTCGAGAAAATCTAGATCAGATGTTGAAAGGTTTACGAAAGGCTAGGCGGGTAGACAATCGTCTGTTGATTAAGTTGGAAAAGTTTTATCAGACCGCCAGTCTATTGATTGGTCTGGGCGGGCTAGCATTGAACGAAGAGGCCTTTCAAGCTTGGCGAGCTTATGATCACTGGCATTACGAGGTTGTGAAACCTCAGTTACAGGTCTACGGACCGACGGTGGTGTTGTAGTTGATACTAACCTGGTGCTTGTCCACAGATATTCAGAGGAGGTGTTGGTCATGGTAGTCCTTCATGATTTTCTACATCAGTTAACCCTATCGTTTTGGAATTTTTATTACTCGCTCTTTTTCTTATTTGAAAAATAAGAAGGATTGAATCCCTTTTACATATAGTAGAAGGGATTTTTGATGCAGAATCCTTGAAAATCTGAGGCTCTTGGATTATGATGGAGCTAATAGTAAGAAGCGTTCCTTGTAGGGAATGCAGGAAGCGAGGAAAAAAGATGGCAGAGATTTATTTAGCAGGTGGCTGTTTTTGGGGCTTAGAGGAATATTTTTCACGGATCCCTGGTGTAGAACAGACGACGGTGGGCTATGCCAATGGCCAGGTAGAAACGACCAACTACCAACTGATCAAGGAAACGGATCACGCAGAGACTGTACAAGTCATCTACGATCCAGATAAAATCACCCTACGGGCGATTCTGCTCTACTATTTCCGGGTGATCGATCCCTTGTCCGTTAACAAGCAGGGAAATGATCGAGGCCGCCAATATCGGACCGGTGTCTATTATACAGACGAAGCAGACCGTGAAGTGATTGCCCAAGTGTTTTCGGAAGAAGAGAAGCAACTGGGCCACAAAATCGCGGTTGAGTTGGAACCCTTGCGCCACTATATCTTGGCTGAGGACTACCACCAAGACTACCTCAAGAAGAATCCTGGAGGCTATTGCCATATCGATGTGACAGATGCAGCCCAACCCTTGATTGATCCGTCAGCCTATCAGAAGCCAGATCAAGAAACCCTAAAAGCGAAACTGACAGCAGAGCAGTACCAAGTCACCCAAGAAAGCGCGACGGAACGTCCGTTCCACAATGCCTATGATCAGACCTTTGAAGAGGGGATCTATGTGGATATTACGACGGGGGAGCCACTCTTTTTTGCCAAGGATAAGTTTGCGTCTGGCTGTGGATGGCCAAGTTTCTCCCGTCCCATTGCCAAAGATGTCGTCCACTATTACCAGGATCATAGCCACGGGATGGAGCGGATCGAAGTTCGTTCCCGCTCAGGCAATGCCCACCTCGGCCATGTCTTCACCGATGGACCAAAAGACCAAGGTGGCCTACGCTATTGTATCAATTCGGCCTCTCTGCGCTTTATTCCAAAAGAAGAGATGGAGCAAGAAGGATATGGTTATTTGTTAAAAGCTTTGAGATAATAGAAAAAGCATCTTAGAAACTTTCCTTAGGTGAGTACGGA
>NZ_KV812859.1:226323-308282 GCF_001813525.1 Streptococcus sp. HMSC065C01 | reverse complement strand
ACTTTTCTCACAGCGGAAAGTTTCAGTAGATGCTTGCATCAGTTGAAAATCGTGATGATGTTTTCTGCTTTGAAGAAACCATTCTTTTAATATCAAATCATTTAGAAGTTCTGTTTTGCAGAACTTTTATTCTCCTCTGGAAATTTGTGATACAATGAAGAGAAAGTATTTCAATGACAGCTCAATCTGTTGGCGGATCATTGGAGAAACTAGGTAGGAAGAAGAGGTAGGAATGTTAGAGAAGTGGGAGAGTGTGAAAGGGACCATCAAAACGATGGGAAAAGAACTATCGGCGGCCTTTGATTGGGCTTTTGATCGTCTCTTCTCAAAGATTCAGCTGACCAATGAACAGTTTGTCTATGTGCTCTTGTCTGTTGTTTTCATCGTGGCCAATGCTATCTTATGGGTGCAAAAATTCCAAGGCTTTCCGATCACCGCAACGGAACGGCCAGAGGTTGTGTACAAGGCCAAGACACCGGCTGATCAGATTCCTCATACAGCTCGGATCATGGCCAATGGAGATCAGCTCTATCATGATTTGGTCTATATGAGCGCGCAAAAAGAAGATGGGACCTATGATTTTCATGAGAATTATGAGTATGTCAAACCCTGGCTACAAAAGGCGGATCTAGCCTTGGGTGATTTTGAGGGAACCATTAACCCCAATTATTATTTGTCAGGATATCCTCTTTTTAATGCGCCGAGCGAAGTCGTACCAGCCATCAAGGATGCTGGTTATGATGTCATGGATTTGGGACACAACCATATCTTGGATTCAGGTCTAGAAGGAGTCTATTCGACAGCTAAGGCCTTTGAAGATGCAGGCATCACACCTGTCGGTGTATACACGCATGAAAAGAGAGGGCAGGCCCCCTTGGTGATCAAGGAAGTGAATGGCATCAAGATTGCTATTCTAGCCTACGCTTATGGGTTTAATGGAATGGAAACGACCCTTACTCCAGAGGAGCAAGCAGATGTCTTGTCTGATCTGGATGAAGAGCGGATGAAGGCGGAGATCCAAAAGGCGGAGCAAGAGGCCGATATTACCATTGTCATGCCCCAAATGGGAATTGAGTACCAATTGGAGCCGACAGAAGAGCAAAAAGAGCTCTATCATAAGATGGTTTCTTGGGGAGCTGATATCGTCTTTGGTGGGCATCCCCATGTTGTAGAGCCTGCTGAAGTGGTCAATAAAGATGGTCAAAACAAGCTCATCATCTATTCGATGGGGAATTTCCTGTCCAATCAGCGTCTGGAAACCATGGGAGATGTGGAGACTGCCCAATGGACAGAGCGAGGGGTCTTGATGGATGTGACCATCGAAAAGGTTGGTCGCAAGACACGGATTAAGACGGCTACTGCTCATCCAACCTGGGTCAGTCGGACTCCGAAGGGAACCTATTCTCCTGAAGGCTATGACTTGTACAAGTACCAGACCTATATCTTGGAAGATTTTATCCAGGGTGGCAAGTACCGCGACAAGCTGGATGAGGAGACCAAGGAGAGAGTGGACACGGCTTACCGAGAAATGAAGGAACATGTTCACTTGGATTGGCCTCAGAGTGGAAAGGAATAGAGTATGGAAGGAAATGTAAACTGGATTCCGCTAGGGATCCTAGGATTGATCGTGGTGATTTGGGCAACCAAATTTCTCACGGCCATTCGCCTCAAGCAAAAGCTGAAGAAGGCTTGGGACGGGGCGCCTTTCTTTCGTAAGAAAGATACAGAAGAAAGTTTGATAGACAGTCTGGCTTATCCAGCTAAGGGAAGGACGATCGATAGCCAAGTGGATGATCAGACCTGGCATGATTTGGCTTTGGATGCGGTCTTTGATCAGCTCAATTACACCCAATCGAGCCTTGGGGCAGAAGCTCTCTATCACAAAATGCGCCTGCTGGAATTCCAGCCTCAGGATCAGCTTCATGACTTAGAAGCCTTCTTTGAAGAGCATCCGGATTTGCGGCTCAAGGTCCAGGTCATTTTCAACCAACTGGGTAAGAAGAATCACAACATGGCGCGTAGCATTGTCGCAAATCCTGGCAAGCATTATGCAGGTTTGCCCCTCTATATAGCCTTGGCCTGTCTTCCAATCCTCTGTCTCTTTGCCATCCCCTTTGAGCCAGTTGGGGCGATTACCCTCTTGGTGATCAGTGTGGTCTTTAATATCGTCTTTTCAAGTTTGCGCAATTGGTCTAATAAAATCCGTCTGGACAATGTTAGTTATCTGGTCCGCATCTTTGCTTCGGCAGAACGCTTGAGCCATCTAGCCTTGCCACAACAAGAAGAACTCAAGCAGGCGGTCAAACCCTTTAAGAAAACGCGGATCATTGCCAGTGTCTTGCAGAGTCCAACGGGGACTTCTGAGATGGAAATTATTCTCCTCTACCTCAATGTCCTCTTTTTACTCCCGCAGATCGCTCAGGTTTATATTTACAATCAGGTGAAGGCTTATCAAAAAGAGGCCCAGAAACTTCTGGATCTGCTAGGGGAGATGGAAGTCGCTATAAGTCTCTTGCGCCATAAGCGGGATCTAGAAGTGGTCTGTCAGCCAGTCTTTACAGAGACGGGTGGGATTGAAGGTGAGACGCTCTATCATCCCTTGCTGTCCAATCCGATTGCAAATGATGTGCATTTTCAAAAAAATATGGTCATCAGTGGGGACAATGCGTCTGGGAAATCAACCTATTTGAAGACCGTCGCTATCAATGCTATTCTGGCTCAAGGGCTGGGCTTTGCCTATGGAGAAAGCTTTGCCCTGCCTTACGGTCATGTCCTAACGGCTATGGATGTGAGCGATGATATTGAAGTTGGAGATAGCTACTTTATCACTGAAAGTAAAGCTATTTTGCGTATGATTCAGCATTTGAACGATCCTGGTTTTCACTATTTCTTTATTGACGAGCTCTTTAAGGGGACCAATACCATCGAGCGGATCGGATCAGGCCTTGGAATTGTCCGCTGGTTGGCTGCCCAAAACTGTCTCTACATGATTTCCAGCCATGATATTGAGCTGGTCGCGGCCTCCGGTGAAGTCAATGATAATTACCATTTTGATAGCCGCTATGTGGATGGCAAGATCGTCTTTGACTACCAGATCAAGCCAGGGTCAGCCGTGACCAAGAATGCGGTCAATACCCTAGAAAGCTTACATTATCCTGAGGAGATTACGCAAACAGCCAAGGACTTGATTGACCAGTATGAAGAGACGGGGCATTGGTCTTTGAAAGAAATTGAAAAAGAATGAGAAATGAACGAAGGAGTTTGTAAATGATCGGTTTAGGGACCCTCTATAATGCCTTAGGGGTCGTATTTGGTGGGCTTTTAGGATTGCTCATCGGTCAACGTTTGTCAGAAGATTTTCATGAGACCCTTCTGAAAGTGACAGGAGTTGCTGTTTTTGTCTTGGGCATTGCAGGGACCTTGGAAAAGATGCTGGTGGTGCATGGAAGTCATGTGGAAAGTCACGGAAGTATGATGTTGATTCTGAGTCTAGTGATCGGGACCGTTATCGGGGAACTCTTGAAGATTGAGGAGGGCTTTGAGCGCCTGGGAAGCTGGCTGAAGGAAAAGACGGGCAACCAAAGCGATACCAGCTTTGTCGATGCCTTTATGACCACGGCCTTGACCATTTGTATCGGGGCTATGGCGGTGGTCGGAGCTGTCCAGGATGGCTTGACAGGCGACACCTCGACCTTGTTGGCCAAAGCTATTCTCGATATGGTTATCGTTCTGGTCTTGACCGTTTCAAAAGGAAAGGGCGCGATCTTTGCAGTGGTACCACTTGTGATCCTTCAAGGTTTGATCACGCTGTTGGCCCATTTGATCGCACCGATCATGACTTCACAAGCCCTTTCGAATCTGTCCCTAGTTGGCTCCAGCCTCATTCTCTGTGTAGGGATCAACCTCATCTGGGGCAAACGAATCAAGGTCGCCAATCTCCTTCCAGCAGTGCTGATTTCCATTATTTGGGCCTTTGTTGGGTGAAAAATAGAAGCTAACCGGTAAAGACTGGTTAGCTTTTTTGCTTGCCTTTGTAGTCTTGTTAGAAAAAGGAAGGTGCTCCGAAAAATGGGGACTTTTTCTTTTTGCAAATACGGGAATTCATTTATGGAAAACCTGATTTTTGGTATGATAGTCGTAATTTCGAATAGGGAGGTTGGAGTCGCCATGAGTGATTTGAATCAGACAGTTGCATTTATTAAAGAAATCGAGAAATTAAAGTCAGTAACAAGGTTTAATAGAACCCTTGATGGACGGTTTGAAAATAGTGCCGAGCATTCCTGGCAGGGCGCGATAGCTGCGATGGTTCTTCAAGATTATTATCCTGAAAAATTGAATATGGAAAAGGTGATTTCTATGTTACTGATCCATGATTTAGGTGAGATTTATGCTGGAGATACTTGGGTGTTTGATGATGAAAAAAAGCTTCATGCTCATGATAGAGAGCTAGAATCTATAGAAAAAACAATGAGCCTCCTTCCAGAAGCAACATATGTGAATATGAAAAATTCGTGGTTGGAGTTTGAAAAAGGGCAGAGTCCTGAGGCAAGATATGCAAGAGTGATTGATGCATTGGTACCACTGATCAATCACTTGGAAGTATCAGAAGTCAATTATAATCCTGATCATATCCGTTCAGAGATGGTATTAGAAAAGAAAAAATTTATAAAAAGTGAATCGGAAGAATTATGGAAACTGACGGAAGAGTTGGTTCATGAAAGTGTAGAAAAGGGCTTATATTTATAAGATCCTTTGGCCATCAGTAACAACTTTCAGCCCAAGAGGAAGCCACCTGTTTTCACGGGTGGTTTTGACTTGCTTGATCTGTGGTATAATGGGAATAGATAATTTGCACCTTTTGAAAGGGAAAAGGTTAGATTGTATGATTAAGTTAATCGCAACAGATATGGATGGAACCTTATTAGATGGGCGAGGAGAGGTGGACCTTCCGCGTCTGGAAAGGCTGTTGGACCACTTGGATCAAAAAGGGATTCGCTTTGTCATTGCGACGGGAAATGAAATCCATCGCATGCGCCAGCTCTTGGGTCCCTTGGTCAAGCGGGTGACCCTGGTCGTCGCCAACGGAGCTCGGATTTTTGAGAATGACCAGATGGTTCTAGGAAAATTCTGGGATCGGGAATTGGTGGAGGCGGTTCTTGCTTATTTTAAGGGCCGGGAAATTTCAGATCAATTGGTTGTATCAGCTGTCAATGGTGGCTTTGTCAAGGAAGGCACGGTCTTTACAGAAGTTGAAAAATTCATGCAGCCGGAAGTGATTGAAGCCTTGTACAAGCGAATGAAGTTTGTTCCGGAATTGACAGCCGATTTGTTTGACCAGGTGCTTAAAATGAGCTTGGTGGTTGGCTTGGATCGTCTTGATCAAGTGAGTCAGGAAGTCCAACAGGCTTTTGGAGATCAGCTCATGGCGGTTTCGAGCGGTTTTGGCAGCATGGATCTCTTACAAGCAGGTATTCACAAGGCTTGGGGACTGGCTCAATTAATGGAGAAATGGCAGCTCGATGCTAGTCAGGTCATGGCCTTTGGGGATAGCGGAAACGACATCGAAATGCTTGAAATGGCTGGTCACTCCTATGCGGTGGCCAATGCAGAAGAAGCTGTCAAGGCTGTTGCCAAACATCTAGCACCGACTCATCAGGAAGGTGGTGTCTACCAGGTGATCGAAGAGTATCTAGGATTGACCCCCTGGGAACAAGTGAAAGGAAAGAATTAGATGGCGGTACAACTGTTAGAAGACTGGCTCTTAAAGGAGCAGGAGAAAATCATAACAACCTATCGGGAACTTAATCAAGCCCCTCTGAAGGAGCCTGGTTTGATCTTTATCGGAGACTCCATCGTGGAGTATTTCCCCATTCATGAACTATTACAAAGTCCCAAACACATGGTCAATCGAGGAGTGCGAGGCTATAAGACGGATCTCCTTCGTGAGCATCTAGACGCCCATGTCTTTGGAACGGCGGTGGATCAGATCTTTCTCTTGATCGGGACCAATGATATCGGAAAAGAAATTCCTCAAAAGGAAACCTTAGACAATGTAGAAGCGGTCTTACAAGCAATTATGCGGGACTTTCCGCTGACCCACATCAACCTGATCTCGGTTCTACCGGTGAGTCGAGATGAGCGCTACAAACAAAAGGTCTATGTGCGGACCAATGAAAAAATTCAGGCCCTCAACCAGGCCTATCGCGAATTGGCCCAGGCCTACCACCAGGTCAGCTATGTCGATGTGTATTCGTCTTTATTGGATGAAGTGGGGCAGTTAGCAGAAGCCTATACGATAGATGGCCTCCATCTAAGTGTGGCCGGGTATCGCATCCTAGCCCAAGCTCTGCAGGAGATAGTATAGAGATAAAAATAGGGAGTGAAAAAAGCCCAATCAGACAAATCTTCAAAGGAAGATTTGTTTTTTTTAAAACTTTTGGTTGACAAATGTAAATCTTAGGTGTAAAATAGCGTCATAAGATTTACAAATGTAGATTTAGAAAGGAGAAGCCATGCAAATTTCCAATGCGGAATGGCGCATCATGAAGATTATCTGGATGGAAGGCAAGCAGACCAGCACGGATTTGATCGCCGTCTTGTCCGAGCGCTTTGACTGGTCCAAGTCGACGATCAAAACCCTCTTGACGCGCTTGGTTGAAAAGGGGTGCTTGACTAGAGAAAAATCTGGCAAAGCCTTTGTCTACTCGGCTCTGTTGACGCAGGACCAAAGTATAGACTTGGTGGTTGAGGATGTGAAAGACAAGGTTTGCTCAAAAAGGATTGTCCAGGTGCTTGAAAACTTGATTCAGGCGAGTGACTTTACGCTAGCAGATCTTAATCAGCTACAACAAGTCCTCGAAGATAAGAAAGCTGAGGCTGTCGAAACAGTCCCTTGCAATTGTATGTAATAGAAAGAAGGAATTTTAATGTTTGGATTGTTAATTAGTATTGTTTGTTTACTTGGGGTTGCTTTTATTGCTTGGTGGTTCTTTGCAGAACATGAAAAGGTAAGCGGCCACGCTCGTCAGAAATCAGGTTATCAAGAAATTGAAGTCGAAGTTATGGGGGGCTATTCGCCTGAAACCATTGTCCTGAAAAAGAATGTTCCAGCCCGGATCATCTTTAATCGCAAGGATCCATCTTCATGTCTGGCTCAAGTGATCTTTCCAGATTTTGGCGTTCATGAAGATTTGCCTTTAGGTGAAAAACATGTCATTGAAATTACGCCAGAAAAAGCGGGCGAATATGGGTATTCATGTGGAATGAACATGATGCATGGTCACATGATTGTGGAATAAAGGAGTAGGTATGGTAGAAAAACAAAAAGCAGTTGTGGAAAACGGAGTGCAAAAGATCCGTATTACAGCAGAAAAAGGCTATAGTCCAAAGGAATTTCAACTTCAAAAAGGGATCCCTGCTGAAATCACCTTCCATCGGGTCAATCCTTCCGGCTGTTACAAGGAAATTTTGTTTGAAGATCAGGGGATTTTAGAGCCTTTGGAAGTCGGTGTGGATAAGGTCATATCTTTTACCCCGACAGAAACAGGGGACTTCGAGTTTTCATGTGGAATGAAGATGCAAAAGGGTTCCTACACGGTTGTGGAAAAACGCCGTCGTGTCTTAGGTTTACTGGGTCGCTTTTGGATTACTAGTATCTTTACCCTTCCCTTATTGATCTTGATGATCGGGATGATGGCAGGATTTGTATCCCATCCAGTCAGTCGCTGGGGGACTTTTCTAGCGACAACGCCGATTATGCTAGTGGCAGGAGTTCCTTTTATCAAGAGTGCCTGGGCCTCATTTAAGAAGCACCATTCCAATATGGATACCTTGGTAGCTCTTGGAACCCTGGTAGCCTATGTCTATAGTGTATTTGCCCTTTTTACTGGTCAGCCAGTATACTTTGAGGCTGCGGGTTTTATCATCTTCTTTATCCTCTTAGGGCAAATCTTTGAAGAACGGATGCGTAACAATGCCTCCGAGGCTGTGGAAAAGTTGTTGGATTTGCAGGCAAAAACGGCTCAAGTTCTCCGTGATGGGAACTATGTCGAGGTGGCGGCAGAAGATATCCAAATTGATGACTTGATTCGGGTCCGTCCTGGGGAAAAGATTGCGGTTGATGGGACGATTGTAGAAGGAAGTACGACCATTGATGAGTCGATGGTGACAGGTGAAAGCTTGCCTGTGGAAAAATCAGTTGGTGATGCAGTTATCGGCTCCACTATCAACAGCAATGGGACCATTCTCTTTAAGGCTGAAAAAGTCGGTAGTGAGACCCTCTTATCTCAAATTGTGGACTTTGTCAAAATGGCCCAATCCAGTCGTGCTCCCATTCAAGATTTAACGGATAAGATTTCAGGTATCTTTGTTCCAGTGGTGACGATTTTGGCCATTGCGACTTTCTGGGTTTGGTCCGTGCTTCTGGGCGCGTCGCTTCAAGAGGCCATGCTCTATGCAGTCTCTGTCCTCATTATTGCCTGTCCTTGTGCCCTTGGTTTGGCGACGCCGACTGCCCTGATGGTCGGAACCGGCCGTAGTGCCAAGATGGGGGTTCTGATTAAAAATGGAACAGTTCTTCAAGAAGTGCAAAAGATTCAAACCGTTGTGTTTGATAAGACAGGGACTATTACCATTGGCCAACCACTTGTAACCGATGTTGTAGGAGATGAAGCGCGTGTCTTGACACTGGCTGCTAGTCTTGAAACTTTTTCAGAACATCCCCTAGCGCAAGCGGTCTTATCACGAGCAGAAGAAAAAGGTTTGGTGCTAACCCCTGTGGAAAACTTCCAAGCGATTGAAGGAAAAGGGGTCCAAGGTCAGATCGACCAGCAGTTGGTGACCTTGGGAAATGGCAAACTTCATGACGGGACATTGATGGATCCGGAGCTTGAAAAACGGATGGTAGAGTTGCAAGAGCAGGCCAAAACAGTGATCAGTTTGTCTGTGGATGGGCAAGTGATTGGCTTGATTGCCATTCAAGATGCTCCGAAGGCCAGCTCAAAAGAAGCGATCAAAAAGCTCAAAGAACGGGGCTTGAAAACGGTCATGTTAACAGGGGATAATGAACGGGTGGCCCAAGCTATTGCTAAGCAAGTGGGCATTGATACCGTCATTGCTGATGTCCTTCCTCAAGAAAAAGCTAGCGCCATCCAAAAACTGCAAGAAAGCAGTAAGGTAGCCTTTGTGGGAGATGGGATCAATGATGCTCCAGCTCTTTCGATCGCCGATGTCGGAATTGCTATGGGATCTGGAACGGATATTGCGATCGAGTCCGGTGGCATCGTGCTCACGCAAAATGATTTGCTTGGCGTTGTGCGCGCCTTTGACATGAGTCAAAAGACCTTCCGTCGCATCTTACTCAATCTCTTCTGGGCCTCTATCTACAATATCCTTGGGATTCCAATTGCTGCTGGAGTCTTTGTAGGACTGGGATTGACCCTCAATCCAGAACTAGCAGGTCTTGCTATGGCCCTTAGTTCTGTGTCTGTTTTGACTAGCTCGCTGCTTCTCAATGTTGCGAAAATAGATTAACGAAAATAAGAAGTGGTACAGAATTCTGTATCACTCTTTTTCTCTTTTACCTAGAGCGACGAGGGAAAAGAGGAGGTATCAAATTATAGTAAAATACCCTATTGTAGGATAGTTTGTGAAAATTTCTCAAAAAGAGCATCTGTTATGGAATAGGGATTGAGCATCTCTGAGCAGATCCTTATACATGTGAATCTCTTTGTGATAAATTAATACTGTAATCGTTTTGTAAATCGTTTTCATGAGAAAAGTCAGAAAAAACTCATTTTCAAGGCGAGATGATCGCAAAGATGAAGTAGAAGCGCTATGCTGCATTTTAAGGGATCAAAATAGAATTAAAGGAGAGTTAGAATGACTCAAGGGAAAATTACTGCATCTGCAGCAATGCTTAATGTATTGAAAACATGGGGCGTAGATACGATCTACGGTATCCCATCTGGAACACTTAGCTCACTTATGGACGCTTTGGCTGAAGACAAAGATATCCGTTTCTTGCAAGTTCGTCACGAAGAAACTGGTGCTCTTGCAGCGGTTATGCAAGCTAAATTTGGTGGCTCTATCGGGGTTGCAGTTGGTTCAGGTGGACCTGGTGCGACTCACTTGATCAACGGTGTTTACGATGCAGCTATGGATAACACTCCATTCCTTGCCATTCTTGGATCACGTCCAAACAACGAGCTGAACATGGATGCCTTCCAAGAATTGAACCAAAACCCAATGTACAACGGTATCGCTGTTTACAACAAACGTGTAGCTTACGCAGAACAATTGCCAAAAGTAATCGATGAAGCTTGCCGTGCTGCCGTTTCTAAAAAAGGTCCAGCCGTTGTTGAAATTCCAGTAAACTTTGGTTTCCAAGAAATCGACGAAAACTCTTACTACGGATCAGGTTCTTATGAACGTCACTTTATCGCTCCTGCCTTGAACGAAGTGGAAATCGATAAAGCTGTTGAAATCTTGAACAATGCTGAACGCCCAGTGATCTACGCTGGTTTCGGTGGAGTTGGTGCGGGTGATGTGATCACTGAATTGTCTCGTAAAATTAAAGCACCAATCATTACAACTGGTAAAAACTTCGAGGCCTTCGAATGGAACTACGAAGGTTTGACAGGTTCTGCATACCGTGTTGGTTGGAAACCAGCCAACGAAGTGGTCTTTGAAGCAGACACTGTTCTTTTCCTTGGTTCAAACTTCCCATTTGCTGAAGTTTACGAAGCCTTCAAGAACACTGAAAAATTCATCCAAGTCGATATCGACCCTTACAAACTTGGTAAACGTCATGCCCTAGACGCTTCAATTCTTGGTGATGCAGGTCAAGCAGCCAAAGCAATCCTTGATAAAGTGAATCCAGTTGAATCTACTCCATGGTGGCGTGCAAACGTTAAGAATAACCAAAACTGGCGTGATTACATGAACAAACTCGAAGGTAAAACTGAGGGTGAATTGCAATTGTATCAAGTTTACAATGCAATCAACAAACATGCTGATCAAGACGCTATCTATTCAATCGACGTCGGTGACACTACTCAAACATCTACTCGTCACCTTCACATGACACCTAAGAACATGTGGCGTACATCTCCACTCTTTGCGACAATGGGTATTGCCCTTCCTGGTGGTATCGCTGCTAAGAAAGACAATCCAGATCGCCAAGTATGGAACATCATGGGTGACGGTGCATTCAACATGTGCTACCCAGACGTTATCACAAACGTTCAATACGACCTTCCAGTTATCAACGTTGTCTTCTCAAATGGTAAATATGCCTTCATCAAGGACAAATACGAAGACACAAACAAACATTTGTTTGGTTGTGACTTCCCTAATGCTGACTATGCGAAAATCGCTGAAGCTCAAGGAGCTATTGGATTTACAGTTGACCGTATCGAAGACATCGACGCAGTCGTTGCTGAAGCTGTTAAATTGAACAAAGAAGGTAAGACAGTTGTCATCGATGCTCGCATCACGCAACACCGTCCACTTCCAGTAGAAGTTCTTGAGTTGGATCCAAAACAACACTCAGAAGAAGCGATCAAAGCCTTCAAGGAAAAATACGAAGCAGAAGAACTCGTACCATTCCGCCTCTTCTTGGAAGAAGAAGGATTGCAATCACGCGCAATCAAATAATTCCTCTCGTGGAAAATCAAATGTAAACTGCGTTATCTTCACCTTGCTGTATTCCAGTACTGTCTGCGGTTCGATGCCTTGTTTATTCTTTGATTTTCTTAGAGCAGAACTTAAAAAGATCGGAGCAATCCGGTCTTTTTGTGGAGGATAAGAAATGAATTTAAATCAATTAGATATTATCGTTTCAGATGTTACCCAAGTTTGTGCTAGCTTGGAGCGTATTTTGGATAAGAAGGCAGACTATGCCGATGACGGTTTTGCTCAGTTCACGATTGGCAGTCACTGTCTCATGTTGTCTCAAAATCATTTGGTTCCTTTGGAAAACTTTCAGTCAGGAATCATTCTTCATATCGAGGTTGAGGATGTAGACCAGAACTACAAACGGTTGAAAGAGCTTGGTATACAGGTTTTAAACGGTCCAGTTGTAACCGATTGGGGAACCGAAAGCCTGTTAGTTAAAGGCCCAGCTGGTTTAGTGATTGATTTTTATCGTATGAACTAGGTAATTCTATTATCAAAAAATTTAAACGTTCTTGGAGTGGAACTTAAAAAGATCGGAGTTATCCGGTCTTTTTGTGTTGCGCGTGAACAAAAACAATCTTAGAATAGTATCAGTTTTTCATAGGATCTTGTAGGATTTTTTGGAAAGAGAAGGGTATAATAGAACTATCAAATCAAGTGAGGTAGAGAGATGACCGACAAACTTCAATTTCCAGATGGTTTCCTTTGGGGTGGTGCGACGGCTGCTAACCAGTGTGAGGGAGCTTATAATGAAGACGGCCGTGGCTTGGCTAATGTGGATGTGGTGCCGATTGGGCCTGATCGTCACGCCATTATTACGGGTCAGAAAAAGATGTTCGACTTTGAAGAAGGCTATTTTTATCCAGCTAAAGATGGCATTGATATGTACCATCGCTACAAGGAAGACATTGCGCTCTTTGGGGAAATGGGCTTTAAAACCTATCGTTTGTCCATTGCCTGGTCTCGGATCTTCCCTAAAGGAGATGAACTAGAGCCGAATGAAGCAGGTCTACAGTTCTATGAAGACCTCTTTAAGGAGTGCCACAAGTATGGCATTGAACCCTTGGTGACCATTACCCACTTTGACTGTCCCATGCATTTGATTACCGAGTATGGAGGTTGGCGTAGTCGTAAGATGTTGGAATGTTATGAACGACTCTGCCGGACCCTCTTCACTCGCTACAAGGGCTTGGTCAACTACTGGCTAACCTTTAATGAGATCAATATGATCCTTCATGCGCCTTTTATGGGAGCAGGTCTCTGCTTTGAAGAAGGGGAGAATGAGGAGCAGGTCAAATACCAGGCGGCTCACCATGAATTGGTCGCTTCAGCCATTGCTACCAAGCTAGCCCATGAGATTGATCCTAACAATAAGGTGGGCTGTATGCTAGCAGCAGGGCAAAACTATCCGCATACCTGTGCTCCACGAGATGTCTGGGCTGGTCTAGAAGAAGACCGCAAGAACTATTTCTTCATCGATGTGCAAGCGCGTGGGGAATACCCTAACTATGCCAAGAAAGAGTGGGAGCGTCAGGGAATCACGGTTGAGATGACGGAGCAGGACCTGCAATTGTTGAAAGACCATACAGTGGACTTTATTTCCTTCTCCTACTATGCCAGTCGAGTCGCTTCAGGGGATCCAGCTGAAAGGGAGAAAACAGCGGGCAATATCTTTGCCTCTCTGAAGAACCCCTACCTAGAAAGTTCAGAATGGGGTTGGCAGATTGACCCTCTTGGTCTCCGCATTACGCTGAACACCATCTGGGATCGTTATCAAAAACCCCTGTTTATTGTAGAAAATGGACTAGGCGCTGTTGATACCCCAAATGAAGACGGGGAGATTGAGGATGACTACCGGATTGACTACCTGGCTGCTCACATCAAGGCCATGCGGGATGCCATTAACGAAGATGGCGTTGTCCTCTGGGGCTATACAACTTGGGGATGTATTGACCTGGTCTCTGCCGGGACAGGAGAAATGAAGAAGCGCTACGGTTTTATCTATGTTGACCGGGACAACGAAGGCAAGGGAAGCTTGGAGCGCTCACGTAAGAAATCCTTCTATTGGTACAAAGAAGTCATTGCGACCAATGGGGCTTCTGTTGAATAAAAGTTTTCGGTACTTGCTGGCCGACTCTCTCCTATAAACGAAAAAGCTTAGAATCCCAATTTCAAGCTGGGGTCCTAAGCTTTTTGTATGTAGTTTAGCCAAGTTATTACGGATTTACTGGTCGTAATCTAAGACATTATTCTCGATGACAAACTTAGATTCAGCGGAAACGTTGGCTGCTCCTAGTTGCAACTGTGAACTTCCGTCTGGCTCTAGGATATGCCACTGACCGTCCTTGTGGGCAAAGATAGCCTGAAATGTGATGTTATCGCTCTTGTATCGAATGGGTAGAACAAATGCTTGATCTGTATTCTCTAAGAGAATCTCTTCTTTTTTTTCAAAGTTATAGATATAAAATTGCCCAGTTCTTTGTCCCAAACCATGAAGTTCATCGACTTTTTTCCAGTTCTCAAATTTTGTCCGAACAAGGGATTCATTATAAATCTTGTTGAAGGTTTCGTTGCGTTTCTTCGTTTCTTCCTCGTCTAGTGTTTTCTGAAACTCTGCAACCTTTTTAGTCGTTTGGATGGTTTGTCTGTTTTGCTCCCTGATTTGCTGGCGGTGGATGACTCGCATCATTCTTGCAGCAACGCCCAGGATGACAAGGATGGATACAAGACTGATTTTAGTTTTAGCATGATTTTTCATAGATGAGTCTCCCTATTGTGTCATTGGTCCTATTATACCCTTTGAAAGAAAGGATCGTCAAGTTCATCTTGTGATGATCTAACATGCAGATCTACCTGGGGACAATAGAATTTTATCAGATTTTCATTGACGAAGGTCCCTTTATTTGATAGGCTAGGGGAATAGAACTGATTTCGCAAGAAAAGAAAAAAGGAGCGAGGCAAGTGGCACGGATTTTATTAATCGAGGATAATAATGATATCCAAGAAATTTTATACAGTCTCTTAAGTGAAGATCATGAGGTCCTTCAGGCTTTTTCAGGTACAGAAGGGCTGCGGCTCTTCCAGCAAGAAGCTGTTGATTTGGTCTTTCTGGATATCATGCTTCCAGGGAAGAATGGGGATCAGGTCCTGGAGGAGATCCGTTTGCAGAGTCAAACACCGGTTATCATGATGACCGCTCTGGGAGACAAACACCTCATTAGCCAGTATCTCCTTGCAGGTGCCAATGATTATATTGTCAAGCCCTTTAATCTGGACGAAGTGGCGGCTCGGGTGACGGTGCAGTTGAGAAATCAACCGACGGTAGCACAGGAAGCTCAATCGTCGCAAAAGCTATCCTTTAAGAATTTGGTCTTAAATCCAGAAACCTTTGAATTGGAGTCCGGAGAACAGACGCTTCGCTTGGGCAAAAAAGAATTTCAAATTTTTGAGACCTTGCTGTCACATCCAAAGAAGATTTTCACCAAAGAAGAATTGTATGAGGCGGTCTGGGAAGAAGTTTATCTGCCTGGAGACAATACCCTCAATGCTCAATTAAGCAATCTCCGAAAGAAAATTGCCCAGCTTGATCCAGATGAGGACTATATTGAAACGGTCTGGGGCTTGGGTGTTCGCTTGAAAGGAGACAAGTAATGTGGGTTTTAGTTCTAATTCTTGTCGTCCTTGTCCTTCTCTTGGGTTTGGGCTATGCTCGCTTGCTTTCTGCCTTAAAGGATTTGCAGGAGCAGATTCAAAAGAAACTTCAAAGCGGAAGTGGGGTACGGCTGACCTCTCAGCTCTCAAAAAAAGAATTGGTCGCCTTGACCAAGCAGGTCAGTGATCTCTTTGATCAGATCGAGCGGACCAATCGGATTGCCTTTCAAGAGAAAAAGACCTTGGATATGGCCATCAGTAATATTGCTCACGATATTCGGACACCTTTGACCATTGCGTCGGGCTATACCCAACAAATCATTAAGGGTGGGACGCAGGAAGAGGAGAAGCTGAAGAAAATTGCTTCCAATCTTCAAGTCGTCTCAAAACGTTTGGAATCTCTCTTGGAATACAGACGCTTGATGGAGGGAGCTATTCAGCCTCGGATTTCAAACGTTAATCTCAGTCAAGTCTTAACCCAGCAGTTGTTCCAGTATTATGATAGCTTGTCTGAGGCGGGGATTACCTTAGAGGTAGAGCTAGAAGAGCATCTTCATTATGCTACGGATCCTGAGCTTTGGGAGCGCCTCTTGCAAAATATGCTCAGCAATGTCCTCAAGCATGGAAAGGAGCAGGCCCGTTTGACCTTGATGTCGGATGCAGACACGATTCGGGTCGAGCTGCGCAATATTGTGCAACAACCGATCCAGCACTTAGACCAATTGGCTAGTCGATTCTACTCTGAAAATCTCTCGGATACAGAAGAGTCATCTGGCTTGGGTCTCTATATCATTCAAAATTTTGTAGAGATCTTAGGCGGGGACTTGCAACTGGCAACGGAGGCAGACTGGTTTATCTTGACCATTACACTAAGAAAAAAGGCTTGAGCACTGCTCAAGTCTTTTTGTTATAAATCTTTGTGTTTAAAAGTAGCCAGTCCTAGGAAGCCGAAAACAAGGATGAATCCAAGGGCGATCGAGAGGGTGTTGGTTGTTGCTGTTGTGCTCTGTACCATGGAATATTGGAATTCCAAGTTTAGATAGTGGAGAATATCAATATCTTTAAGGAAGAGCGCAGGAAGGCTTAAGAGGATATTTCCAATGAAGTAGCCAACGAAGGCCAAGGTGATGGATTGGCTGGCATAAAGAAGGAAGGAAATGATGCTGACCCAAGCCAAGGTGGAAAGGAACTGAATCAGCACGGTCAGTCCAAAATGAGCAAGGAAGTGCTCTGGCATGGTGCCAAGTCCATTGTAGAGCGTCGCGATCAAGAAGACGAGACCATAAGAAACAAGAAATTGGAAGAGAGCAATGGTCAGAACAACGGCGCTTTTGGCAAAGTAGTAACTGGTGCGCGAAACGCCATAGGCCAGACTATTCTTGTATAAGTTTTGCGTTAAGTCTGTTCCCAGGACCAAGGTGATGACAATAATGGTAAAGAGGATAGTCACACTGATGCTGGAAGAGTAGTTGGTCAAAGCTTTAAAGCCTGTCCAAACTTCGGTCGCTTGGGGCAATTTGGATTCCGTATTGACGCCGACGTGGCCAGTAGCTCCAAAGATGACTCCAGACAGGATGTTGAGAACGAGAATGGCTTCTGTAATCCAAAAACCTTTGGAGCGAAAAAGTCTGTAAAAATCTGCTTGAATGGTATGCAACATGATAAATCTCCTAAATGAAATATGTGGGATAGGTAATAGAGGAAGACGGTGATTGGACTAGTCTACCAAGTCCGTAAAGAATTTTTCCAGATCTTGGCGGGCATAGTAGATTTCGTCCACGTCAATATCGGCTTGAACGAGGGCTTTGACAATGACTTTAATATCGTGAGTCTGTCCGAAGATATGGATTTCTCCATCCTTATCGATGACCTTGATGCGGTGATGGAGTTGATCCTGGATCAGTTGACTCGCAAGGGCTAGCTGACTTGTCTTGAGGATGATGTAGTCTTCTCCTTGTTCTTCGAATTCAGCCTTGCTAATTTCTTTGATCAGGCGTCCTTGGTCGACAATGCCAAAGCGATTGGCAACCAGATAGAGTTCGGAGAGGATGTGACTGGAAATGAGGATGGTCATGCCGAGTTCATCATTGAGGCGTTTGATCATCTGACGGAATTCCTTGATTCCGACTGGATCAAGGCCATTGATGGGTTCGTCCAGAATAAGGAAATCTGGCTTAGCAATGAGAGCAATCGCAATTCCCAACCGTTGTTTCATCCCGAGTGAAAAATCACGGAATTTCTTCTTACCCGTATTATTCAGGCCAACATAGTTCAAGGTTTCTTTGATGACCTGGTCGGGATTGGGAATATGGCGAGCCTTGCAATAGTAGACCAGGTTTTGATAGGCGGTCATATGCTTGTGAGCCACGGGACTTTCAATGACAGATCCAACCCGTTTCAAGGCTTGGGTCCACTGGGAGCGATTTGTAGAAGCAAAGAGAGAGACGCTTCCGTCAGTTTCTTGAATCAGCTGGGTGATGATCTTGATGAGAGTGGTTTTCCCAGCCCCGTTCTTACCGATCAGGCCATAAACGTCGCCTTTGCGAATGGTGAGATTCACATCATTTAAGGCGTATTGTTGACCAAATTTTTTACTCAAATGGGAAATTTCTAATACTTTTTCCATGGTTTTCTCCTTCGTCCAAATGACTAGTTGTTTTCTTTACACTCTTAGTATACAGCTTGCTTTTCAAATAACTATCAAGCAATTCTCAAATATTTCTAAAAAAACGACTAACTTTTAAAAAGTTAGCCGTGACTTTAAGACTAAGTTTTCCTAGAGGCTTTCCTTAGGTGAGTACGGACGTCAGCGAACTTCGAAGAAGTTCCATGACTTAGTTTTGAGCCTAAGGTCTCAAAACTCCCGAGTGCCTGAAACAATTGTGTTTCAGGCACTTTTCTCACGGCGGAAAGCCTCAAGAAATTCATGCATAACTTTAAAAATAAACATTTCTTTAAAGTTCTTGATTTTTTAAGTTATATAACATGAAAAAATACTTTATCTACATTAAGAGGAACTGTTTTTTAAGCTAGCCTCTTCATTTTAAAACCCAGCGACAAACTCCTTGATGGCTTGCGCGAGTTCATAGGGTTTCTCGGTATTGAGTAGATGGCCTCCGTCTGCAATTTCTTGATAGCGGCCTTTTGGCAGGAGCTTGGCCAATTTTTTAGAAGAAGATTGATTGGCCCAATCTCTGCTACCACAAACAACTAAGCTAGGAAGAGGGCAAGCTTTAACGGTATCGGTTAAATTGAGCCCTTTTAATTCGGTCAAGATTTGAAGCATCTGTTGTTTATTGGCATCTTGTTTTTCAAAGACATGCTTGGGAAGTAGACGAAAGAGAAGGATCTGGAGCCGATAGAGGGGATTGGTGTTAAGTTTGTATTGTGTTCCTACAAGGACTAAGCCCTTGAGTTGCGGGAAGTCTTGTCTGGAGAGATCAAGAGCGAGCACGCCACCTAGTGAGAGTCCTACCAGAATAAAGGGTTCGCTTTCTTGCTGGAGGCGCTCCATCAACCTTTCTTTGACTTCCTGATAGCTTTCTTTTGGATGGGAGAAAATATCAAAAGTTTTGGAGTGCAAGGGTGAAAGTGCAAATTGGACTCCTTGCCAAGAGAGGACATCTTGCCCTAGTCCATGTAAAAAAATAAGTTTCATCAGGAATCCTTTCTTTGAAAATCGAGTTCGTAGAGACCACGAAGAGCATTGCAGGCATAAATACGATCAGCGTCTGTTAAATCGTTCAGAGTCAAGAGTTTTTCTTCCACCTGCTGGGTCTCAAGAAGATGGCGCCGATAAATGCCATCGAGTAAGGGGAGGTGAGCTGGTGGGGTATAGAGTTGTCCCTCTATCTCCAGCACCAGATTGCCAATCGTCGTCTCTAGCAAGGTTCCGTCTGGCAGATGGAAAATTTGCTCGTGATCTGACTGGTTGAGATGGTCTCTCTGACTCGTTTTGAAATAAGTAAATGGCGTCGCTAAATCAAGCTTCTGCTCTGTCAGTTGGGCCTGTAGATAGCTAGCTGGCAAGTCTGTCAGCTCCGTGATCTCTAGGTGGAAGGTCCCGTTTTTTTGCAAGGCAATCCGACAACGATAATCAAGGTTGGACTCCAAATGAGCAAGCTCTTCTTGAAGTTCTTTCAGGAGCTTCGACTCATCATAAGGATAGGCAAAGTAGCGACTAGCTTCCCTCAAGCGTGTTAAATGTTGGTCTAAGAAAGTCAACTCTCCTTGGTGGATGCGGCCGGTCGTCAGGAGCTCAAAGTGAGACTCTTGTCGGTAGAGGACAGCCGATTTTTGCTTGGTTTCCTGGTATTCACCTTCCCATTTGCTATCCCAAGTGATGCCTCCTCCCACGCCATAGATGGCTTGATCCCCCTGCATTTGAAGGGTCCGGATGGCCACATTAAAAATCCGTTTCCCTTTTGGAAGAAGGATGCCGATCGTTCCACAGTAGACACCTCGAGGAGCCTTCTCCGTCTTTTGGATGATTTCCATAGTGGAGATCTTTGGTGCTCCTGTAATCGAGCCACAAGGAAAGAGAGCTCGGAAGGTTTGGACCAGGTCGATCTCAGCTCGTAAGTGACTTTCAATGGTCGAGGTCATCTGCCAAACGGTGGAGTATTGCTCGACTTGGCAGAGATGGGTCACCTGCTCACTTCCAATCTCCGAAATCCGGTTCATGTCATTGCGGAGGAGGTCGACGATCATCATGTTTTCTGCTCGATTTTTTGGATCGGCTTCTAGCCAAGCAGCCTCTTTGAGATCCGCTTGGTTGGTAAGCCCGCGGCGTGTCGTTCCCTTCATAGGGCGAGTGGTCAGTAGCCGGTCGTCTTGCTCAAAAAAGAGCTCAGGGCTAATGGAGAGGATGGCTACATCATCATGTTGGATGAAGGCATTGTAATGAGCTTTCTGCTCTACCACTAGTCGGTTGTAGATGGCGAGAGGATCCGCCTCTAGCTCTTGAGAAAGCTGGACGGTGTAGTTGACCTGATAGGTATCCCCCTGGCGGATGTGGTGATGGATAGTCTTGATGGCTTCTTGGTAAGCGGGAGCCTCGACCTCTTCCTTCCAATTGGCTGGCAGGTCCACTGCTTCATAGTCCTCTGGGAAAGGAAGGGTTTCAACCTCCTGGTGGATAGTGAAGTAGAGGAGATACTCTCCCATGAGAGGAGCAGGGTGGACAGCTAATTTTTTCTCAAATGCAGGTGCTGCCTCATAGCTGACATAGCCGACAGCATAAAAACCAGCCTCCTGGTAAGTTTCCACTTCTTTAAGAAGTGCCTCTACTTGGTCGAGGTCTCTGGTTTTTAATTCTTTTATGGGCTTGGTGAAAAGGTGTCGCAATCCAAGTTCTTTAAAATCAATAATCGTTTGTTTGTGCATGCTTTGAGTATATCAAAAATAGAGGAAAAAAGGTAGATCAGGATACAAGATTCCTTGCCCCGGCCTTTCTTTCATGCTAAAATAACCTTAGATTCTGCATTTTGCAAGGAGTAGGAACATGCAAAAGAATTCCCTCTACAATACTTCTAGTATTAGTCTCTTTCAATATCTGTTTGCGATTGCAGTGATTTTGGTGCATAGTGGTCGCTTAACTTCATATGAGCCGGTGCATTTTGGTCTCAAGAGTATGCTTGGCCGGCTAGCGGTGCCATTTTTTATCGTCTGTGCCAGCTTTTTCCTTAAGCAATCACTAGGGAATTCTCAGAAAATGAAGGCCTATCTGGTCAAAATCGTAAAAACCTATTTGTTTTGGAGTTTTGTTTACCTTCCGTATGCTTGGCTCTTTTTCTCTAGTCTTCGTCTTCCTGTCTATCTTTTTCCAGCAGGTGTTCTCATTGCACTGATCTATCTGGGGATGTGCTACCAACTCTGGTATATCCCAGCCTTTTTGCTGGGTTTGTTTTTGGTCAATCAATTGGTCAAATACCTAGGTATGGTTTGGACGGGGTTGATCACCTTTCTTCTTTATTGCTGGGGCTTGATCGAGACCTATTCGGCTTATCTGGACACAACAAGTCTTCTCAAAGGTTACCAGCTCTACAGCAATTTATTTTTTACAGCGCGAAATGGTCTCTTTTACACGCCCATTTTTATTTATATGGGTTATTATCTGTATGACCATTTTCATGCACAAACTTTTAGAATTCACCGTTGGCAAAAGCTAGCTCTTGCCTTTGGATTGCTCTGTCTAGAAGGGATCATTATTTTTCAACACGAAGGAATTGATAAGAACTTTTTCTTTCTTCTTCCTTTTGTGACCGTTTATTTTGTCAATGCCTGCCTGCGATCGTCCTTTTTGAAAAGCTATAATTTACAGTATTTAAAGCAAATGAGTATAGCTCTTTACTTTTCGCATCCGATCTTTATCGAGTGGGCTCGCTATGGCTTTAGCAGCCCCCCTCTCTCTTATCCAGACAGGGGCAAGCTGATTTTTGTGACGGCCTTGTTTGGCAGCCACCTCTTTGGACTAGCCATGCTGTGGGTACGAGAGAGAAGGGAAAAACAAAAGATTCCTTCAAATGGTGAAGAGTTAGATAAAATAACCAACCAATAGTAGGGTGTACAAAACTCAAGCAGATGTGTTTGAGTTTTTTTGTATGAAGAAAATCAAGGAAGAATAAGAATTGGCAGACTGCTCCTCCTTGTTTATAAATGTTTTATTTTCTTGCCCTTGGATATAAGAAAGGGGAAATCAGTACCAGATAGTGATTTATAATATAGACATCATTGTAAATAATGTCTATATTATTGAATAGTGATGATTTAATTTGAAAAGCAAAGGATATTTTAAAAAATAAGTGATAAAATTAAAGGGAGGGCCTTTTGGAAGGCTAACAAAAGTAAAGGAGATAAGACATGAAAAAGCTTCGTTCATTATGGAAAGACTTTTTGAAAAAAGGTTTTGCCATTTTAACAATTTTCATGATGCTAGGCCAGCTTGGCCAAGGGGCGATCACAGCCTTTGCCAATGAGCTAGCAGTCGGGGATAATGGGGCCTTGGATGTTGCCCTTATGTATGGGGATAAACAGAACCATCCAGATGGGATGTCCTATTACACAGGGGATACCATGTCTGGTTATATCCAGATCACCCCTAAGAATTTGACAACGGATATTAATGAAGTAACGGTGACCTTGAAGGTTCCTGGAAAGTACTTACGAGAAGTTAGTTTCCCTGACTTCAATAGTGCTTCAGAGCATGACAAACCAACGGTTACAAAAGTTGGAGATGATTATCAAGTCACACTTCACTTTAACAATTACCAAAAGTCAGAGGTCCTAACTCTACCATTTATTGGAAAATTTAAAGTCGGTTATGCACCGACCAATTATTCATTGGATATTACGGGTACCTTGAACATCAATGGGCAGGAAACAGCGCTCAATGATATCATTTGGAAACCCAAGTACAACGACTATCGCTTCACCAAGTACATCAACCAAAACTTGAACGAAGCCATGTCTAAGGACTATGCGGAAGCAATGCCAGGTATTGTCAAAGGTGCGGATGGTAAGAACTATATTGAAACACCAACTTCTGTCCCATTTGCCTTCCAATTGGACGGAATGCGTGGTCAATACGGTGGTCAATACCGTCAGTTAGAATCAGCAACGATCACTGATAAGTTACCAACCTATACAGATAAAAGTGGGAAGACTCGTACAGCTGTTCTTGATACAACCAAGTCTGAAGGCTGGGTAGACAATGGAGATGGTACCGTTACGAAGACTTTCAAGGCGGATGCAAACAACAATCCAGCAGCTTATCACCAAGAATTTATGACCAAAATCAAGGATACAAGTTACCTCTACTTGAAATTCCCTGATTTGGTCTTAGAAAAAGACCAAACCCTCAAGGATGTCCTTAGTAAGGATTTGACCAATACTGGTAGCATCGTAGGGATTCCTGCCAACCGTGGAGAGGGAGAACCGGATATTACAGCTGAAGATTCCCTCATTTTCCGCTTGACTTCTCGTGACCTTGAAGGGGCTGGAAGTTTTGCCAAAAAAGCAGATGGTGATGTCTATGATTCAACTGAATATAAAGCAGCAAATTATAAGTGGATCATAGCCTTTGATAACAAAACTCCTTCACCACAAAAGAATTTTGTTTTCTATGATGAGACAGTTGACTCTCGGTTAAAATTTACCAAAATTGATTACGCTCGTCTCATGCAAGGGAATTATGGAAATGGCGAGTTTGTTAGCAAATATGTGAAACGCTTGATCCTTACTTTGGACGATGGTAGTAAAAAAGAAATTCAGCCAGAAACTGATAAAGACGGCAATGGCTTGATCGATTTAACCAAGTATGGAACAGTTGTCGGTTGGCGGATGGAAATGAAGGATGATTTTGTCCTAAAATCTGGTCAAGGAATTCGCCTCAATACCTATACAAGCTTCAAAGATCCAGAAAAGACTCGTTACGATGAAAATGATGCGACCAAGAATGAATTCAAGAATACAGGTCGTGTCACTTATCAAACACAATCAAATATTGCTAAAGACCAAACATCAGATTGGACCTTTAAGCTGATTCCTTTGAAGGAAAGCTTTGAGATTTCAAAAACGACGGATTACAATGATGTTCGTTATACTGATGGAGAAAATATTCGTTTTGGTTTGATGGCAACCAAAGTAGTTTTAGATCCTGATAAGGATTATGGAGACCTGCGAATCATTGATCTGTATGATCCAAATACCCTTAAAGTCGACTATAAAGATTTTGAGAGAAACCTTGCCTCTAATGAAAAAGGTATGAAATTCTTAAAGAGTTACGATGTCATTGAAAACTATCACAACTCTGGACGGACAGCTCTCATCATGCATTTGGACCAAAAAGAGTTTATTAAGGCTTCTCTGAAAGATCTTAACCGCGTGCGTCTACCGTTTATTGTGGCTGATCTGAAAGGGAAAGATGATGGTGGTACCTTCACAAATAAAGTATATGTCGCTGGAAACGGGATCCACGATCTTGAAAATGCCAACCCTGATCGGGTCACGGAAGACGTTTACGATCTGAATGGAAATGGTTCAACAACGGATAAAATCCCATATGCTCAATCAAACTATACGATTGTTGCGGCTGAAGGAATCTATGCACGCAAATATATCGCTAAAAATGATGACCTGTCAGACGCTTCGATTGTGACACGTACCTTCAAACCAGGTGAAACCTTTAACTACAAACTCACCATTAAAAATAATACGGATAAGGCAGTAGAAGACGGAGTCGTCTATGATGTCCTACCAAAAGTAAAAGACGTTAACACACTAGACGGATCTGGTCGGATGACAGAATACACGGTCAGCCTTCGTGGACCAGTGACAGCTCCAGAAGGATGGACGGTCTACTATACAACTGATACAGGCGTTACGACAGATACCATGGCGCAAGCTGCTGACAAGGATATCTGGACGACAGCTGTGGCTGATTACAGTCAAGTAACAGGAATCAAGTTAGTTGCAAATGCAGGAACTACGATTCCTGCGCGTGGAGAAGCCAGCTTTGGTGTCCCAGTCGTGAATCCAAGTGAATTGACCGATGAAGTCAAGGCCTTGATGCAAAAACGCACCAAAGATAATGAAGATAACGGCGGTCGTTCCGGTCTTGTTCAAGCTCATAACCAGTTTGGTTACAAGGCGAAAGGTCACGAAGGAAATCGTGAGTCTAATACCGTAACTGCACAAATCTTCTCGGCTGCTTTCCAAGTCAAGAAGGTAGACAAGGATGATCCTAAGAAAGTCCTTGAAGGTGCTGAATTTACCTTAACTGATGCAAATGGTGCGGTTGTTGCGACGGCCACTTCTGATAAAAATGGAGAACTCTCCTTTAACACCTTAACAGAAGGAACCTATACGCTCAAAGAAATCAAAGCACCTGAAAACTACAAGTTGGATGAAACAGAACATGCTGTGGTTGTCACCTATGATGCGGACAAACAAATCTACCACGTCACGGTGGATGGAAAAGCGGTTGGCTCAAAAGCAGTCCCAGTTGAGATCGCTAATGAAGCAGATATCAAGTATCTCGATCTTGAAGCTTCAAAAGTTTGGGATGACCAAGACAACCAAGAAGGGCTTCGACCAGCAAGTGTGGAATTCCAACTTTACAAGAATGGCAAAGCTCAAGGAAAACCAGTCACGGTTTCAGCAGCAACAGACTGGAAAGCTCACTTTACGAACCTTCCAGATAAAGACAGTGATGGCAAGCTCATCACCTACACTGTTAAAGAAGTGAAAGTTCCGACTCATTATACGGTCGATACAGAAGAAGCCAGCTTCACAGATGGAAAAGCCACCATCACCAACAAGCGCACTCCTGAGACAACGACGGTTACAGTCAAGAAAGTCTGGGATGATGCACAAAACCAAGACGGTCTTCGCCCATCTACCATCAAAGTTCACCTCTTGGCAAATGGAACAGAGGTGCAAGCACTTGACCTGACTGGTGAAGGAGATGAATGGACTCATACCTTCACAGACCTACCCGTCTATAAAGATGGTCAAAAAGTTGTCTACACAGTGACAGAAGACAAAGTGGACAATTACACTACTAAGATTGATGGAACGACGATTACCAATACTTACAAACCAGGTAAGACAAGCCTTACTGTTACGAAAAACTGGAAGGATGCCAATAACCAAGATGGCCTTCGTCCAAAAACAATCAAGGTTCAATTGTATGCTGGTGATCAAAAGGTTGGTAAGGCTATTGAATTGTCAGCAGATAACAAATGGACCCATACCTTCTCAAACTTAGACGAGAAGAAAGCTGGCCAAGTTATCAACTATACAGTAAAAGAAATCGATGTTCCAGAAGGCTACACACAAGCCGTCGAAGCAAGCAACCCAGGTCAAGTAGTCGTGACCAACACGCACGAACCAGAAAAGACCAAAGTAGAAGTGAGCAAGAAGTGGGAAGATGGAGACGACCAAGATGGTCTCCGTCCAGCCAGCATTCAAGTTCAATTATACAAAGATGGTCTTGCGACGGATCAAGTGGTAGAACTTTCAGCCGCGAATGACTGGAAAGGTGCATTTGAAAACCTTGATGCCAAGGCAGCTGGAAAAGCAATCACTTACACGGTGAAAGAAGTCGCTGTTCCAGATGGTTACAAGGTGACGGTAAATGATAAGGACAAGGCCAATGTTGTCTTGACCAATACGCATGAACCAGCTTTGACAGAGATGAAAGTTACGAAGAAATGGGAAGATGCCAATGACCAAGATGGTCTTCGTCCAAAATCCATTAAGGTTCAACTCTATGCTGGTGATGAAAAAGTAGGAGATCCAGTGGAGTTGTCAGCGGACAATCAGTGGACTCATACCTTTAGTAAATTAGCTGAAAAGAAAGCCGGTCAAGCTATCAGCTACCGTGTGGAAGAAGTCTCTGTTCCTGAAGGCTACCAAGTCACTGCTGATACCTCTGATGCTGCTCACACGATCTTGACCAATACGCATACGCCTGCGGTGATCGATATTCCAGTGACCAAGATCTGGAATGACCAAGACAATCAAGATGGTCTTCGTCCAGCAAGTATCGTGGTGAATCTTCTTGCCAATGGTGAAAAAGTTGCTCAAAAAGAACTCACGAATGCGACAGATTGGAAAGAAAGCTTCACAGGTCTACCAAAATTCAAGGATGGAAAAGAAATCGTCTATACTCTTCAAGAAGAGAAGGTAGCTGAATATACGACTACAATTGATCAGGCTGCTTATACCATTACCAATACCCATGCACCTGGTAAGACAAGCGTCACGGTCACTAAGAAGTGGGATGATGAGAATGACAAGGATGGAATTCGTCCGAAGAGTATTCGCGTTCAACTCTATGCCAATGATCAAAAAGTCGGTCAAGAAGTAGAATTGTCAGCTGAAAACAAGTGGACCCATACCTTTGCAGATTTAGATGAAAAAGCAAATGGAAACACCATCACTTATACAGTGAGAGAAGTCAGTGTTCCAAAGGGCTATGAAGCTCGTAACGACGAGGATCGTAAAGGAAATGTTGTGATTACTAACAAGCATGTTCCAAAAGAAACTCCAAAACAACCAACTCCTCCAAGTTCTTCTGAACCAAAGAAACCGGGTCAACCTGAACCTAAAAAACCAAGCCAACCAGAGCCGAAGAAACCAGGCAAGATCTTAGGATTCTTACCAAATACAGGTACGACCATCTCTATTATTAGCTTAGTTTTAGCCTTTGTCTTGGCAAGCATTGCAGCTTATATTTTGAAGAAAAAGAAAAAATAAGCTAGTGCTTCCTTTATAAAATGAAACAAACACCAGAGATGGTGTTTGTTTTTTATAGTGGCCTCTTATAATTGTTTAGCGATCGTTCTCATGGGCGCTCGCTCTATTTTTCAATTCCCGAACGTTTTCAAGAAAACTTCAGAAAATTCTTGACTTCTGATGAAATAGGCGTATGATTAGTTGTGAACTGTTGAACAATCATTTTCAAGAAAATCCCTGATGTCGACTAAGGGATCTGTGAAAGGAGAAGCGGTTCAAATCGAAAATCTATAGAGCGTTGCGTCCGAAAGTCTAAACAGACACGGCTCTTTAAAAACAAAAGGAGAAGATTATGAAAACAGAACCGATTCATCGTACCAGTATGTGGAAATTTAAGTTAAGTGCTGCCACCATGACTTTGATTCCCGCTGCCGTGGGGATTAACTATGTTGCCAAAGCCTTGGCGGAGGGGTTAAAGTTGCCCGTTTGGCTGGGGTCTTTGGGAACCTTTCTTGCCAGCATGTTGGCTGGGCCGGTTGCCGGTGCCATCAGTGGTTTCATCAACAACGTGATCTATGGGCTGACCTTATCGCCAATTTCAACCGTGTATGCGATTACCAGCATCGGAATTGGGATTGCTGTCGGAGTTTTGCACGCCAATGGGTGGTTCTCGTCAGCGCGACGAGTATTTGTTTCTGCTATTATTATTGCCATCGTTTCAGCTGTCATTTCAACGCCACTCAACGTCATCTTTTGGGGTGGTCAGACCGGTATCGCTTGGGGTGACTCATTGTTTGCGGTAATGGTCGCCAATCATGCACCAGTGTGGCTGGCCTCATTTACCGATGAGTTTGTCTTGGATATTTTGGATAAAGTCTGCGTGGCCTACCTGGCATTCTTCATCTATCGTCAGCTACCGAAGCGGATGGTGCACTTCTTTAGCGGTGATAAATGATGACTGATCAAACATTGATTTCTGGAGCGCCACGGGTCAAGCTCAAGTGGTACCAGGTGATCGATCCGATTACTAAGCTCTTGTTCATCTTGGACATGACGTTGTTGAGCTTTGCCAGTATGAATTTATTGCTTCAGGCCGGATTAATTCTTGTCGCAACACTGCTATTGTTATTTTCCAAATTGAGTTCTACCATCTTTAAGGCGCTGGGATTCAGCCTGTTTCTGATTTGCACCATGCTGATCATCCAAGGATTATTTTACAGTCGGAATCAAACTGTGCTGTTTTCTGTGCTTGGGGTGTCGTTCTACAAAGAAGGCCTGATTTACGCCACCACTCTGGGTTGTCGAGTATTGGTGATTATTTTGACCAGTGGCTTTTTTATGGTGACCACGAGTATTTCAGAAAACGCGGCCTATTTGGAACTGTCCGGATTGTCTTATAAAACCGTCTACGTTCTGATGTCGGTGTGTTATATTTTGCCGGAAATGATGCGCAATATGCGGAAAATCCAGCAGGCACAAAAAGTTCGCGGAACCAATCCGCAAAAAACGTTGATTCAGAAATTAAAGTCAGTCCTGCCGGTTCTAATTCCATTGGTGATTAAGACCTTGGATCAATCGATGGCGCGGTCGATTTCTCTCCAACTGAGAGGTTTTGATAATCCCAACCGGACTGTCAGAACCTCCCAGCGCGTGTATCGCCTGTCGCGGACGCTGCACATTGGTCTGACTGGATTGGCAATTTTATTGATTGGGTGGAAGATATGGACGAAGATAAACGGATTGTAATTGAAAATTTGACCACCCGTTATCCGGGTACTGAGCAACCACAACTGCGTCAGATTAACGCGGAGGTTCATACCGGCCAGGTGGTTGGGATTATCGGGAATAGCCACTCCGGCAAATCGACTTTGTGCCGTGTGCTGGCAGGGGTCATTCCCAAAATGGTGTCTGCTGAGATTGAGGGCGACTGGCACATGTTTGGCCAGCGAGTGTCCGACAATTGGCCCGTTTATAATGCCATGAATGGAGTTGTACTGCAAAATCCAGCTGGCCAACTAAGCGGGTTGGCAGACACGGTTGCCGATGAAATTGCCTTTGACTTGATTAATCAGGGAATGGCTGAAGGACTGATTCAAAAACGGGTTGAAGAAGTTGCGACGCAAATGGGGCTGATTGAACAGCTGAATTTGCGTCCCGAGAGCCTTTCCGGTGGTCAGAGCCAGCGGTTGGCAATTGCCACGGCGATTGCGGCTAACCCGGCTGTTTTGATTATGGATGATCCGACCAGTCAGATGGATCCCCTTGGTCGCCGACAATTTTTCCAATGGCTGGCCCAAGTCAAAGAGACGACTGTCTTCATTGTCACCAGTGAAATTGACGATTTGTGCGAAGTCGCCGACGTTGTGTGGGTGCTGCACGAGGGTCAAATGGTAGCCCAGGGCAGGCCGGGTGAGGTGTTTAATCATTTGGAAGCTGACTGGCAGATTCCAGCCCCGACAATCCAGCAACTTGCTCAAAAAATGGATTGGCGCTTGGCTGATGGCCGGTATCCGGTGAATGACGCTGAACTGAAGGAGGTTTGTTATGTCCACAATTGAACTGAACCACCTGACGTTCACTTATCCGGAACGGTCCTTTAGCTTGGATGTTGAAGACAAACTCTTCGCCGATCCGATGGTGGCGATTGTCGGCCAAAATGGTGCCGGCAAATCAACGCTCTTCAAATTATTGACGGGCTTGCTGACACCACAAACCGGTGTGATTAAGATCGATGGAGAAAATTTTAATGATCTTAAACCAGTCGAAAAGTTACTGAAGGTTGGGATTACTTTTCAGAATCCTGACGATCAGCTTTTTAACCCGACCGTTCAACGAGAGGTGGAGTGGAGTGTCGCGCAGGTCATAGATGACCACGACACGATTACGAGGCGGGCTTTAGCGGCTCTAAAAAGAGTTGGCTTGGATGATAAAACAGCTGAAAGTCCATATGACCTGTCATTGTCGGAACGCAAGCTGTTGAGCGTTGCCACAGTTTTGGCAGTGGATCCGGCGATTTATTTATTTGATGAGCCGATGATGTCGCTTGATTGGGAAAGCCGGCGCAAGTTGACCGCAATTTTCCATCAGTTGGCTGATTCGGGCCACCAAGTTGTGACCATCACCCATGACATGGATTGGGTCGCCGCCGAGTTTGAGTCGGTGTATGTTATGGAACACGGGAAGTTTGGCTTCTCCGGCAGTCCACGGGAATTGTTCAGCGATCACGAACTTGTCCAGCGAGTGGGATTACTACCACCGCGGATTATGGACATAGCGGAGTCGCTGGGTGATTCACAGACATATTTATCGGTTAATGATTATTACCAGAAAAATCGAGATGTATAGAAAAAGTCACCTCTGCGGGTTTTCCAGGTTGAAGGATTAACTTCAGCTTCTGGCAAGAACTCACATGGGTGACTTTTGTGTTTAATAACGTTTCATGATCATCGGGTGCTTCCTCAGATCACTTGGTTTGATTTTACTTTGTTTCATGGTCATAATCATATACCATTTCTTTTGGATCTTTTGTTTGACTAATACAAAATAGGTCTTCATAGGTCTTCGCATTTTTAGCGCCCATTAGGATCATCAGTATAATTTTCTGAATTAGGAGACTGTCCCGTCACTATTCGAACTTCGTCTCCCAACTTACGCTGTTCCCATTCATCCGCGAATCCTTTAAATCGCAATTCTGGAACTTTCTTTTTAACTGAATCATCTATTTTCGCCATAGTCCCCACCATTTTATTGGTTTTTCTTGATTTACCTTATCAACAGTCTCGTTGGTTGGTACCAATAGACCAAGGCGGCCAAGAAAGGCTACTAGTAACAATTAATAAATACAAGAGGTGGGCATGTTGCTCCACCTCTTTTTGTGATATACTAGAGTAGTTTTTGAGCCTTGTAAAAAATGATTTTTTTAGTTCAAATTTAAAAAAGAAAAGGAGAGAACATGGACATCTTTTTGAGGAGCATATCGGGGATTCTCGTCATCCTGGGCATGATTTTAGTGGGCTTTGTCATTGGTGAAAAAGGCTGGTTCGATGACAAGTCACGTGGCCTACTCGCTAAATTGGTCACTCAAGTTGCTCTTCCCTGCTATATGCTCTACACCATCACGCAGCGCTTCACAGCAGCGGATCTACTTATAATGTTGCCAGCCTTGCGGTTTCCTGCCCTGTCTATGGTTATTTTGCTCGGTATTGCGACAGGAGTAGCCAGGATCTTTGCGGTGAGACAGGACCGTCGCGGCCTCTTTATTTCCATGTTTTTTAACTCCAATACCATCTTCGTGGGGCTCCCCATTAACCAAGCCCTCTTTGGAGATGCCAGCATTCCCTATGTTTTGATCTATTACATGTGCAATACAACCTTTTTCTGGACTTTGGGAACTTATCTCATCCAGCGAGATGGTGAAGGAGAAGCTCAGTTTGATCTTAAAACGAGTCTGAAAAAAGTCTTTTCTCCGCCCCTCATGGGCTTTATCTTGGGGCTAGTCATGGTGATGCTGCAGATCAAGTTGCCAGCCTTTCTAGCCAGTGATTTGCAGTATCTGGGCAATTTAACAACCCCTTTATCTATGATATTTATCGGTTTGTCAGTGTCTCATGTAGGCGTGAAGCAGTTGGTTCTGGGAAAAGACCAGCTACTCATTCTACTAGGTCGCTTCCTGGTTGCCCCTCTCTTGATGGCTTCCATCGTCTACTGGTTGCCTCTTCCAAGCCTGATGAAGCAAGTCTTTATCATCCAGTCTGCCATGCCTGTGATGACCAATGCGCCAGTTGTTGCCAGACTCTACGGAGCTGATAGTGATTATGCAGCCGTCATGGTGACAGAGACGACCCTTGCAACCATGGTGGTGATTCCTTTTCTCATGCTGTTGATGGCTTAACAAATAGAAAAAACAAAAGCTCAAGTTTTTCTGCAAACTTGAGCTTTTCTTATAACAAGGCTAACAAGATGGTAAGGACCAGAGCGATGCCCACCCGAATCAGGTGGTGGGCTGGATGGAAGTTTCCTTTGTGTTTCCCATTCCAATAGGCTCCGTAGCAAATCAAACCACAGCCGATCAGCCAAAGGACTAGAGCGACAATCGGTAAAAAGAAGTAGAGGATGAGTGATAAGGTCGCAAGGCTACTTCCGATGAGGAGAAATGTATTTCCTAGAGTGTGATTCCCTTTTTTAACTTCAGAAAGAGAAGCCAATAAGTGAAGAAGAACAAAAGCAAGGGCAAAGAAGGCTGTAAAAAAGCCGAGAAGAATGGGGAAGAACATAGGGTTTCCTTTCTAAGATATGATTGCCTGAGTACTATTTTTTATGACTGATTTTATGAAGAATCATAAATGATACTACAAGATTTAAAATAATAACCAATAAGGTAAAAAGAGAGTAACTATAAAGTTTAATTGGAAATTCATTTTTGAGATTGCAAAGAGCAAACAAACTCGTTAAAATGCCCGTCAACAATCCAGGCACATATTTTCGAATAACGACTGTCTGAATCAGATGTCCTAAGACATGGTAGATATAAGCGATTATGATGCTTGCGTAAATGCTATAGTTGTTAAACTGGTAACTAAGATATAGCGACGTCATTAGGATCAGAAATTGCTCCAAGACAATGGCATTGAAAGCAAAAGGAGTGTAATAAGATAGGATTCGATTATCTGGAAACTGTGCTGATAATTTTTTGACAAAGGATGGCATCCAAATGATTTCTTCAAGTTCGTGAAGCATGAAGAGTGATGGAAATAGAAAGTAAAATTGCACGCTGGTCATTGAAAATACTCCCTTCTAGTTCGAGCCCACTTTTAAAATCTCCAAATAAAATTGGATCACTTCTTGTTCGGTGTAGGACTTGCCTTTTTTCAACCACCAGCTGAGGGTTTCGATGAAATGGCTGACGACCAAGTGTTTGAGGTAAGAGTGAGGGAGAGTTGGATGGGCCTTGATGAGTTCGTCGGCAACCATTGGGTAGACATCGTGTTCTAGTTCTTTTCGCAGTTGCCGGATAAAATAATCGTTTTTAGAGAGCAAGAGACTGGTCACATGATCTTGATTTTTCTTGAAATGCTGAAAGATATGAGCCAGATAGTCTTGTGGTGAGAGGTGTTCAGCACGCTCAAAGAGATGGTGAAAGAGCTTTTGACAGAGTTCATCTAGCAATAATTCCTTACTTTCGTAATGGCTGTAAAAGGTTGATCGCCCCACATCGGCTAAGTCAATGATTTCCTGAACCGTGATGGCCTCGTAGTCTTTTTGGTTGAGTAATTGTAAAAAAGCTTGATAGATAGCTTTTCGAGTTTTGGTGATGCGACGATCCTGTGCTGTCATATGGACACTTCGAACAAACTGTTCAGTAACGGACACCCTAAACAGTTTGCTCCTATCCTTTCTGTTGTGAATGTTAGATAATGATAATGAACATGATGTTCATGAATCTATTATAACAAAGGATTAAGGATTATGAAGACAAAACATGCGGTCTGGATCGCTTTTTTCTTGAATTTGAGTTATGCCATTGTTGAGTTTATTGCAGGAGGGATTTTTGGATCCAGCGCTGTCCTTGCGGATTCGGTCCATGACTTGGGGGATGCGATCGCTATTGGGATCTCCGCCTTTTTGGAGAGCATTTCTAACCGTGAAGAAGACAGCCACTATACCTTGGGCTACAAGCGCTTTAGCCTTTTAGGGGCCATGGTAACGGCAGTGATTCTCATGACAGGGTCCGTTCTGGTTATTTTAGAAAATATAACGAAAATATTTCACCCACAACCTGTCAACGATGAGGGCATTCTCTGGCTTGGAATCATAGCCGTCAGCATCAATGTGCTAGCGAGTCTCGTCATTCGCAAGGGGCAAACCAAGAACGAATCCATTCTCAGCCTGCATTTTCTGGAAGATACTCTGGGCTGGGTGGCTGTCATCCTAATGGCCATTGTCCTCCGATTTACCGACTGGTATATTCTGGATCCGCTCTTATCTCTTGCCATTTCCATCTTTATTCTGTCAAAAGCCATTCCACGTTTTTGGAGCACGCTCAAGATTTTCTTGGATGCCGTGCCAGAAGGAGTAGATATCCAGCAAGTCAAGAGTGATTTGGAGCGGTTGGACCATGTCGCTAGTATCAATCAGCTCAATCTTTGGACCATGGATGGTTTGGAAAAAAACGCCATTGTCCATGTTTGTCTGGAGCATGTCAAGCATATGGAGGTCTGTAAAGAGTCTATCCGCACCTTGCTCAAAGAGAGTGGATTTCAAAATGTTACCATCGAAGTGGATGAAGACTTGGCGACCCACCGCGCCCACAAGCGAAATATCGAAGAACTGGAAGTGGATCAAGGTCATGGGCATGATCATCACCATCATTAATGACGAGTTGGTACGAGCAGAAGCCTAAGAAAAAGTGTATACTGTAGATAAGGAAGCAATAGAAAGTAGGTTGTTCCTATGAAGAAAACAGTTTATACAAAAGCTGGGCAAGTGGGTCTAGTAGAAGTTGAACGTCCGCAAATCGAAGCGCCGGATGATGTTATTCTCCGCATCGTCCGCACATGTGTCTGTGGATCCGATCTCTGGAGCTACCGTAATCCAGATATTGACGCAGGGCATCAAAATAGTGGCCACGAAGCCATTGGGATTGTCGAAGAAATCGGAGAAGCTATTACAACGGTCAAACCAGGAGACTTTGTCATCGCACCTTTCACCCATGGTTGTGGGGAGTGTGATGCCTGTCGTGCTGGCTACGATGGGACGTGTGACCGTCATATCGGCACCAACTGGTCTGATGGGGTGCAAGCGGAGTACATGCGCTTCGAATACGCCAACTGGGCCCTTGTCAAAATTCCAGGGCAACCATCAGATTATACAGAAGCCATGCTCAAATCTTTCTTGACGCTGGCAGATGTCATGCCGACGGGCTACCATGCGGCGCGTGTAGCAGACGTGAAGCCTGGTGACAAAGTAGTGGTCATCGGGGACGGTGCCGTTGGTCAATGTGCAGTGATCGCAGCTAAGATGCGGGGAGCGTCACAAATTGTCCTCATGAGTCGCCACGAAGACCGCCAACAGATGGCTTTGGAATTTGGTGCGACAGCAGTCGTAGCGGAGCGTGGTGAAGAAGGCATTGCCAAGGTCCGTGAAATCCTTGGTGGCGGAGCAGATGCGGCCCTTGAATGTGTCGGTACCGCAGCAGCTGTTGATCAAGCCCTTGGGGTGCTTCATAATGGTGGGCGTTTAGGTTTTGTCGGTGTCCCTCATTACAATAATCGTGCCCTTGGTTCGACCTTTGCCCAAAACATTTCGGTGGCAGGTGGGGCAGCCTCTGTTACTACCTATGACAAGCAGTTCTTGCTCAAGGCTGTACTTGATGGCGACATCAACCCAGGTCGCGTCTTTACTCATAGCTATAGCTTGGATGAGATTGATCAAGCCTATAAAGATATGGATGAACGTAAGACGATTAAGGCTATGATTGTACTGGACTAACGAAAAAATTCTAGTAGAAAATATCTACTAGAATTTTTTAATACAATTCCCAATCCGGACTTGAAAATTTCTTGGTTCGGGTCATATAAAAATGGATAAAGTGAACTTCCATTGCTAAAGTCATCACGGTTGCGATGGTAATGACAATGGTTGGATTGGCTGAGAAAAGAAGGGAGAGAACCAGTCCGATAAGGAACATCCCTGCTTGCAAACCATAATAGAGCTTGTCATACTTGAGGTGACTCTTGTTAAAATAGCCATTTGCAAGGATAGCAGCTTGAAAGAGGCCGATACCCGTATAGAAGAAGCCAGTCGCAAAATGGTGATGGACTTCTGGATTGACCAAGAAACTCATAGACACAGTCACCATAATCAAGCCGATGAAAATTGGATAGTGACTATAAATTAGGAAGATTCCCTTATTCTTTCCTTCTTCATCAATGGCATGGTCAAACTTACCAAAGTAATTCATAAAGAGGTTGACCATGATGATAAAGTAAAGGATAGAGTGGATAGAGAAATTTTCAAGTGTAAAAAAATCTGCAAGGCCCATAATCATCTCACCAAAAGTGATGATAACTAAAAGCGAGATGCGTTCAATCAGGTGGGGGAGATTAATCTGAAAAAGACTTGTATGTCGAGTTAAGATAATAGGCATGACGAAGGTCAAGAGAATCCCTAGCATATAGACATAGATACCAAAATCTATCGGAAGAAGTGCAGCTATGTAGATAGCCAAGGTCCTGAGCCCTGTCATCCAAAGAAAGCCCTTGATACTTTTTCGATTGGCTGGAGTAGTAGACTTACGCAAATACTCTACTAAGTATTGGAGAAATAGGGTTAAGGTCAGGGTTCCCACTGTCCAGCAGAAGGTATGAAAGTAGCTCTGCCAGTCATTGGTAATCATGTTTGAGATTAAGAGCAACATTGCCATATTGATGAACATGACGGTCATATTGAAAAGGGAATTCTTTCCATAGCGGTTGGTATAGACGGTCTGAATCATCCAAGAATTGACCAAAACCAGAAGTGTCATCAGGAAACCAAAGATGGCATCTAATGATAAGACTCCATGGTGAAGATGATGGATAAGGGCAGTGGTTTTGGAAATAGCGTAAACAAAGACCAGATCATAAAAGAGTTCACTATACTCAACCCGTTTGTGTTTGATAAGATTTGACATGGGTTATCCTTTCTGCGATGTTTGAACAATTTATTATATCAGAAAAATGACAGTATATGATGGAAGGAAGGGGAGTAGACCAATCAATTTCATTGTGACGCAAATTGTCATTACATGACAACAGTTGATGTAGCCTATTTACTAGGATACTCCGAAGTGTCTTCCTTCTCACGAGCCTTTAAAAAATGGACCGGACAGACTATTTCAGAGTATCGCGAGTAGATGCAGACAGAAGCTTAACAGCAGAAATTTCCATTATCAACACCAGATGTATTCATCTGGTGTTTTTATCTTTCTGAAAAAAATGAAATTTTCTACTTGACAAGTGAGCGTTCACTCACTATAATAGTCTCATGATTAAAAAGTGAGTAAACACTCACCTGAGAGGATGCATATGAAAACATTGCTACATTTACAAGATTTACAAAAATCTTTTGGTCAACAATTGGTGTTAAACCACGTTGGTTTTGAATTACAGTCTGGGGAAATCATTGGTCTAATCGGTCCTTCTGGTGCTGGTAAATCAACCATGATAAAAACCATGTTAGGAATGGAAAAGGCAGATAGCGGTATCGCTTTAGTCTTAGACCACACCATGCCCAATCGTCATATTCTGGGAGATATTGGCTATATGGCCCAGTCTGATGCTTTATATGAGGCTTTGTCAGGACAAGAAAATTTGGAATTTTTCGGTCAGCTAAAAGGCCTTTCCAAAAAAGACTTAAAGGATGAAATTGCCCATGTGGCTCAGGTGGTAGATTTAACAGAGCACTTAAATAAGGCCGTGTCTGGTTATTCCGGAGGAATGAAACGACGCTTGTCGCTGGCGATTGCGCTTTTAGGAAATCCTCAACTCCTGATTTTGGACGAACCGACAGTTGGAATCGACCCTTCTCTTCGAAAGAAAATCTGGAAGGAATTAATTACTCTTAGAGACAAGGGTGTAGGAATTTTGGTTACCACCCATGTCATGGATGAGGCAGAGCTGACAGATAAGGTTGGCCTCTTGTTAGGTGGAAACATCATTGCCTTTGATACACCAAAAAATCTCAAGGAAAGTTATGGTGTTTCAAGTATTGAAGAAGTCTTTTTGAAAGCGGAAGGAGAATAAGATGAGAACCCTTGCCATTGCAAAAAAAGTTATCAAAGAATTGCTTCGTGACAAACGAACCCTTGCCATGATGTTTGTGGCTCCAGTCTTTATCATGTGGTTGATGAACCTCATGTTTTCGGCTAGTACAACCGTGAACATCAAGCTAGCAACGCAGGATCTACCAACTAGTTTGGTAAAGAAAATGGATGATCTGGACCATGTCAATGTGAAAACATACAAAGACATGGAGCAAGCCAAAGAAGACTTGGCTGATGAGAAAGTCGACGCCGTCATTTCTTATAAAGACGGGGAGTATCAGGTAGATTATGCCAATACAGATGCTTCGAAAACTGCTATGACCCGTCAAGTATTGCGGACCAGTATCGCCAGTGAAGGCACCAATCAACTATTAACTCGTGTTAAACAGGCCCTTCCTCAATTGAAACTCGATGCAAAATCACCAGAAATTAAGGAATCTTATGAGTATGGGAATGAAGATACAGGTTTCTTTGCCAAAATGATTCCAGTCTTGATTGGATTTGTCGTCTTCTTCTTTGTCTTCTTGATTTCAGGGATGGCGCTGTTGAAAGAACGCACCAGCGGGACCCTAGATCGCTTATTAGCCACTCCGGTCAAACGTTCTGAAATCGTCTATGGTTACATGATGTCTTATGGAATCATAGCTATTCTTCAAACAGCAGTTGTTGTTTTAGCAGCTATTTGGTTGTTGAATATTGAAGTTGTCGGAAGTTTATTAAATGTTATAATAGTTAATGTGGTATTGGCTCTTGTAGCACTCGCCTTCGGAATTCTCTTGTCCACCTTGGCCAAATCAGAATTTCAAATGATGCAATTTATTCCTCTTGTGATTATGCCGCAGCTCTTTTTCTCAGGAATCATTCCTCTTGGTTCAATGGGAGAGTGGGCAAAAACAATTGGGAAATTCTTGCCTTTGACCTACTCAGGTGATGCCATGAGTCAGATTATTCTTTACGGACGTAACCTTGGGGATATTTTGCCAAATATCGGTGTTTTACTGCTTTTCCTTGTCGCTTTGACAATGCTGAATATTGTCGGATTGCGTCGGTATCGTAAGGTATAAAAATAAAAAGGATGTGAGGATGGACATGAACGAGAGTATTTTTGAGTCGTTTGAAGCTTATCTAGAGGGAGCAGACTATCCCAAAGGAAAGAAGAAAATTATGCAGGCAGCCGTCGATTTGATCTCGACCAAGGGTTATAATGGGACTTCAACTCTTCAAATTGCGGAGCATGCCGGGCTTAGCCAAGCCACACTCTTCAAGTATTTCCAGACCAAAGATGAGTTGCTGACGGCTATTTTACATCCGATCCTTCCTAGTCTTCTGGGAAATTTTCTGGATCAACTCTTAAATTTTCAAACAACAGAGGAAAAAATTCACTATTTCGTTTATGACCGAATGAACTACCTCAAAACCAATCAAGCTCTCTTAAAAATCGTGTTACAGGAGATGTTTTCGAATGAAAAGATCAAGCAGGAGCAAGAACATATTTGGAGTTTCATTCAGGGTAGAATTGGTGACCTCCTTCAAGAACTGAAAGCGGACCCTCGCATCAATCCTGATCTGACTATTTCCCAATTCCTGCGTATTCTGATTGGCCCGCTGCTTGCCTATTTTGGTCAGCTCTATATTCTTGGAACTAATGGGCAAGTGACCGATGAAGATCTTTCCTTGGTCGAAAAGCAAATCTTAGGTGGCTTGTGGAAATAGGGGGATCTGATAGAAACAAACCAAAAAACCATATTCCATTTCAATGGGAATATGGTTTTTTACAACTTTTATTTCAAATTCGACATCACTTGTTTCTTGGTGAAGGTGCGCTCTTGTTTATTAGCTAAGGCCTTAATGCGCGCATCAAGGAGAATAGCGCGACCTTCGGCACTTCGGGTATAGACGAGGTCATACTTACCTAGGCTCTTTCGGATTTGCTCCACAAAGGCTTGGGCATCCTCTTTCCGTTTGTCAAAGAGGCTTGGTACAGCGAAATATTCTGTTTGATCGGATACCTTTTCCTGTGCTTTCAGGATATAGCGCTGATTTTCAATCGGTGCGAAGAATTCGATCATGGTTTGCGAGAAGAGTTCCTTCTCCCGCATGGTTCCGCCCTTCAAATAGATCAGCGTGTTGATGGCATCCTTTCTGTCTCGTACGACTTGGATGCGGGTTTCTTGGGTCTGGATCTGGCCAGAAAGGAGTAGGGCTTGGTGAATAGCCTGGCCGAAGACTTCTAACCGTTTATAAGGGCTCTTATAGAGATAGTAGCGCAGCCAAGCAAGGAGAGCGAGAACAGCTAAAACGAATAGAAGAATAAGAGAAACAGTGTTCCTTCCTCCTCTATGTGAGTAGTAAATCAGGTTGGCGAAAGAATCGGTCAAGGTAGCGGCCGTCAGCCAGCGAGCTAGCTTTCTAGCATCAAAAAATAGGGCCAGGGGCAGGAAGTGTTTATCCACTTGTACCTCGTTAGCAATCTCCATATTCTCCAGAATCGGCAGGGCTGATTTCCAGCCGTCTCGGAGTTCTTGACGATGGGTAGAGCGCTCTAAGGTCTCTTCATTGAGTTTTTGCAACTGTTTTTTAGTATAGCGGATATTGTCAAAGGCTAGACGTTCGATGCCAGATTCGATGAAGGGCTCCTTGTAATGGAGGCCTAAAAATTGTTTCATCCGTCTTTCTAAGAGCTCCAGATCAGGACTGTATTCTTTCAACTGATCAGTGATGGCCTCGATCTCTTCCTTTTCAAGATCGGACTTTTCATACCATTTCTTTAGGGAAAGATTGATGGAGACCAGGTGCCAGATGTTGCTAGTCTTTTCTGGATCCTCAGGCCACACTCGGATGGCACGACCTCGCATTTGGTTGCTGAGCATAAAACTGCCGACAAAGCTCGCTAGGATCAGGGAATTGACGCAAGGAGCATCCCAGCCTTCTCCTAGAAGTGACTTGGTTCCAATGACGACTTGGATGAGCCCTTCTTGAAAGAGCTGGGTCACGGCTGTCACCAAATCATGTTGAGAACCAACCAAGCGAACCTTGAGAAAGTCATCTGGAGATAATTGGCCGACGTTTTGGTAAGTCAGTCGATTCCCTCCAAGTAGCTCTTCTAGTCTTGGCTTAGCAACTGTCGGGATGATGACGATGCTACCGGTCAAGACAGCAATGGCAGGAGGAGTAGTTAGCTCTATGCTTTCTCTGCGAATAGATTCAAAATAGGAGAGAACTCCCAATTGAGTGAATTGGGCATCTTTATCCCCGAGATGAACTTCAAAATCTTGGCGGATATAGTCTGTTAGGACCAGTTGGCGCAGTTGACTTCCAAGCGCCTGGTATTCGGCCTTGAAAATTTCTCGAACCGCATTGAGTTTTCCGAGGGATTGGTTGAGCAGAAGGTCTTGTTTTTTGTTGCGGACCAGTTTGACTTGTTTTCGATCGATCAAGCTGGCTGCTTTTAATTCATGAAGCAGTTGCTTCTCGTATTCCTCAGGTAGATTGTACCAGTGAGGCACCTGAAAGAGCAGGCCTTGCAGGAGAATTTCAAGCCAGTCCAGGGTGAAAGCAGGTAATTTCTTGGCTCCTAAAAGGTCTTGGAAACGTTGGGGAAAGGCAATTCCCTTGCTTCGAAGAAAGATCAGGGTAGCAGAGAGATACTGGGGCTCATTGAGCAATTCATCATCGCTGATCTGACCCGATAAGGCCTGGCAGGTTTGGAGGTGTTGGCAAAAGAGGGGATCGGAAGTCAGTTGTTGCAAGAGAGCATTCTTTTGTTGGCTAAAAGCATCCAACTGCTCTTGCTCTTCCTTGGTTGGAAAGGCAAAGTAGACATAGTCTTGGTGAGGACAAAGGGTGTCTTCCTTGACCAATTCGGGAACCGTAATTTCCTCATCAATCTCACCACACATGCGGATATAGCGATCCCAAAGGGCAGGATCCCCTTCATAGGGAGGGGTGGCGGTAAGGGAGATCATCTTTAAGTCAGGGAAGGCTTGACGAAAGGCTTCCAAACTCTTCCACCATTCATTGCGTAAGTGGTGACACTCATCTAAACAAAGGGTTCCGAGTGAGATGGCTTTGAAAGTAGTGAAGATATCAAAGCCTTTGAAATCAAATGTTTCAATCTCTGCCTGGTCATCGGTATCCTCAGCTTGCGATTGACCGACGACTTGGTTCATGGCGCTGTGTAGGGCCTGATAGGTAGCTACTGTAATCAGCTTAGGATGTTTTAAGTCTTGTGAAATCAGTTGTTCCGCTTGACTTTCATCACTCAAGAATGCCTGGATAATCCGATCCACCCATTGTTGACGAATGGTGACCGTTGGAGCCAAGATCAGGGTTGGCTGGCCGAAGCGTCTGATAAATTCGATTCCCAGGGTTGTTTTTCCCGAGCCAGGAGCTGCTACCAAATGTAGATGGCCATCCGCCATAAAAGCGTCACTCTTATCGAGAACGCGTTTTTGATAGTGTCTCCATTGGCCTGTAAAGGCTAGTTCTTGTAACATTGGTTTCCTCCCTCTATCAGGATTATTATATCATAAATGAGGTGAGCAACCGATCCCTTCAAGCCCTAGAGTGACTCAATCACCTGGCAGAGCGCCTCTACATCTTCCTTTCGAGTGGACCAGGAGGTCGCAAAACGAATGACGGTCAGTTCGTCATCATACTTTTCCCAGAAGGAGAAGACCGCTTTCTCAGAAAGTTTTTCCATCTGCTCTTTGGTCACCAAGCAAAAGATCTGGTTGGTAGGATTTTCAAAATAGAGAGGGAGTCCTGCTCTTTTACAAGCTTGACGGATCTGATTGGCATCAGTAATCGCATCTTTGCCGATAGTGTCATATAAATGATCCTTGAACAATTCGTCAAATTGGATGCCTAACAATCTGCCTTTAGCTAAGAGAGCACCGTGTTGCTTGATGATGGTGGTCATATGAGGCAGAAGACGAGGATTGGGAATGACTACCGCCTCTCCAAACATGGCCCCGCACTTGGTGCCACCGATGTAAAAAGCATCACAGAGCTGGGCGAGGTCGGCTAGAGTCACATCATTTTCAGGACAAGCCAGAGCATAGGCCAGGCGTGCTCCATCGACAAAGAGTTTGAGCTCGTGCTCTTTGCAGACGTGAGCAATGGCTTCCAATTCAGATTTGCTATAGAGGGTTCCAAGCTCAGTCGGTTGTGAGATGTAGACCATGCCGGGCATGACCATGTGTTCGTGATTGCCATCTGCCCAGTACTCTTCAATGATTTCTTTGATTTGTTGGGCGGTCAATTTTCCGTCTGCTGTATCGAGTTCTAGAACCTTGTGGCCGCCAAACTCGATAGCCCCAGCCTCGTGCACACTGACATGCCCAGTTTTCGCTGCGATCACCCCTTGATAAGATTGAAGGAGGCTATCAATCATGATTTGATTGGTTTGGGTCCCGCCCATAAGAAAGCGAACTTCTGCTTGGGGACAGTCACAAGCCTCTCGAATCCGTTCAATGGCACTCTCAGTAATCGGGTCTGTCCCATAACCTGTCATTTCCACTTGGTTGGTTTCCATCATCCGCTTAAGGATGTTAGGATGTGCTCCTTGTAAATAGTCGTTGGCGAAATTCAGTTGTGTTTTCATTTGGTTGCTTCTCTTTCTTTATTGATGCTATTAGTTTAAAATAATTTTTGATATTACACAAACGGCAAAAACTCATCTTATCTATGATATAATGGAATAGATAAGGAGGAGAAGTTTATGGATGCCAGTAAATGCCAAGCTGTTTTAGTAGCGAGTGAGACCGGCTCTTTTTCAGCCGCAGCTGAACAGCTGAACTATACCCAGTCAGGGATTACAAGGATGATCTCGAGTTTAGAGGAAAAGTTGGACTTTCCAATTTTCATCCGCAACAAAAAGGGCGTTCGCTTAACGGAAAATGGGCAATTGATGTTGCCTTATTTTAGAGAGATTGTCGATGCCAATCAGGTGGCGGTCGAAGTCAGTGAGGAAATCAAGGGCTTAGTCAGAGGTTCCATCACAATTGGCTGCTACTTTAGCGTGTCCTCCATGTGGATGCCTAGCCTCTTAAAAGCATTTTCCGAAACCTATCCATCCATTCAGATTACTCTGTTAGAAGGTGGAAATAAGGAGATTGCCAAGTGGCTAGCTGAGAAATCTGTCGATATTTGTCTGTGCGCGGAGCCTCAGGATAGTGGAGAGTACAGCTGGAAAGAATTGTATCGAGACCCCTTGGTGGCTTGGTTGCCGAAAAATCATCCCAAGGCCGAACAAAAGACTTACAAAATTAAAGATCTGGAAACAGAAGATTTTATCCACACCTTACCTGGTCAAGATACAGACCAAGACCGTTTAATCAAGCAAGAAGGCCTTAATCTGCAGACACGATTCACAACAAAAGACGGCTTTACGACCTATCAGATGGTCAAGGTTGGTCTAGGAGTCAGCTTTAACCAAGCGATGATCGCAAGAGACTGGAAAGAAGAAGTGGTGCAAGTTCCGCTCAGTCCGAAACGCTTTGTTTCTCTTGGGATGGCCCTCCCTAAAAAAGAAAAAGTATCTCCAGCTGTTCAACGATTTATGGACTGTTTAGAGCAATGGATGGTAGAGTTTTTGGAATAGAGATTGAAAAAGGCCTAATCATTTGATTAGGCTTTTCATGTTAGTCTTTCTTTGTTTTACGAGAGAGGCCAAAGGCAGCACTCATGCTAAGAAGACCAAGGCCAAGAGTTGTCAAGGCAATTGAGGTCTTGCTTCCTGTATTTGGAAGACTTGCTTCTTTTTGAGGAAGAGCTGCAGGTGCGATATAGACTGCTGTTTTGGCAGGCTCGTTTTTAGCAGGTGTGAATACAGTCGGTTTCGCAGGGGTTACAACAGCCGGTTTTTGAGGAGTAGGAGTCGGTGTTGCAGGCGTTTGGATGCTAGGAGTTTGTGGTTTTACTTTCGCCACACGATGAGTTTTTGAGATCAACTCATACTTGTCTGTTTGGACTTTGAAGACACGACCTTTTTGGACAGTTTCAACGACTTTATTGGCAAATTGAACGTTCAACAAGTTAGCAAAGTTTTTGTCGATATCTAAGTAGAGACCATTTGTTCCATTGACCAATGGATCAAAGTCTTTTTTTTCACGTGTTTCACCAACCACTGTCAAAGAGATACCAGCATCTTTAAGGGCTTTCAGTGTCGCTTCTTTTGTTGGTGTATCCTTTGTAAGATCAATGTCCTCATCTGTAATCAAGAAAGCAAAGCGATGGTTGTTTGCCCCAGTCCCCCAGTTGTAGTCTCCTGAAGTAGCGATATGATGCAATGGAACAGTAGCATTTTCATAGTAGCCTTTAGTTTTAATGGTTTTCAAAGCAGAAATGAAACTTTCTGTATCACTTGTGAACTTAGATCCATTGAAATCATGGTATTTAACTTCACTAGCTCTTTCGTATTCAACCAATCCTAAACGAGCTTGAATATTTTTTGCCGATAGATTGCGAACGAAGGTCTCGACATTCTTCATCGTATCCCTGATGTGAGAATCCATTGAAGTTGATTTGTCGATGACAAAGACGATGTCGGATGTTCCTTGAACTTCTTTTTTATTGACGATATCGGCTTCTTTTGTAACTTCGACCACAGTTGTTTTATTGACTGTTTCAGTTGTTGTCTCAGTGTAGTCAGCTGTTTCTTTAGTGGATGTAGCTGTCTTGGTAGAAGAGACTGGTTTTGAAGTGCCAACAGGTGTGTCTTGATCTGCTAAGCTAGTCGTTTTGATGGTTGCTGTTGAGGTAGTGGTTGTATCTGCACCGTCTGTTTTAGCAGATGGGCCAGTTTTTTTAACGTCCACAGCGATAACATCCCCAGTTTTTGCTTTATCAACAGGAACAACTGGTGTATTGGCTTTGGCGTTGATTTCTTCGGTTGCAGCCGTGATAGGCGATTTTGCTGCTGTAGTAGCTGCAGGAGTAGCTTGGGTTGTTGCAGGTGCAACGTCATCAGCAGAAGCAATAGTTGTTCCTGTGAAGACAGTTCCTAAAACAACGGAAGCTAAAGTTAAAGTTTGTTTACGTGAAATAGTATATTTTTTCAAAATACGTCCCCTTTTTAATAAACTTTTTTCTATCATACAGGTTTTTGAAAAACTTGTCAACGGTATAATAATCAAGGGTTTTGTCTACTTTTATATCCCTAATTATTAATAAAAAGCCTAACAAGAAAAATATACACAAAATAATTTAAATATACAAAGTGTATAAAAGAAAATAGGATTCCCACAAATTTGCAGGAATCCTTATTTTATCGGCATTTCTACTATTTTTTTTAGTCGTAAAAAATACTAGCTAGTCACTTTTTTTATGTTTCTGCATTAGCACTAAGAACAAAGACTACGACTAGTTTAGTAATTTTTCAAAGAATTGGATGACCTCCGGTTTGAGATTACTTTCCTTCGGTTCAACTAGTGAAACGTAAAAACTAATCCGTTCATTTTCTGCCATCGGAATTGCGATCAGTTCTTCTTCACCATCTGTTAGTGCAAGATCTGCTAGTAAACTGATCCCCACTTGTTTACGAAGGAGTTGTTTTAGAAGCTGAATATCATCCGTCTGAAAGAAGGGCGTAGCCTCATGGTGATAGCGCTCATTCAACTGTTCAAAGGCTTTTAAATGAACAAAGTGCTCATCTGGAATGATAAAATCTTCATCGATGACGTCTGAAAATTGTAATACTTTTTTTGAGGCTAGTGGATGGTTGTGATGAAGGATATAGAAGAGATCTCGTTTGGCCATTTCTCTTACCTGGAAGCGATGATCTTTAATCGGTTCTAAACTCCCTAAAAAACTAGTATCTAGTTCTCCTTTGGAAAGCATTTCTAAAAGTTCAACAGACCCTTCTTGGACAGGATGGATACTTTGAAGAGCTGCAACATTACTGATAAAGGCGGGTTGTTTTCGGACAAGATAGTCAATGATGATTGGTGGGAAACCAATCGTATTGAATTGAGAAAGACTCCGGAGGATCTCTTTTTTAGCCCCTTGGATCTCAGGTAAGATCTTATGAATATGTCGTAGCAAGATTTCTCCTTGGGGCGTTAATTTGAAAGTACGGTGAGAAGGATCGTGCGCGATTAATGGGCAGTGAAATTCCTTTTCTAGTCGTTTAACCGCATAGGAAACGGATGGTTGACTGATCCCGTGTTTTTGGGCAACCCCAGTAAAGGATTGCTGTTGACTAAGATCAAGAAAATAATAAAAGTCCTTAAGATTCATTGGGCTCCCTCTTCTAAATAGACAGACATGGATAAGCAAAAATTATCCGTGATAGCTAATTTGACTATATGATTTTTTGTTTGTTACAATCTGAGGTGAGTCAGAGGACCATTAAAGGCTATCTAAAAGATCTTCGAAAATCGTTAGGATCTTCTCCCTTTTTCCAACTGGAAGTTGCTTAATTTTCATATTTACTCTCTTAAGTGAAAGGCTGTCGGTAGAATCTGAAGACACTTCGAGTGAATTAAAATTGAAGAATTCTTCAGGCGTTAACTCAAGAGCAGCAATGACTTTTTCAAGACTGTGAATGGTCAGATTCACGTTTTGATTTTCCAATTGATTGATGTATTTTAATCCAAGATCTGCCCGTTCCGATAGCTCCTCTTGACTCATGTTTTGTTTTTTTCGCAAATATTTGACCTTTTGCGCTATATACCGTTGTAAATAATGTTTTGTTTTCATGTAACCAGAATACAAGTTTTAAATGACAAAAATAACACCTTAAACAAAACAAAGTATTTTATAACAAACATATTTTAGATTTATTATCTATGGTTTTTATAGGTATTGATCATCATAAGTGGAAAAAAGAGTACCTGAAAACAGTGGATCTTTTGATGAGAATAACCTTCTAAAAGGTGGAAAGGAACAGGCTTTTTTAAGAGATGACCGTGACTATCTAGGAAGTGATGGATAAACCTATTATTTTGTTATCTATTGAAATCGCATCATTTTCGGTTGTATCGCCTGAACTTTCATTGAGTGATTCATTCATATTGTATCATATATAGAACAAAGTGTCATTTAATGCAAATAAGTGGTATAATAAATTAAACTAATAAGGAGGTCACATGATGACTGCACATGATATTTTAAACAACCCTTTCCTCAATAAAGGAACTGCCTTTACTTTAGAGGAACGTAAGCAACTAGGTCTCATTGGCCTCCTACCACCTTACGTTCAAACCATTGAAGAACAAGCAGCGCAAACTTATGCGCAAATGCAAACAAAGGTTAATGATTTGGAAAAACGTTTGTTCCTAATGGAAATTTTTAATACAAATCGTACTCTATTTTACTACCTATTTGCTCAACATTTGGAAGAGTTTAATCCCATTGTTTATGATCCAACTATTGCCGATACCATCGAAGGCTATAGCGATCTTTTTGTAGACCCACAATATGCGGCCTATCTTGACATCAATCACCCTGAAAATATCGAAGCGACTTTGAAAAATGCAGCGGGTGATCGTGAAATTCGTCTTATTGTTGTGACAGATGCAGAAGGTATTCTCGGTATTGGTGACTGGGGTACAAATGGTGTCGATATTTCTGTTGGGAAACTGATGGTCTATACTGGAGCTGCAGGAATTGATCCTTCAATGGTACTTCCTTTGGTCATTGACGCAGGTACCAATCGTGAAGAACTTCGTAACAATCCTAATTACTTGGGAAATCGCCACGAACGTGTGCGTGGTGATCGTTACTATGATTTTATCGATCAATTTGTCCAAACTGCAGAACGTCTTTTCCCTAAACTCTACCTTCACTGGGAAGATTTCGGTCGCTTAAATGCTGCCAACATCCTTGAAAAATATCGAAAACAAATCCCAACCTTTAACGATGATATCCAAGGAACTGGTATTGTAACCCTTGGTGGGATCTTTGGGGCATTGGATATTACAGGTGAAAAATTAACGGATCAAGTTTATCTCTGCTATGGTGGTGGGACTGCTGGTGCAGGGATTGCTTCTCGTGTCCTTCGTGAAATGGTTAGTGAAGGTCTGCCTGAAGAAGAAGCTTATAAACGCTTCTTTATGGTCGACAAACAAGGTCTCCTTTTTGATGATATGGATGACTTAACGCCGCAACAAAAACCATTTGCTAAGAAACGTTCTGATTTTGCCAATGCAGATCAGTTGACGGACCTTCTTGAAGTAGTGAAGACGGTTAAACCAACCATTCTTGTGGGAACTTCAACTCAGCCAAATACTTTCACAAAAGAAATTGTAGAAGCTATGTGTGAAAACACTGAACGTCCTATCATTTTCCCATTGTCAAACCCAACCAAACTAGCTGAAGCAAGTGCCAAAGATTTGATCGAATGGTCAGACGGAAAAGCATTTGTTGCAACAGGAATTCCAGCTGGTACAGTTTCCTATAAAGGTGTGGACTACGTGATTGGTCAAGCGAATAACGCACTGATTTATCCAGGTCTTGGACTTGGTATGCTGGCTTCTGAAGCGAGTCTGTTGACGGATGAAATGATTGGAGCTGCCGCACATTCATTGAGTGGTATTGTCAATCCAGGCGAACCAGGAGCACCAGTCTTACCTCCATTCAAGTATGTAGCTGATGTGTCTATCAAAGTAGCAGAAGCAGTTGCTAAAAAAGCGCAAGAACAAGGTCTTGCGCGTGCTCAAGAAACAGATATGGCTAAAGCGGTCCGTGATTTGAAATGGTACCCAGAATATAAATAAGTAAATGGGAATGGGGTGTACGAGTGCGACGGGATGCCTCGTACACCTTTTGTGTATGTCTTGTTAGATAGAAAGGGAGACTATGGAAATCTTTTTAACGTCAATTCAGAGTATTGTACCCATTATCGTCATCATCATTCTTGGTTATTTCTTGCAAGTCCGCGGTTGGTTCCAAGAGAGTTTCGGAAATGACTTGTCTAAGCTCATTATGAACGTGGCCATGCCTGTTGCAATTTTCACCTCTGTTCTTAAATATTTAACTTTAGATAAGCTGATTAGCTTGTCTGGCGGTTTGTTGTACACGTTTATCGCCTTCATTCTTGGTTACCTAGCGGCCTTTATCGCAGTGAAAGTTTTTAAAGTGCGCCCAGGTCGTCGAGGGACTATGATTAATACCTTTGTTAATGCCAATACCATATTTATTGGTTTGCCTTTAAATATCGCTTTGTTTGGAAATCAAGCCCTTCCTTACTTCTTGGTTTATTATATTACAAATACAGTATCTACTTGGACATTAGGTGTCTATCTGATGACTTCTGATAGTAAAGAAGGGGCTTCAAAACAGGCTCAAACATTTAATTGGAAGAAGCTTTTCCCAGCTCCTTTATTAGGTTTTCTCGTAGCCCTCGTCTTTTTGGTGTTGCGTATTCCTGTTCCAAGTTTTGCGGAAAGTACCTTGACTTATATTGGTAGTTTAACAACGCCCTTATCTCTTGTCTATATCGGTATCGTCCTAGCTAAGGCAGGACTTAAGACGATTCGCTTTGATAAAGATACCATTATCACACTGGTTGGTCGTTTTATTCTTGCACCGGTCATCATGCTCTTGGTTCTGAAGTTCTTCTCTCCAAATATGGTGGCACCAGAATTTAGAACCTTTATGATTCAATCAGCAACACCAGCCTTGGCAGTTCTTCCTATCCTTGCCAATCAAGGTAAAGGTGATGTTGAGTTTTCAACGAATGTGGTCACTCTCAGCACAGTCTTATTTGTGATTGTGGTTCCAATTCTGCAGACATTGTTGGGATAGCATTTATATGAAAATGGTGTAGTTTTAGTGCTATACATTCGTCAATAGATCTATAAAAGGACGTCGGGTATTATACTCGACGTCCTTTTTAAACGGATGACTAAATCAACACATAGGTTTCAACCGCTTGCCCAGCCCCGTTTTCATTGTTGGTCTTTGTCACGACTGCTGCTCCGTCTTTCACCTCTTGAGGAGCGTTGCCCATAGCGACCCCGATGCCTGCTTTTTTGAGCATAGGAAGGTCATTGAAGTTGTCCCCCATGGTGAGGACTTCTTCTAAGATCAAGTGGTAGTGGTTGGCGAGTTCAACCAGAGCATCCTCTTTAGAGCCGTGCTTAGCCGTGACTTCTAGGTAGTTGGCTTTGGAGAGATAAAAGGCGGTAGAAGGGAAGTCGTCGGTAGAAATAGCACGATAGAGGGCTTGGATCTCTTCTGCTTCCCCAATTAAGAGCAATTTGTGGAGGGGCTTTGTCGCATCCAGTAAAGGATCCAATAGGGGAAGAATGATAGGTTTTTCTCCTGTAATCCGGGCCTCCTCTTGGCTCCATTGGTCGAGATGATCGGTCATCCAGTCTTTTCCACTATAGAGGTTGATCGAAACCTGAGGAAAGTGTTGGTTGGCCCAATCAATAAATTGACGGGCTTCAATCTTGTCTAAGGGATGCTCAAACAGAACCTGCTCTCCTTTTTGGATCAAGGCTCCATTGTAGCAGGCCATAGGACAGTCTTCTATGCCGAGCTCTTTGGCAATGGGTGCCATCCCTTTTGGAGAGCGAGCAGAGGCCAGCACGAAAGGAATCTTTTCACGCTTTAAATCCGGGATCAATGATGCTAACTGTGGATCGATCTGATGGTGGTCATTTAAGATGGTGCCATCGATATCGCTGATGATGAGACGAATGTGAGACATAAAGATTACCTCCTAATAGAGAATAGTGGTTTCGTTGCCGACTTGTTTAAGGATTTCAGGGCTTGGTTTTTGGTCGGTAATCCAATAATCAAATTGCTTGAGACGAGCAAGATAGTAGTTGGCATTTTGGGAGAACTTGCTGCTTTCTGCCACAAGGATCTTGGTACGAGCTCGTTCAAAAACGAGAGACTTGACGGCAACGTCTTCAGCATCCTCAAAGGTGACTTCGCCATTGGCTAAGCTACTCGCTCCAAAAAAAGCGAGATCAAAGCGAAGATTGTCCAGTATTTGTGCTTGATTCGCGTCATAGTAGAAGCGGTTTTTAGGGTAGAATTTTCCTCCTAAAAGATGAAAGTCAACCTGGGAATGGCTACTGAGCTGGATGGCATTGTCAAGGGAATGCGAATAGATTGTGACTTCCTTATTAAGCAAACCAGCAAGCAGGGTCATCGAGGTGGAAACATCGAGAAAGATCACTTGTCCATCTTGGATCAATTGCAGGGCCTTTTGAGCCATGGCAGTCTTTTCCTTGTTGGCTTTCTGACTACGGTCTAGATAAGAAGGGCCGGGTTCTTTGTTTAAGGGAAGGAGACCACCATGGGTTCTGCGGACCAGCTGGCGTTGGCTAAGAAGGGCAAAGTCTCTGCGAATAGTATCTTTTGAAACCTTAAAGTAATCAACCATTTCTTTAGCCGATAGCTGTTTTCGCTCTTCTAAGAGTTCTAATATTTTTTCGAGTCGCTGTTCCTGGTACATGAATTCGCTCCTTATTTCTGTTCTTGTCTTCATTGTACACCATTTTGTAAGTGGATGCAAGTTTTGTTAAGTTTTTTTAAGTGTTTACGATCTTTTTTCTTGCAAACCCTTATTCTGACGTTTGTTTTAAAGGGGGAATTCTGCTATAATATGTCAAAATAACGTGGAGGTTTCCTTATGGCCAGTGAATATGAAAAAATGATTGCGGGTGACTACTATAGACCTGCGGACCCTGAATTACGGGCTTTGGCCCAATCCTCTCGGGAGAAACAAGAAGCTTTTAACCAAGAGGTGGATCCTAAAAAAGGGGCAGCTATCATCAAAGAGTGGTTTGGATCAACCGGTGAAAACCTCTATCTCAATCGTCAGGTTCTTGTGGATTATGGGGTCAACATCCATCTAGGAGAAAATTTCTATGCCAATTACAATTTGACCATGTTGGACATTTGTCCCATTACGATCGGCAATAATGCCATGATTGGTCCCAATTGCCAATTTTTGACGCCCTTGCACCCACTGGATCCAGACGAGCGCAATTCTGGTCTCGAGTACGGAGCTCCGATTACGATAGGAGACAACTTCTGGGCAGGAGGAGGCGTTACTATCCTTCCTGGAGTGACGCTGGGTGATAATGTGGTCGCTGGCGCTGGGGCAGTGGTCACCAAGTCCTTTGGAGACAATGTGGTCCTTGCAGGAAACCCAGCCCGTGTCATTAAAGAAATACTCGTCAAAAAGGAGAAACAATGATCCATAAACATGAAATACCCATTTTAGAGTTTGACGACAATCCGCAGGCAGTCATTATGCCGACCCATGAGGGGTTAGACCTGCACCTACCCGAAAAATGTGTTTATGCTTTCCTGGAGGATGAGATTGATCGCTTTGCCAAAGCTGTTGGAGCCAAACAAGTAGCTAGCTTTGTCTCAGCTACCAAGGTCTATCCGGTCTATGTTATGGAGCACCAAGGAGAGGAAATCTGCTTGGCCCAAGCGCCAGTTGGATCTGCAGCTGCTGCCCAATTCATGGATTGGTTGATTGGCTATGGGGTGAAGAAGATTATATCGGCAGGTAGCTGTGGGGTCTTGGTGGACATAGAAGAAAATGCCTTCTTGATCCCTACCAAGGCCTTGCGAGATGAGGGAGCCAGTTACCATTATGTGGCGCCCTCCCGTTATATAGAGGTGGACGGCCGTGCCCTGACTGCTATTGAAACAGTTCTCAAACAAGCGTCCATTCCTTATCAAGAGGTCATGACCTGGTCGACCGACGGTTTTTATAGGGAAACACCTGACAAGGTGGCCTATCGCATCGAAGAAGGGTGTAGTGTGGTGGAGATGGAGTGCGCCTCCCTTGCTGCAGTGGCTCAACTTCGTGGGGCGGTTTGGGGCTTGCTCCTCTTTACCGCAGATTCTCTTGCAGACCTGGAAAATTATGACCAGCGTGACTGGGGCTCTGAAGCATTCGAGAAGGCCTTAGAATTATGCCTAGAAATGGTTCATTACTTGTAGGTCTATTCTCTTTTTATGATACAATGAAGCTATGTTAGTGAAATCATATTTTAAACAATGGCGAGCCAAACTGACTCGCCTGTCTCCGGCAAGGCGGATCTTTCTCAGCTTTGCCTTGGTTATCCTGATGGGCTCGCTCTTACTGAGTTTGCCCTTTGTCCAGCAAGTAAGCTCAACAGCAGGCTATATCGATCACCTCTTTACAGCAGTCTCTATGGTTTGTGTGACGGGGCTTTTTACCCAGTCGGTGGCTTCGACCTATAATGGCTGGGGGCAATTGATTTGTATGCTCTTGATCCAGATTGGGGGATTAGGGATTTTGACCTTTATCGGTCTCTTCTTTATGGAAGGTCGCCAAAAGCTCAGTTACAAGGATCGGCAGACCATTCGGGATAGCTTTAGTTTTAGCAATAACCAGAGTTTGGCCCGTTTTGTCCGCTCCATCTTTATTACCACCTTTACCATCGAAGGACTGGGGGCCTTGCTCCTCATGACTCGCTTTATTCCTCGCTTTGGCTGGGGCCATGGGATCTTTAACTCCATCTTTGTTGCTGTCTCGGCCTTTTGTAATGCGGGCTTTGATAATTTTGGGGGCGATAGTATGATGAGTTTCCAGACCGATTGGTTGGTCAATCTGACCTTGTCTGCTCTGATCATTACCGGAGGCTTGGGCTTCATGGTCTGGTTTGACCTAGCCACCAAGGCCCGCAATCAATCAGGGCGGCGAACTCTTCGCTTCCATACCAAGGTGGTTCTCTGGTTAACAGCTGCGATCCTTCTCTTTGGGACAGTGACTAGTCTTTTGACCGAGTTTAATAATCCAGCAACGATTGGGTCCCTTCCATTAGGAGAGAAGATCTTGGTCAGCTTCTTCCAAACTGTCAGTATGCGGACAGCTGGTTTTGCTTCGCTAGATTATACAGCAGTCCGGCCAGTGACGCTCTTTATCTATCTCTTACAGATGTTCCTAGGAGGAGCACCAGGCGGGACAGCAGGAGGGATGAAGATCACCACCTTCTTGGTGCTGATTCTCTTAGCGCGCAAAGAGTTGCTCGGCTTGCCACATACCAACCTGGGTAAACGCACCATCGCACCAGACTTGGTCCAACGCTCTTTGGGGACGGCAGTGATTTTCCAGTTGACTTTTCTCCTTGGACTCTTTGGTCTTTGTCTCGTGACTCCGGATGGTCAACGCTTTTTGTACCTGGTCTTTGAGGCAGTATCGGCTCTAGCGACAGTAGGTGTGACAGCCAATGTGACCTCGACCTTAAATGGGGCGGGACTAGGCATTATCATGGTCCTCATGTTTATCGGTCGGATCGGCCCCTTGACCCTTATGGTCAGTTTGAACAATTACAAAGCTAAGAAGGCAGATGCCTTGCAATATGCTAAAGCAGACATCATTATCGGATAGGAGAGACTTATGGCAAATCGTACCATTGGAATTTTAGGATTAGGAATTTTTGGACAGAGTGTCCTGAAAACCCTGCAAGACCAGGATGTGGATATTGTTGCGATTGATGATCACGCAGATGTGATCAACCAATATGAATCCATGATTACGACTGGAATTGTTGGAGACATTACGGAGTTGGACCTCTTGGATGCAGCAGATATTGGGAACTGTGACACAGTCGTGATCGCGACGGGTGAAAACCTGGAGTCCAGTGTGCTGGCTGTCATGCACTGTAAGGCACTAGGTGTCGAGCACGTCATTGCCAAGGTCAAAAATGAAGTGACCAAAGAAATTCTGGAAAAGATTGGGGCTGATTTGGTCATCCTGCCAGAGGTAGAAGCAGGCATGTCCCTCGCTAAAATGGTTCTTTTCCAACACCGGATTGAAGTTTTCCAGTTGGATGAAGAAGTGGTAGTAGTCGAGTTTACGGTTCCATCCAGCTGGGTAGGAAAAAGCCTTCAGGACTTGGCTGTCAGAGAGGAGTACCATCTCAACATTATTGGTTATCGAGATGCGGAAGATCAACCGCTTCATATTCAGATTGCTCCCGACTTTATCTGGCCAGAAGGGGTGCGCGTGATGGCGGTGACAGACAACCAGTATCTGGATAGAATCCAAGACTTGTTAGACTAATCGTGTAATTGAGAGTGGGACAGAAATTGGTCATTCGTTAGAATTCGATTTCGTCGTCCCACCTCCGCACAGTTAAGTAGGGCTGTAAAAGCTGATGAAACCAGTGTAGTAGAGCCCACTCAACCACTGCGTCTTGCTCAACAATCCAAAAACAATTAAGAGGCTAGGACTTTTGTCCCGGCCTCAGAATGTTGATAACCTATTTCTTAACTAAAATAGGTGAAATGATTCTGCAGAAATATGATTTTTAATTTTTACTCCGCAGACACCCTCTGTATCTTAATTTAGTCATGGAGCTTCCTGGATTGCTGAAATCATCCACTGGATAATTTCACCTAACGTCCGTCCTCAAGGTCGTCAAGAATCTCTTGCCATTTTTCCTCATGCATGCCTTGGCAGATATGTTTGGATCGAGTCTCATGTATCTCTTGATCCATTGGGGAAGTTGATCTTATAAAATTTTAGGAAAGGCTCTGTCAGGTGTTGACAGGCCTTTTTTTGAGTGCTATAGTAAAATCGTAAACGCCTACACGGAGAGGCGGAGCAGATAAAAAGCGGGCAGTCAGATGCCCTATAAAAAGAGGAGGAAAGACAAATGGCAGGATCAGTGATACAGGGAGAGAACTACCGAATCTCCGTATTAACGGAATCTTTGGTTCGCTTGGAATACTCAGAGGATGGTGTTTTTGAAGATGGTCAGACGCAAGTTGTGCAAAATCGTGATTTTGGACCTGTTGCTTATGAGGTCGTAGAGACAGAAGAGGTCCTCGATCTGCATACGGAGCATCTCCACCTTCATTTTGAAAAGGGACCTTTTACACCGGATCGGCTTTTTATCGAGCTCAAGGGTCAGTATGCAGTCTATGGTAGCCGGTGGCACTATGGAGATCAGCCTGAGACCTTGAAAGGGACCAGTCGGACGCTTGACGAGGTCGATGGAGCTATGGAGTTGGAAGATGGGATCTTGAGCAAGGCCGGTTATGCTCTTTTGGACGATTCCAGTTCCTACTTGTATGATGTCGAAAGCGGATATAGAGCACGGCCATGTCCAGAAGTGGATCTGTATTTCTTCGGTTATGGGCGCGATTATCTAGGGGCCTTGAAAGATTTTTACCATCTGACGGGACAACCACCCCTCTTGCCACGTTATGCTCTGGGAAACTGGTGGAGTCGGTATTGGCCTTATACCAGTCAGGAGTACACAGATTTAATGGATCGTTTCAAAGCTGAAGGGGTGCCTTTGGCTGTCAGTGTGATCGATATGGACTGGCATAAGACAGCGATTCCTGCTCGCTTTGGAAGTGGTTGGACGGGCTATAGTTGGAACCGGGACTTGATTCCTGATCCAGCAGCCTTCTTACATGGTCTTCATGAGCGTGGTTTAAAGGTGACCTTAAATGTCCATCCAGCAGATGGCATTCGCGCCTTCGAAGATGCTTACCCTATGGTTGCAAAACGCTTGGGATTAGATGCGGAAAAAGAAGAAGCGGCTAGCTTTGACTTTTACAGTCCAGCCTTTCGCGAAGCTTATTTCGAAGATGTCCACCATCCCTTGGAAAATCAAGGAGTCGACTTTTGGTGGATTGATTGGCAACAGGGAAGTCATGGCAAGATGGATCCCCTTTGGTTGTTAAATCACTATCATTATCTAGACAATTGCCGAAAAGGCCAAGCTGGTCTCATCTTATCGCGTTATGGGGGTCCTGGCAGCCACCGGTATCCGATCGGTTTTTCAGGGGATACCATTGTGACTTGGGAATCCCTAGCCTTTCAACCCTATTTTACCAGCACAGCTTCAAATATCGGTTATACGTGGTGGAGTCACGATATTGGTGGCCATATGCGGGGTTACTATGATGAAGATTTGGCTCTTCGCTGGTTGCAATTTGGGGTCTTTAGCCCGATCAATCGTCTCCATAGTTCTTGTAATGCCTTTAACAGCAAGGAACCGTGGTTTTACTCGCCTGAGACCTGTCGCTGGATGAAGCAGTATTTGCGCCTGCGTCACAGCTTACTGCCTTATCTTTACACCATGAATGTGGCGACGCATGAAGAAGGACTGCCTTTGGTTCAGCCTCTCTATTACCATTACCCAAACGAAGAAGAGGCTTATGAGGCTAAAAATCAATATTTCTTTGGTAGTGAACTCATGGTGGCCCCAATTACAGAGGCTCTGGATCCTGTCTATCATAGTGCTTCTGTGAGTGTTTGGTTCCCAGACGGAGTTTGGTATGATTTCTTCCATGATTGGAAGTACGAAGGAAAAGGCAAGCTTACAGTCTTTAGAGCTAGCCAGGATATTCCGGTCCTTGCGCGTGCAGGAGCCATCATCCCTATGGATGCACAACCGCAGACAGGGGTAGAGCTCCCAGAAATGCTGGACTGGCATCTTTTCCCAGGTGACAATCGTTCCTTCGTACTCGTCGAAGGAGAAGGAGATAACAGGGTTGAAACCCGCCTAACTGTCAATTGGGATGAAAGAAAGATTAGGCTGGATGTAACAGGTGATCGAACGCTGCTTCCTGAAAAGAGACAGCACCGGTTCTTCCTCCATACCTTTGAGACAGCCCCTATCTTAGTGGACAATCACAGTCAGGAGATTGCGATGGGTGAGCTGCAATCGCGTCCTACCGCAAAAGAAGATCGGATGTTTGAGCTCTTGAAATCTGCCAACCTGGCCTACGATAGAAAGAATGAATTATTTGCGACTTGTTCAACAGCCAAGGATTGGAAACAGTTGATGAAGATCATTACGCCTTTAGAGGAAGGTTTGCGTCAACGTCTCTTTGAAGTGATTTATTCCAGTGAAGAGAATGAAGACTTGTAAATTCTTGCAATTTCACCCCTATTATTGTAAGATGAAAGTGATTTCACAATCATAAAGGAGAAGAAAAAAATGGAACAAAAATGGTGGCATAATGCCGTAATTTACCAAGTTTATCCAAAGAGTTTCAAGGATAGTAATGGCGATGGCATCGGGGATCTCAAGGGGATCACGAGCAAGCTAGACTACTTGGAAAAATTAGGGATTACAGCGATCTGGCTCTCACCAGTCTACAAGAGTCCCATGGATGATAACGGCTATGACATCTCGGATTACGAGGATATTGCCTCCATCTTTGGGACTATGGAAGATATGGAAGAATTGATCGCAGAAGGCCATAAACGCAAGATCAAAATCATCATGGACTTGGTGGTCAACCATACCTCTGATGAGCATGCTTGGTTTATCGAAGCACGTGAAAATCCAGATAGTCCAAAGCGGGATTTCTATATTTGGCGCAATGAGCCCAATGGTATTATTTCTGCTTTTAGTGGCTCTGCTTGGGAATTGGATGAAGCATCAGGCCAATACTACCTGCATAACTTCAGTAAGAAGCAACCAGACCTCAACTGGGAAAACGAGGAGCTTCGTCATCAGATCTATGACATGATGAATTTCTGGATTGACAAGGGGATTGGTGGCTTCCGTATGGATGTCATCGATATGATCGGTAAGATCCCAGATCAGGAAATCATCAGCAATGGTCCCATGCTCCATCCTTATTTGAAGGAAATGAATCAAGCTACCTTTGGCGATAAGGATCTGCTCACCGTGGGAGAAACTTGGGGAGCGACTCCAGAGATTGCTAAGCAATATTCCAATCCAAAAAATCAAGAATTGTCCATGGTCTTCCAATTTGAACACATTGGTCTTCAATACCAACCGGGTCAACCAAAATGGCACTACGCTAAGGAATTGGATGTGCCAAAATTGAAAGAAATTTTCACCAAGTGGCAGACGGAATTAGGAAAAGACGAAGGCTGGAATTCCCTCTTTTGGAACAACCACGATCTCCCACGGATTGTGTCAACTTGGGGGGATGATGGCGACTACCGTGTCAAATCTGCCAAGGCTTTAGCAATTCTGCTTCACTTGATGAAGGGGACTCCGTATATCTATCAAGGAGAAGAAATCGGGATGACCAATTATCCATTTCAGACCCTCGAGGATGTAGAAGATATCGAGTCAATCAACTATGCCCATGAAGCCTTAGAAAAAGGAGTGCCACTCGAAGTGATCATGGATCAGATCCGCCATATTGGTCGGGACAATGCACGGACACCGATGCAGTGGAATGATGAGGCAGAAGCTGGCTTTACGACAGGTCAACCATGGCTTGCGGTCAACCCAAACCACAAAGAGATCAATGTTGAGGCTGCTCTAGCAGATCCAGACTCCATTTTCTATACCTATCAAACTCTGGTGGCCTTGAGAAAAGAGTATCCTTGGCTTGTGACGGCTGATTATGAATTGGTGGACGCAGTAGACAAGGTTTTTGCTTACAAGCGGGTAGAAGGAGTGCAAGCCTACCTCGTCGTTGTCAATCTCTCAAGTCAAGAGCAAGACTTACCACTTGTCAATGGAGTTGAAGAGGTTCTCATTGCCAATACCAAGGTGGAGCAGGTCCTCGAATCGGGCAAGTTAGCCCCTTGGGATGCCTTCTGTGTCAAATTAGCCTAATGAAGCAAATGAAAAAAATTAAGGAACGAACTTCCTTATAAAAGCAGGTCTTTCTCAGTAGAGAAGGCCTTCTTTAGTTTTTAGGGGCTGTTCTTCTAGCAGAATCCGCTCAAAAATCCGCTTAAAATCCGCTCAAAAATGGTTTTGGGGATGCTTGGGTTATAGGAAATATTTATAAGAAGTCCTAGTTTTTGATTTTGATTTCTGCTCTCAAGGCCTATTAAATCTGTGTTATAGTTTTTGGCTATATCAAAATTCGTGTAAAAGCAATTATACAAGACGGCTATCTTCTGATATGATAGTGTCAATTAGAATTTTTGGAGGACACAACATGTCAACTACAATTATCGGTTTCCCACGTTTGGGTGAATTCCGTGAATTAAAATTTACAACTGAAAAATACTTTAGAAAAGAAATCTCAGCAGACGAGCTCTTGGTAGCTGCTAAAGACTTGCGCGCAAAACACTGGAACATTGTTAAAGAACAAGGCATCTCAGAGATTCCTTCAAATGACTTCTCACACTACGACAATTTCCTTGATGCGGCCTTCCTTTTCAACGTCGTGCCTGCATCTGTTCAAAACTTGGATTTGACAGACCTTGAACAATACTTCGCTTTGGCGCGTGGTTACCAAGGTGAAAAAGGGGATGTCCGTGCCCTTCCAATGAAAAAATGGTTTAACACCAACTACCATTACATCGTTCCTAAATTTGAAAAAGCGACAGAAGTGAAATTGGCTGGTCACAAGATTTTTGATGAGTACCAAGAAGCCAAAGAATTGGGGATCAACACTCGTCCAGTAGTGGTTGGACCATTCACTTTCCTTCAATTATCTGACTTTGAAGATGGTGTGAAAGCTGAAGACTTCGTCGACAGCTTGGTTGCTGCTTACCAAGAAGTCTTTGCCAAATTGGCTGAGCTTGGTGCGACTCGTATTCAACTCGATGAGCCAGCTCTTGTCAAAGATTTGTCAGCTGAAGAAAAAGCTCTCTTCTTGAACCTCTACAACAAACTCTTGGCTGACAAGAAAGGCCTTGAAGTCTTGATCCAAACTTACTTTGGTGATGTTCGTGATGTCTACAATGATCTTGTGAACTTGCCAGTAGATGGTATTGGTCTTGACTTTGTTGAAGGCAAGAAAACACTTGAACTCGTTAAAGGTGGCTTCCCAGCTGATAAGACCCTTTATGCAGGTATTGTGAATGGGAAAAACATCTGGCGCAACAACTATGAAAAGAGTTTGGAAATCTTGGATCAAGTTCCAGCTGAAAAGGTTGTCTTGACGACTTCTTGCTCCCTTCTTCATGTGCCATTTACAACGGCTAACGAAGATTTTGAACCAGCTATTTTGAACCACTTCGCCTTTGCAGTTGAAAAATTGGGTGAATTGCGTGACTTGGATGCCATCCGCAATGGTCAAGGGGCAGAAGCTCTTGCTGCCAACAAAGAACTCTTTGCAACAGAACGCGTTGGAGCAAATGCTGAACTTCATGCTCGTATCGCAGCTTTGACAGAAGCAGACTACACTCGTTTGCCAGCTTTCGCAGAACGTGAAGAAATCCAAAAAGAAGCCTTCAAGCTTCCAGCACTTCCAACAACTACCATCGGTTCATTCCCTCAAACTAAGGAAGTACGTGCCAAACGTTTGGCCTTCCGTAAGGGTGAATTGACACAAGAAGAATACGATGCCTTCCTTGCTGAAACGATCGACGAATGGATCAAATGGCAAGAAGAAGTTGGATTTGACGTACTTGTACACGGTGAATTCGAGCGGAACGATATGGTTGAGTACTTCGGTCAAAACTTGTCTGGTTACCTCTTCTCTAAAAACGGTTGGGTACAATCATACGGTATGCGTGGGGTGAAACCACCAATCATCTGGGGAGATGTGACTCGTCTCAACCCAATCACTGTGAAATGGTCTAGCTACGCACAAAGCCGTACAGACAAACCTGTTAAAGGGATGTTGACTGGACCTGTTACCATTCTTAACTGGTCATTCCCACGTGAAGACATCTCTATCAAGGATTCTACTCTTCAAATCGCTCTTGCCATCAAGGATGAAGTTCTTGACCTTGAAGCTGCAGGCGTGAAGATCATCCAAATCGACGAGGCTGCTCTTCGTGAAAAATTGCCACTCCGTCGTAGCGACTGGTACGAAGACTACCTTGACTGGGCGATTCCAGCCTTCCGTTTGGTACACTCAACTGTAGCACCAGACACCCAAATCCACACTCACATGTGTTACTCAGAATTTACAGATATCATCCCAGCTATCGACAACTTGGATGCTGACGTCATCTCATTTGAGGCAAGCCGTTCAAACCTTGAAATCTTGGATGAGTTGAAAGCAAAAAACTTCCAAACAGAAGTTGGACCTGGGGTTTACGATATCCACTCACCACGTGTCCCACAAGACGGTGAAATTGATCATACCATCGAAGCAATCTTGGCAAAAGTACCAAGTGGCAAAGTTTGGATCAACCCTGACTGTGGTTTGAAGACTCGTGGAATTAAAGAAACAAAAGAAAGCTTGATCAAACTCGTTAATGCTGCTAAAGAAGCGCGTGAACACTTGTAAGAAATGTTTCGAGGACCTTCTATCATCGTGTAGAGGGTTTTCGAATCGTTCCCTTATCTTAGAAATAGTGGCTCAGAGTTCTTGATCAAAGAAACAAAAGAAAAGGATAGAATATGTCACAACACACACCGTCTCTGTCATTTGAAGTTTTTCCTCCAAATCCTGAAGTAGGCAATGCCAAACTCTTACGTGCTTTGGCAAATATGCAGGAGCTAGCTCCTCACTTTATTAGTGTGACCGCTAGCAATAATAAATACAATATCAAAGAGACGACGGTTGCTTTAGCCAATTACATTCAAAATGAATTGTCTATTCCGACGATTGCTCACTTGCCAGCCGTCTATTTGAGCAAGGAAAAAGTGGCCGATACTCTTCATGAGTTAGATGAAGTAGGGGTTCATCGGATTTTGGCTCTGCGTGGGGATATTATCCCTGGTGTGGAACCTTTAAAAGACTTTCGTTATGCAACGGATCTGATTGAATTTATCAAAACAGAAGCGCCCCATTTTGAGGTGATTGGTGCTTGCTATCCTGAGGGACACCCAGATTCTCCCAACCAAATTTCAGATATTCAAAATCTTAAAAAGAAGGTAGATGCAGGGTGCTCTAGCTTGGTTACTCAACTTTTCTTTGACAATGAGCGTTTCTATGATTTTCAGGATAAGTGTACCTTGGCTGGGATCGATGTTCCTATTCATGCAGGAGTGATGCCGATTCTCAACCGTAATCAGGCTCTTCGTCTCCTTAAGACTTGTGAAAATGTTCATATCCCACGGAAGTTTAAAGCCATTCTGGACAAGTATGAGCATGATCCAGAGTCTCTTCGCGCAGCTGGTTTGGCTTATGCAGTTGATCAAATTGTTGATTTGGTTACTCAAGATGTGGCTGGAGTCCACCTTTACACCATGAACAATGAAGATGTCGCTTACCACGTCTACCAAGCAACAAAGGCGTTATTTGATCATCAAACGAATTTTGAAGTGAATTAATCAACACTTTTAGTAGGAAGTGTAGAGATTGAGAAAGAATCGTTCTCAATCTCTTTTTATTTGGATAAATCACTTGCTAAAAGCCAACTTTTTTTTTATAGTATAACTAAGACGATTTTGGAGGCGCTTGCAATGAAGAAAGATCTCACGTTAAAGTTATTTGGACCCCCTAAGGTTGTTTTCAATCAGAAAGATATTCGGTTTTCTTTTTCGAAGATGGAGGCCTTGCTTTATTATTTAGCGGTCATGGGCCAAGTCAACCGTGATGAAATAGCCGGTATCCTTTGGGGAGATAAGGAAAACCAAGTAGCTCGCAAAAACTTACGGAATACGGTTTACCAAGCCAATAAAATCTTTGAAGGAGATATCATTGTCTCTCCAAGTCGGAGCAGTTTGGCCCTTAATCCTGATTTGAGCCTTTCTTTGGATGTCAAACTCTTTGAAAGAGATCCACTAAGTGCCTTGGATCTTTATCGGGGAGACTTTTTAGAGGGCTTCTATGTCAAGGATGATGAAGACTTTGATCAGTGGGCTTCTCGCAAACGAGATGCTTATAGGAAGCTCTATGTCGAAAGCTGCTATCAAAAAATTGAAAAGGTCGGTTTCGGAGACTCTAGTATAGAACTCTTGCTCCATCATTTGGTAGAGTTGGATGAATTTGAAGAGAAAAACTACCAGCTCTTGATGGAGTATTATAGCTTCCATCATCAGCTAGGAAAATTTTTTGAGACCTATTATAAGCTAGTCGATTTATTGGATCGCGAGCTTAGTGTGCGTCCCAGTCGAGCAATTGAGGAACTTTATCACTCCGTTTTGGAAGCCAAACGAACTCATAAACTGAGTCATCGCTTGAATATCCATGAACTTCCTTTCTTTGGTCGGAAACAAGAACTCTCGCAGCTCGAGGAATACCTTTCCTTAGTCGAGACGGGTGAGGCGGTAGGTCCTTTTCTCGTGATGGGGCAATCTGGAACAGGTAAGAAACGTCTCTTGCGGCAGTTGGTCTTGATGTCCAATCGCAGTTTTAATTTTATCAAGGTGGAAGGAAGAGCTACTAGTCAACGCTACGAAGGAAGCAGCTGGAATGATCTCAGACAAGCGCTAGAGAAACTGGGGGATGAGATGGGGATTTCATTTCTGGAAGAGGAGGATGATCTCATTTCGGTATGGAATCAGCTTCAAGGCCTTAGCAAAGAAAAACCGCTCCTAATCCTGCTTGAAAACGCCCAGTGGATCGATGCAGTGTCTCTAGAAAAAGTGAAACAACTAGAGGAGAGAAGAAACCAGGAGAAATGGCAACTAATTTTTACAGCTGAAGAGCCTCTGCCAGCTTCCTTCGTCAACTTCTTGGGGAGCTTGAAGGTAGAGAAAAGGCTGTCTCAACTAGAGTTGACCAATTTTGCCCCAAGTGAAAGTCGTGCTCTCTTGAAAGGGGAACTGGGGGCAATAGAGCCGGCAGTGATGGAGCAGATGGTCGAATGGAGTGAAGGCAGTCCGTTCTTGCTGTCCAGCTATATCGAAGAGTGGAAAGAAAATGAAAATTTAGAACCCTTGCCTGATATCATTCAAGCTTATCTTTCTCAGGAACTTGGGGATATGAGCAGTGAGGAAGAGGCTCTTCTACACTACCTATCGTGTTTTCATAAGCCAATTTCTCTGTCTATCTTGGCAGAATTGACGGCTACAGAGCTTCCTGTTTTGACAGAATTAATCGAGCCTTTATCTGAAAGAGCGATCGTCTCAATCGTAGAAGAAGGAGAGTCTCTTATGGTTCAATTCTGCAAGCAATTGGTAGCCATGTACTTTTACCATCTTCTTTCGCCAGCTAGACGGCGGCTCTTCCACCAACAAATTGCGCAAAAATTGGAAGAAAGCTTAGAAGATTCGACGGACCTTCTTCTTTATAAGGAAATTGCCTACCAATATAAGCGATCCCAAAATCTTTTGCGTTCCTTATCGTTTGAGTTGACCTATTTAGAAGAAATCCTTCAGCTGGAGCATGAACTGTTTCCGATTTATTCCAAGGTAGATGAGGGGTTCCTATCAGATGGTACAAATAGCCGTTTGGACATTTTTGGAGAGCTATCCCGTATACGCCAAGAATTAGATAATCTCTTTTCAAGGCACCAAAGAGATAGAGAATACAAGCATTTACAACTGCGTTACTTGTACCTAGAAGGTCGCTATTTTATTCGAAGTGGGGAGTATCAAAAGGGGATTCATGATATCCAAAAAGTCATCTCCTATGCGCGGGAACTCAAACAGTCAGACTTCCTCTTAGAGGGTTATCGGCAAATCATTTATTATTGCATTCAAACGGAAAATATCTCTGAGATGGCCTATTATACAGATTTAGCTTTGGAAGATGCCATCCAAGCTAATAATCATGAGGTCATCGCGATTCAGTTGCGTTTGAAGGGCTTGTATCACCTGATGGTTGGGGATGAGGAGCAGGCGACCCGGCATCTGTATCGCTCCATTGATTGCTTTAGTTTGACCAATAGCATGCAGGCCAAGTATGCCATTCAAATTGCGGCTTCTTTGGCCTACCTCGCTGAAATCGAGCAAGTGAGAGGCCATTTCCAAGTAGCTGTCACCCACTTAGAAGAGGTTCTGCGTTTGGTGGGAGATCAGGCTGTTGATTCCGTCCGTGTCGTCTTTGATATTGATCTTGGGATCGCCTATTATTGGAAGGGAGATTTGATCCAAGCTCGCCGTTGTTTTGACAAAGCTCAGAAGATTTTGTCCAGTGTTCGCTTCCCTTGGAAGGAAGAGTTGCTCGAATTTTACCAATCTTTAATTGCTTGCCAGCAAGGGGATCAGGAGAAGGTTGCGGCTTATCTGGCTCGAAAAGAAAGGACGATGAAACAATCTGCCAATTCACGGGATAAGGGGATGGTTCATTATCTATTAGCTTACTTATCTGATCAAAAGGAGAAAGGAATAGAGCTCGCTCCTGCCCTGAGCACCTTCTTAAAAGAAGATAAAAATTACTACAAAAAGGTGGCAGAGCAACACTTGAATCCATACAGAGATCGTCAGTTTCTTAAGAAATTAAAAGACCTGTAGTGTCTCTTATCTAAATCATAAGAGAAGGCTAAGAGGCCATGCCTCCTTTCAGGCGAAAATGAAAAAAGCATAGAAATACCCAAGCAATGGGTGTTTCTATGCTTTTTATGTGTGTAGAAATCTTCTTAGTTCAGTTTTTGTTGCGCCAATATTTGGGTCAAGTAAAAGATAAAGGTCGCAGCAAGGTTTGAAGTATGGTTGTCAATGTCATGAGGAGGAGAAACTTCCACGACATCAAATCCGATTAGCTTACCACTAGCAGCAATGTGTTGGAGAAGCAGAAGGGCCAGTTTGGGATCGACACCCAATGATTGGATGGCGCTAACACCAGGAGCAGAGCCGACCGCAAAGCAATCCATATCAATAGACAGATAGATCGCGGTTTGGTTTTCTAAAAATTGATCGATTCGATCCAGAATGGCTTGGTGGCTCATCTGGAAGAGGTCTTGCCCTGTTAAGAAATCAATGCTTGGTGTTTTAGCGACATAATTAAAGAGGAAGAGGTTGTTATTGTGCTCTTGGATCCCAAGGATGAGGTAAGGGAAGTCCTGACCTTTTTCTTTAGCATGATCAGCCATTTGACGAAATCCTGTTCCAGAATTGGGACCGGTTTGGTCGTATGGCCGCAAATCAAAGTGGGCATCCAGATTGATCACAGCCAGTTGTTCATCTTTTTCTAAACTGGATTGAATCCCTAGATAGTGGCCGTACGCAGTTCCGTGACCGCCTCCTAGGACAATAGGTTGGATCCCTAATTGGTACATGCGCTGGATCGCTTGTGAGAGACTTTCTTGGAGTTCTTCTAGTGAATGGTTGGGCCCGTCAATATTTCCCACATCATACACTGTCACATTGGTTCCCCAGTGCCATGGAAGTTTAGCGATTTGAGAACGGATGGCTGTAGGACCCTCGACTGCTCCTACACGCCCATTATTGATATAGACTCCTTTGTCGCTCTTAAAGCCGATGATCCCAAAGGTCATACCCTCAAATGGAGTGAGGGTCTCGTCGTTTAGGTCTAAAAATTTGGTGACCATTCCCCATTTGGCCGTGTAGGGATTGTCCTCGATGCTACCTTGGTAGTAGCTGTAGGTCATTGGATAGTAGTTTGTGAGCAAGCTTGTCGCCTCCCTTATTTTTCTGAAAGCAGGCAGAGGCTGAGAAGATCGCCAGCCTCTGTTTTGCTTTATTCTTACTGTATCAGTATTGAATGCTTAAGTCAACTGCTTTTTCGATGGTTGCTAAGAATTCTTCGCTTTCGACAACAGCAGATGCTTTATTGAGTTCTTCAAAGATTTCGATATCTTTGTCAAATTCAATGAAGTTCAGTTTTTGACGAATCAGCTCATAAGCTGGTTTTGTCCCTTTACCAAGTTCATGATTTTCTGGTTTGAGATCTAAGGCTTGGCAGGCTGCCATGATTTCAGTAGCAACGATGCGACGTGAGTTTTTAAGAATTTCTGCTGCTTTACGAGCGGCAGTCGTTCCCATGCTGACGAAATCTTCTTGGTTTTCACAAGATGGAATAGAATCGACACTAGCAGGGTGAGCCAAAATTTTATTTTCCGATGCAAGGGATGCACAAGCATACTGGGTAATCATGAAGCCTGAGTTGAGTCCAGGGTGTTTGACCAAGAAGGATGGTAATTTACTGAGTTGGCTGTTGACCAAGCGTTCCACCCGACGTTCGGATACATTCCCAATTTCAGAAAGGGCAATGCCTAAGAAGTCAAATGGTTGCGCCATTGGTTCACCGTGGAAGTTACCTCCTGAGATGACGTGTCCTTCTTTGGTAATGATTGGGTTATCTGTGACAGAGTTGATTTCGATTTCAACTTTTTCTTTTACGTAAGCAATAGAATCCTTGCTGGCCCCATGAATTTGAGGGATACAGCGAAGTGTATAAGGATCTTGGACCCGTTGTTGAGTCGCAACAGTGGTATTCTTGCTTCCTTCAAGAAGGTTACGGATGTTGCGAGCAGTTGCCAATTGTCCACTTTGTGGGCGGATGGTATGAAGGTCTTCTTCGAATGGACTGGTAATTCCATTGTGAACTTCCATTGAGAGAGCACCAGCGATATCAGAGAGTTTGAGCAATTGGATACCATCATAAGTCGCAAGAGCACCGATACCCGTTAGGACGGTTGTACCGTTGATCAAGGCAAGCCCTTCTTTGGCAGCTAATTGGATCTTTTCAATTCCAGCACGATCTAGGGCTTCTTGACCACTGAGAAGTTCTCCTTTGTAATAGGCACGTCCAAGACCCAACATTGGTAAAACCATATGAGAAAGAGGAGCAAGGTCTCCAGAAGCTCCGAGAGAGCCTTTTTCAGGGATATAAGGAGTGACTCCTTTGTTGAGCAATTCTAACAGTTTTTCAACGGTTGACAGACGAATGCCAGAATAACCTTTCAATAGTGAGTTAATACGGATCAGCATGATGGCACGAACGGCATCTTCAGGAAGTGGATCACCGAAGCCAGATGAGTGAGTTCGAATCAGGTTTTCTTGCAGTTGAACAGTATCTTCTGGAGAGATGCTGACATTACAGAGGGAACCAAAGCCAGTGGTTACACCATAGACGACTCGTTTTTCCCGGACAATGTCATCAACGATTTTACGGGATGCGATAACGGCTTCTTTGGCTTGTTCATCAAGCTCACATTGGGCACCGTGCCGAGCGACAGCGATGACTTCTTCGAGTGTTAAGCTATTACCATCTAAATGAATCAATTGAGTCATATAAAACCTCCGATTATGAATAGTTGTTCTGTGGAAGTAGTGTTGTTTACTTCGGTTTGAATACCAAACATGGGCCCATTGTCTATTGATCTAAAAAAATTGAAAGGAGTCATAGAGAAAAGGGCTCAGGTTTGACATTCGTGGAGTCCTAGATGGGTTAGGGAGCAAAACCGAGCTTCACTCCCGTCTCTGTTCCCATCTAGTGTGTAAAGAAAATTAGTGAGGAAGGGTTTTCGATTTATGTAGTTTATCGCCGTGGAAAACAAAGTAGAGTCCACTTGCGATCACGAGACCGATGGCACCCCAAACAAAGTTCATTAGGTTGTCCCCTGCAATCATCAAGATACTGATCACAACAGCTAGAACTGGGATAACAGGACCAAATGGTACTCGGAAGGTAACCTTTTTGTCTGGGTACATTTTTCTGAGTTTGATGGCTGCCAAAGCAGTTGGAATGTATTGGAAGAAACGGAAGACAACACTGAAGGTTGCTAATGTTTCGAAAGAGCCAGATAACAAGAGTAAGAAGGCGAAGATACCAGAAATGATAATGGCAATGACAGGGGCATTCTTAGAGTTTGTTTTTCCAAGCCCTTCTGGCAAGAGTTTTTCAGTTGCTAATGCGGCACCAAAACGAGGGACCATGATGGATTCACCGATGTTTAGACCGGCGATTGAAATGAGGGCTCCGTAAGAAACGAGTGGAGCTCCGATAGGGCCAATCATTTCGACAAATGCGTCTTGTACTGGTGCACCAGTTTGCATAATGCGACCACCAAGCATGGCGATTGTTCCTGCGATGATCAACATGTAGAGAACAGATACAATACTGATAGAACCTAGAATAGCGCGGGGAACGTTCTTTTCAGGGTTGCGCATTTCCCCTGCAACGATAGACATGGTTTCAAATCCGATGAAACCGTAGAAGATGTAGACGGCTGTACTAGAAATAGAACTGAAGAGGTTTGTTCCACTTTCCAATTGAAGGAAAGGTGTGAAGTTGCCCTTGCTCACGCCACCGGGAATGAAGAAGATGGCAAAGAGTGAGAAGAGGACAATTGGAATTAATTTTGCAACAGTAGCTGTCAGAGTAAACATCTTAGAGGTTTTCAGACCGGCAATGTTCATCAGACTCAAGAGAATCAGCATACCGATACTGATCGGAAGGTTGTAGCCTTCAAATGCTGGGAAGGTGATGATGAAGATCTTAGCAAATCCGGCTAACATGGCAGCCCAAGCGATAACAGTAACGGCCCAACCGAGAATCCCAACGTTAAAGCCAACGAAGTCTCCGAAAGCGGCTTTTGAGTATTGCATGGCTCCACCGTTTTTGTCGAAGTAGCCAGCTGTTTCAGCCAGACAGGCTGATAGTAGCATGACGAGAATGGCAACCCCGAACATGACAGCTAGAGAAGCTGGTCCGAGGCCAGAATAAATTTTTTGAGGAAGGAGGAAGATACCAGATCCGATTACGGCGTTGATACCGTAAAGAGTGGCACCGCTAAAGCTGAATTTCGCTTTTTCTTGTTCCTCAATCGACTGTTTATGTGCTCCGTTCATAATGTTTCTCCTTTGTGAACATTATTGTAGTCCAGTCCAGATAGCAATCGGTTGCTCCCCAGACTGATGGGGTAAAAACGTGATTGTCATCTCTTGAAGAGGAGATGGTTGTTCGATCACCAGGAGCTCGTGAGTTTGGAGGATTTGAGAATGATTCGTTCCCCATTTTAGTGTTAGCGGACAGAGAGCATAGATCAATTGATAGCGACTCTGACTTTTGACACTCTCTTTTGGGGTTATAGCACTCATATGCCCCTGATAAGAAGGTTTGTAGATCAAATTAAAGTCTTGACAAGTCCCTTGGCTAGATACAGGATCTCCCCCATCAAAGAAGTAGCTTTGAAATGGGTTCAAAACCACTTCTTTATGGTGATGGGTGAGCCTAATGGAGGCATTCAAGGGCATCAAGATTCGGTAGTAGCCAGTGAGATCGGTAAAGTTACTTTTTTCAACCTCTACCGTTGCAGTGGAGAGGCGGAAGTCAAATGTCCGATCTGGATAGCTTCCTCCCTCTGGGGAGAGAAAGAGTTGGGTGGTTTGGCCACCGGACCAAGTAGAAATTTGATAATCTGCGGGGGTAAGATGAAGGAGAGTCACCATAGGACGCCTTCTTTCTTAAAAGAGACCAGTGATATTGCCGTGGGCATCGATATCAATCTTTTCACTGGCAGGTGCTTTTGGTAGGCCAGGCATGGTCATAATGGTACCGGTGAGAGCTACGATAAAGCCAGCTCCGGCAGCTACCTTGAGATTACTGATTTTAACAGTGAAGTCTTTAGGTGCTCCCATCTTCTTCGCATCATCTGAGAAGGAGTATTGGGTTTTGGCCATACAGATTGGGTAGTTTGAGAAGCCAAGAGCTTCCAATTCTTTCAGTTCGCGTTTGGCTGCTGGTGTTAAGCTGATGCCTTTACCACCATAGACTTTTGTGACGATCTTGGTCAATTTTGTTTCAATGCTGTCTTCTTCGTCATAGACATAAGAGAAGTGGTTTTCTTCTTGAGCCAGTTGAATGACTTTTTCAGCCAAGTCACGACCACCAGCCCCACCATGTGCCCAGACATCTGAAATGACGACATCTACGTGACGTTTCTTACAAGATTCATAGACAGCTTCTAGCTCTGCCTCAGTATCCAGTGGGAATTTGTTAATGGCAACGACCACTGGTAGGCCATAGACTTCTTGGATGTTGGCCAAGTGTTTGTCTAGGTTTGGTAGACCATCGATAACGGCTTGGACATTTTCAGTAGCCAAGTCCGCTTTGGCAACCCCACCATGCATTTTGAGGGCACGGATGGTTGCGACGAGGACAACGGCAGCAGGTTTGAGTCCAGCCATACGGCACTTGATGTCGATGAATTTTTCAGCGCCTAAGTCTGCTCCAAAACCAGCTTCTGTCACGACATAGTCTGCATATTTGAGGGCTAGTTTAGTAGCCAGCACACTGTTACAGCCATGAGCGATATTGGCAAATGGTCCACCGTGGATAATAGCAGGAGTATGTTCTAAAGTCTGCACCAAGTTCGGATGAATGGCATCTTTGAGGACAGCTGCCATGGCCCCTCCAGCCTTGAGGTCTTTGGCTGTGACCGGTTGTCCTTGGTAGTTGTACCCGATAATGATGCGATCAAGACGTTCTTTGAGATCAAGGATATTTTCAGAGAGACAGAGAATGGCCATGATTTCAGAAGCCACTGTGATGTCAAAGCCATCTTCACGAGGAACCCCGTTTGTTTTTCCTTGAAGACCATCGACAATATGACGGAGTTGACGGTCGTTCATATCGACCACCCGTTTCCATGTGATGCGACGAGAATCGATGCCCAACTCATTGCCGTGATGGATGTGGTTGTCAATCAAAGCAGCAAGGAGGTTGTTGGCAATCCCAATGGCATGGAAGTCTCCGGTAAAGTGAAGGTTGATATCTTCCATTGGAACCACTTGGGCGTACCCGCCACCGGCAGCTCCACCCTTGATCCCAAAGACAGGGCCAAGAGAAGGTTCGCGCAGGGCAATGACGGCTTTTTCACCAATAGCTGAAAGAGCATCGACCAAGCCAACAGAGGTGGTTGTCTTTCCTTCTCCAGCAGGTGTTGGTGAGATGGCTGTCACGAGGATCAGCTTTCCATCTTCCTTATCCTTGAGTTGTTCCAGTTGGTTGCTATCAATTTTTGCCTTGTATTTTCCGTAGAGCGAAATATCGTCTTCGGTCAATCCAAGTTCGGCAGCGATATCGGTGATGGGCTTCATTTGGACAGAATTGGCAATTTCAATATCCGATAAAACCATAGAATCCCTTCTTTCTTTATTTTTATTTGCTAGGTTTAAGATAGACTTTCTAAAATGGTTTGGTAAATGTTATCTGCAAGATCAGAACCGGTTTGGAGGAGTTTGAGTCCCTTACCGTGGTATTCTTGGACAAAGTCTTGGTCCTTGATTCCTGAAATGTTGATCAGGACATTGAGCCAAGCCCCCTGAAGACCAGCTTTAAGATTCAGAGCAGCTACCCCTAAGTCACTAGCCGCATTGGTGTTGGACTTGCCAACAGCTTCTTTTGTTGTTTCAAGCGCTTCAACGATGAGCTCCATCATAGAGAAAGGAGATACTGTCGCATGTTTCAAAGCTTTTTGCATGGCTTCACGACGAGCGGCTTTCTCTTCTTCCGTTTCCTTTGGAAGATCAAAGACTGCTGATACAACGTTGAAAGCTTCTGTATCTTTGTCGATGGCTTCTAGTAATTGGTCTTGGAGGTGAGCGCTTTTTTCATGAACCCCTTTGATGTGGTCTTCAAATTCTGCGTATTTTTTCTTTCCAATGGTCAGTTCACAGACCATTTTGGTAAGGGAAATCCCATTCGCAGCAGATAGAGCAGCAGCAGAACCACCACCTGGAGCTGGAGCATCCGAACCAAGGACCTTGGCAAACTCCGTAATACTTAAGTCAACTAGTTTCATAGAACTCCCTTTCTAACCCAACAAGTGATTTTCCAAGACTTGTTTGCTGTAGTCAAAGTCTTCTAATTGTAAGTAGTATTCAGCAGAGTCGATCAAAGCCTTAGCAGGAGCCAGTCCAATGAGTTCTGTTCCGATGATGCGAACACCATAGCGTTGCGCTTCGAAACGAACGGTTTCCACAACACGATACAATGGGAATTGTTCCAAGTTGACCATGTTGATGGAGACTTGGGCGATGTTGCGATCTTCTAGCATGACACCGATCGCTTTACAGTATTTGTATCCACCGCTTGATCCACGAATGATTTTAGAAATCTTATTGGCAATCTCTAGGTCGTCTGTATCAAGGTTGATATTGAAAGCAACGAGTGGCATCCGGACACCGACAGCTGTAACCCCTGCAGTTGGGTGAATCTTGCGTTCACCGTAGTCTGGCTTCCAGTCTTCTTCCAACAATTTTTCTGGCATTCCTTCAAATTGTCCTTTACGCACTTTGGCCAAGTTCTTCCGTTCTGGGCGAGTTGCAGCATCTTCGTAAAGGAAGATTGGAATACCTAATTCACGATTGATGCGTTCGGCCACTTTATTAGCAATCTCAACGCATTCAGCTGTAGTGATATCTTTAACGGGAACGAATGGACAAACGTCTGTTGCCCCCATACGAGGGTGTTCGCCTTCGTGCTTGGTCATATCAATGTTTTCAGAAGCGTATTTCACTAATTGGAAAGCCACTTCTTGAATGCTTTCTTCATCCCCAACGAGTGTAAAGACGCTGCGGTTGTGACTGGCGTCAGACGAGTAGTCTAGTAAAGTGACACCTGGAATACTTTTTGCTGTTGCTGCTAATCCGTCGATCACAGCTTGATTGCGTCCTTCAGAGAAGTTTGGAATACACTCAACAATTTTTGCCATATGATTACCTCTTTTTATAGGAGAAGTTGGGGAGGAGGAGTCTTTGCATTTTCCTCCCCTTTCTCAGTTTTTATTTTTTGATGTTAAAACAATTTTTGAACGGCTTCTTTGACCAAATCTTCATCTGCCAGATACGGAATGGTGATGTGGTCTGTTCCTGCATGGAGACGGTTGTACTCGATCGCTGTTTCAATGGCATGGTTATTCCGTGCCCAGTTCCGACGAGCAACCCCACCCATAGTGTCCCAGGCAATGGCAGACTTGATAATTTCATCGATCCGGTGGCTACCGTCTAGGACGAGACCAAATCCACCGTTGATAGCTTTACCAATACCAGTACCACCACCGTTGTGGAGAGCGACGAGACTCATACCGCGAGCAGCGTTACCAGCGTAACATTGAACCGCCATGTCACAAGTGACGTTCGAACCATCTTTGATGTTTGATGTTTCACGGAATGGAGCATCTGTACCAGATACGTCGTGGTGGTCACGTCCGATCATGACCGGTCCGATCTTGCCTTGGCGAATGAGTTCATTGAATTTCAAAGCAATGTTGACACGGCCCATACAATCTTGATAGAGGATACGTGCTTGTGTACCAACCACCAGTTGGTTCTTTTCCGCATCGCGAATCCAGTTGTAGTTGTCGCGGTCTTGGTAGCGACGAGTTGGATCGATCGCTTCCATGGCTGCATGGTCAGTTGCAATCAAGTCTTCGTGTTTACCGCTGAGGCAGACCCAACGGAATGGACCATAACCATAGTCAAAGAGCATAGGTCCCATGATATCTTCTACATAAGATGGCCAAATGAAGCCGTCTTTGTCATCCAAGCCATTCTTAGAAATTTCCTTGATGCCTGAGTCGTAAACAGATTTCATGAAGGCATTACCGTAGTCGAAGAAGTAAGTACCTTTAGCTGTCAAGGCTTTAATCACTGCAAAGTGACGAGCCAAGGTTTCATCAACCAAACGGCGGAAGGTTTCTTTGTCTTCTGCCAGCAAACGTGTCCGTTCTTCAAAGCTAATGCCAACTGGGCAATAGCCACCATCATAAACGTTGTGACAAGAGGTTTGGTCAGATAAGAGATGAACATGGACTTGGTGTTCGTTGACATATTCGAGCAAGTCTACGATATTACCATGGTAGGCAATCGAAGTTGATTCACCAGCTTCCAGTGCTGCTTGAGCCAATTTCACAGCTTCTTCAGCACTGTCGGTCACTTGGCTAATCCAGCCTTGAGAGTGACGAGTTTCGATCCGAGAGCGGTCCACTTCTGCAACGATGGCAACCGCTTTTGCGATTTCAGCTGCTTTCCCTTGAGCTCCGCTCATTCCACCGAGACCAGATGAAATGAAGAGTTTACCGGTCAAGTCGCCGTCATCAGGAACACCGAGTTTGAGACGACCAGCATTGAGAAGGGTGTTGAAAGTACCGTGAACGATCCCTTGAGGACCAATGTACATCCAGCCACCAGCCGTCATCTGACCGTAGTTGGTCACTCCCATTTCTTCAGCGATTTCCCAGTCGCGCATGTTGTCATACTCACCGATCAAGAGACCGTTGGTAATGACGACACGAGGAGCTTCTGGTTTCGATTTGAAGAGACCCAGAGGGTGACCCGATTCAACCACCAAGGTTTGGTCTTCTGTCATGACTTCCAAGTATTTCTTGATCAAGTTGTATTGCATCCAGTTGGCACAGACAGATCCTGTTTCCCCATAAGTGACCAATTCATATGGATAAAGAGCAATTTCAAAGCTCAAGTTGTTGTCGATCATGACCTGCATAGCCTTAGCAGCAGTGCATTTTCCTTTGTACTCATCGATTGGTTTTCCATAGATGCGATCTTTTGGACGGAAGCGATAGCCATAGATCCGACCGCGAGTTCTTAGTTCTTCCAGAAATTCTGGGATCAACTCTTGGTGGAATTTTTTAGGAATGTAACGCAAAGCATTTTTAAGGGCAATTTCAGTCTGAGCTTGCGTTAAGCGGAAGCCTCTATCAGGTGCACGACGGATGCCTTCTTGAAAAGTCGCCTTTTCAGGTAGGACATCAAAGTCAAGTTTGACAGACATAGCAGCTGCAATTTCTTTCTCGTCTATAAATGACATAGCAGAACCCTCCTTATAGTTGGACTGTGAATTTATATTTTCTTTATTGTATCGAAGAAACGTCAATAAAGAGTCAAAAAAAAATATAATTTTTAATAAAGCAAAAAAAAATGAGGGAAAAACTTTTTGACTTTTTTTTGACGCTTTTTCTGTAGAATTGTAAAATGAATAACAATGGAAATAGAAAGGAATGTTTCATATGTCTGCTGATATCCTATTAACCCACTTTAATCAATTGTTTTGTCCGAATGATCTAGGCCATCCTCTCTATGGAAAAGAGATGGCAGAAGCGCAAATCCTTTCCGATGCTTATATTGCCATTAAAGATGGAAAGATTCTTGCAGTTGGGACAGGTCAACCAGACCCAGAACTGATCGATGACCATACGGAAGTCAAATCCTGTGAAGGAAAAGTTGCGACTCCTGGCTTGATTGACTGCCACACCCACTTGGTCTATGGAGGCAGTCGGGAGCATGAATTTGCGAAAAAATTAGCGGGTGTTTCTTACTTAGACATCCTCGCCCAAGGCGGTGGAATTCTGAGCACGGTTCGGGCGACACGGGAAGCTTCTTTTGAAAATCTCTATGACAAGTCCAAACGACTGTTGGATTACATGTTGCGTCATGGGGTGACTACCGTTGAGGCTAAGAGTGGCTATGGTTTGGATTGGGAAACAGAAAAACGCCAACTAGATGTAGTAGCTGCCTTGGACCGTGACCATGAAATTGATCTGGTTTCAACCTTTATGGCAGCCCATGCGATCCCGACAGAGTATAAGGGCCGTTCTCAAGAGTATTTAGATCTCATCATTGAGCAAATGCTTCCAAAAGTGAAGGAAGAAAAGTTAGCTGAATTCTGTGATATCTTCTGTGAAAAAGGTGTCTTTACAGCAGATGAATCTCGCTATCTTCTTTCTAAAGCTAAGGAGATGGGCTTCAAGTTACGGATTCATGCGGATGAGATCGAATCCATTGGTGGTGTTGATGTGGCGGCTGAATTGGAATCTACTAGTGCAGAACACTTGATGGTGATTACCGATGAAGGCATTCAAAAATTAGCTGCAGCAAAAGTGATTGGAAATCTTTTGCCTGCTACAACCTTCAGCCTCATGGAAGATACCTATGCACCGGCTCGTAAGATGTTGGACGCTGGCATGGCCATCACCCTGACAACAGATAGCAACCCAGGATCTTGTCCAACAGCCAATCTCCAGTTTGCCATGCACTTGGGTTGCTTCATGATGCGCCTAACTCCAGTAGAAATTCTCAATGCAGTGACCATCAATGCGGCCTATTCAGTTGATCGTGCTAAAACAATCGGCTCTTTCGATGTTGGCAAACAGGCCGACATTACCATCTTTGACGCACCAAATCTAGATTATCTCTTCTATTTCTTTGCGACAAATCTCGTGACAGATGTCTACAAGAAAGGTCAAAAAGTCATTTAACTGACTCCATTTCATTTGGGACTTTGCTGGTTTGCAAAAATCAGCAAAGTCTTTTTTTAAAACGTATCCCTGTAGGGAATGGAACCACTTTAGTGGGAAATTAAAATTTGACGTTCAAAGAATATTTTTCTTACTTTCTGATGTACAAAAAGGGAAATTCTTGATAGAATAGAAGTAATATTGAATATTTTCTTCAATATCATCTGTTTGATTGAAAACAGATTGTTTAAACTATTGATCAAACGAACAGGTTATTCAACAGACCTGTCTAGAAATTGTGAGGAGACAAGATGACTGTCGATTATAACAGCAAAGCTTACTTGGATAAAGTAGACGCTTGGTGGCGTGCAGCCAACTACATTTCAGCTGCTCAAATGTACTTGAAAGATAACCCATTGTTGAAGCGCGAAGTCGTTGAAAATGACTTGAAGGCTCACCCAATCGGACACTGGGGAACTGTTCCAGGGCAAAACTTTATCTATGCTCACTTGAACCGTACCATCAACAAATACGACTTGGATATGTTCTACATTGAAGGACCAGGTCACGGTGGACAAGTAATGGTATCGAACTCTTACTTAGATGGTTCTTATACTGAATTGAATCCAAACATCCCACAAAATGAAGAAGGTTTCAAACACTTGTGTAAGATCTTCTCATTCCCAGGAGGAATCGCTTCTCACGCGGCGCCTGAAACACCAGGATCTATCCACGAAGGTGGAGAACTTGGTTATGCTCTTTCTCACGCTGCAGGGGCTGTATTGGATAATCCAGATGTGATTGCTGCCACAGTTATCGGTGACGGTGAAGGAGAAACAGGTCCATTGATGGCTGGTTGGTTGTCAAATACCTTCTTGAACCCAGTCAACGATGGTGCTATCCTTCCAATCTTCTACCTCAATGGTGGGAAGATCCACAACCCAACCATCTTCGAGCGCAAAACAGACGAAGAATTGGCCCTCTTCTTTGAAGGTCTTGGTTGGAAACCAATCTTTGCGAATGTCACTGCAATTTCAGAAGACCACGAAGCTGCCCACGCTTTGTTCGCTGAAAAATTGGACGAAGCAATTGAAGAAATCAAGAAAGTCCAAGCAGAAGCTCGTAAAGGTTCTGCTGAAGAAGCAACTCAACCAGTTTACCCTGTCTTGATTGCTCGTATTCCTAAAGGTTGGACTGGTCCAAAAGCATGGGAAGGAACACCAATCGAGGGTGGATTCCGTGCTCACCAAGTTCCAATCCCAGTAGATGCTCACCACATGGAGCATGTCGATGCCCTTCTTTCATGGTTGGAATCTTACCGTCCAGCTGAATTGTTCGACGAAACTGGAAAGCTAGTTCCTGAAATTGCTGAAATTGCACCAAAAGGTGACCGTCGCATGGCGATGAACCCAATCACAAATGCTGGTGTGATCAAACCAATGAACACAGCTGATTGGAAGAAACATGCCCTTCAATTCAACACACCAGGTGAAATCATGGCTCAAGACATGATCGAATTTGGTAAGTATGCGGCAGACTTAGTAGATGCAAACCCAGATAACTTCCGTATCTTCGGTCCAGACGAAACCAAATCAAACCGTCTTCAAGAAGTCTTCACTCGTACAAGCCGTCAATGGTTAGGACGTATGAAACCAGACTACGATGAAGCGTTGAGCCCTGCTGGTCGTGTCATTGACTCTCAATTGTCAGAGCACCAAGCAGAAGGAATGCTTGAAGGATATGTCTTGACAGGTCGTCATGGCTTCTTCGCTTCTTACGAATCCTTCCTTCGTGTTGTGGATTCTATGATCACTCAACACTTCAAATGGTTGCGTAAGTCTAAGACCCATACAACATGGCGTAAAAACTACCCAGCCTTGAACTTGATTGCAACTTCAACGGTCTTCCAACAAGACCATAATGGTTACACTCACCAAGATCCAGGTATCTTGACTCACTTGGCTGAGAAAACTCCTGAATATATCCGTGAGTACTTGCCAGCAGATACCAATAGCTTGCTTGCGGTAATGGATGAAGCCTTCAAGGGAGAAGATGTGATCAACTTGATCGTTTCTTCTAAACACCCACGTCCTCAATTCTACTCAGCAGCTGAAGCAGAAGAATTGGTTCGTGAAGGATACAAGGTGATCGATTGGGCATCAACTGTTTCAGCAGATGAAGAGCCAGATCTTGTTATTGCAGCTGCAGGTACTGAGCCAAACTTAGAAGCTCTTGCTGCTATTACAATCTTGCACAAAGCCTTCCCAGAATTGAAGATCCGCTTTGTCAACGTTATCGACATCTTGAAATTGCGTCACCCATCCGTTGATGCGCGTGGACTTTCAGATGAAGAGTTCGACAAAGTCTTCACAACTGATAAACCAGTTATCTTTGCCTTCCATGGTTACGAAGGCATGATCCGTGATATCTTCTTCAACCGTCACAACCATAACTTGCGCGTGCATGGTTACCGTGAAAACGGGGATATCACCACACCATTTGATATGCGTGTGATGTCTGAGTTGGATCGCTTCCACTTGGCACAAGATGCAGCTAATGCAGCTCTTGGAGCAGAAGCAGCTGAATTCGCAGCTCAAATGGATGAAACAATCGCCTTCCACCATGACTACATCCGTGAAAACGGAGACGACATTCCAGAAGTTCAAAACTGGAAATGGGAAAACGTGAATAAATAAGAAAAAGAGAGTGGGACAGAAATCGGTAATT
>NZ_KV812859.1:223960-226223 GCF_001813525.1 Streptococcus sp. HMSC065C01 | reverse complement strand
AGGCTAGGACTTTTGTCCCAGCCTCTTTTGTGAGGAACAGCAAGTAACAAAAGGAAGATACTGGAAATAGATGTTCGGAAATCAAGCGCTTTCCAATAAAATTGTAAGAGTTTCTAGGAAAATATTGAAGTAAAACCGAAAAAATAGTAAAATGGAAGAGCTGATTGCAGCAAATCAACTGTTCTGCGTTCTCCTTTTTGGAGAAGTGTCCTACATTAGAAAATGGAGTATTCTATGAAGAAAAAAATTATCTTGAAAAGCAGTATCTTAGCGGTCGCTGCGGGTCTTAGTGTTTTTGCGATCAATAGCGTTTTTGCAGACGAATTGCCCGTGCAGTTCATGGGCGTCAATGACTTCCACGGTGCCTTGGAACAAACAGGGACAGCTCGTTTAGAAGGCGAAACTGTGAAAAATGCAGGAACAGCCCCACTTTTGGCAACCTACTTGAACGATTCGCAAAAAGACTTTGAAACGGAGAATGCAGGAACGCCTAATGCCAGCATCCGTGTGCAAGCGGGAGATATGGTCGGCGCTAGTCCAGCCAACTCTGCCCTCCTTCAAGATGAACCAACTGTAAAAGTCTTCAATGAAATGAACTTTGAATACGGAACCCTTGGAAATCACGAGTTTGACGAAGGACTTGGTGAATTCAACCGGATCATGAAGGGAGAAGCCCCAACACCTGGTCAATTCAATAAGATCGTCGATGAATATCCTCATGAAGCTTCTAAACAAGAAGTCGTGATTGCCAACTTGGTCGACAAGGATACCAACAAAATCCCATTTGACTGGAAACCTTATACCATCAAAGAAATCCCAGTCAATGACAAGACCGTTAAGGTCGGATTTATCGGGGTTGTTACGACAGAATTTCCAAATCTTGTTTTGCGTAAAAATCATGAACAATACCGTGTTTTGGATGAAGCAGAATCGATTGCCAAATATGCGCGTGAATTAAATGACCAAGGTGTGCATGCTATCGCTGTCTTGGCCCACGTTGCTGCCACTAGTAAGAATGGTGTAGCAGAAGGTCCTGCTGCAGACATGATCAAAAAATTAAATCAAATCTATCCTGAAAACTCAGTGGATATCGTCTTTGCAGGTCATAACCACCAATATACAAACGGGATGGTTGGAAATACCTTGATCGTTCAAGGTACGTCTCAAGGGAAAGCCTACTCGGATGTCCGTGGAGTCCTAGATACAGATACAGCTGACTTTGTTAAAGCTCCAACTGCTAAAATTATTGCAGTAGATCCATCTAAAGGCAAAGCAAAAGATGCCAAGGTTCAAGCGATCATCGATGATGCCAATGCGACGGTTAAAAAAGTAACAGAAGCAAAAATCGGTACAGCAGAGAAAGCTGAAAATATTACTCGTGAGTTGAATGCGCAAAAAGAAAGTGCTGTTGGAGATTTGGTCACAGCAGCGCAACTAGATATTGCCAAAAAATCAGGTTATCCAGATGTTGACTTTGCTTTCACCAATAATGGAGGAATCCGTGCAGACCTCGTGGTGAAACCAGACGGAACAGTAACTTGGGGTGCCGCTCAAGCGGTGCAACCATTTGGAAATATCCTTCAAGTAGTAGAAATCACTGGGGACCAAATCTACAAAGCTTTGGATCAACAATATGATGAGAAAGAGCTTTACTTCTTGCAAATGGCAGGGATCAAGTACACCTATACGAAACCAGCCGATGCAACAGAAGAAAATCCATATAAGGTTGTGAAAGCTTACAAGGCAGATGGAACTGAAATTGATCGCAACAAAACCTACAAGGCGATTATCAACGACTTCTTGTATGGTGGCGGAGATGGCTTCTCAGTCTTCCGCGATACAAAATTGATCGGTGCGATTAATCCAGATACGGAAGTCTTTATCCAGTACATCGAAGATGTGAATAAGGCAGGGAAGAAATTATCTGCTTCAATCTTGGGCAACAAGACATTTGTGGAAAAAGTGGAAGAAGAAACGCCTACTCCAGAACCACAACCAACCCCTCAACCAACTCCAGAACCACAACCACAGCCAGCGCCAGTTGATCCAGTAAGTCCAGTTCATCCCGTAGCTCCAGTTACTCCAGTAACTCCGGCTACCCCAACTCCTCAACCTGAAACCCCAGTAACTCCAGCGCAACCAGCTGCAAGCGAAACAAAAGAAGTGGCAACAAACAAACCAGTTGCTGTCACTTATCATACGGGTGGACAAACAGAAGTAGCTGCTACACCAGCAACTGGTCTTCCAAAAACAGGTCAAGATG
>NZ_KV812859.1:188164-223860 GCF_001813525.1 Streptococcus sp. HMSC065C01 | reverse complement strand
GAATTGGCTTCAACCGTCCTTAGCCTCTTTGGTATGACCTCATTAGCTTTAGCAGGCTTTGTAGCTAGCAAAAAACGTGAAGGTTAAGAGAAAAAGAGACTAGCAATAGGGTCAAAAAATTCTCGATAAAAAGAATCAGGAGCTCCCAACAGGGAGCTTCTTTTTTATTTATGGGTGGAATTTTCAGAAGAATCAATCATTTATTATACCTTAGGAATTTTACTATAATTTATTGACTTTGATAGAGAGAAGAGCTAAAATGGAAGCAAGCAACCGCTTACAAATATAATAATGACATAGGAGGTCATGTAGATGAGAAGTGAAAGGCAACAACGGTTTTCTTTCCGTAAATATGCAGTCGGTTTGGTATCGGTACTTGTCGGATGCCTTTTTTGTGGTGCGACTGTTTTGGCTGAGGAGCAGGAAGGGCAACTGAATACTCCTGCTATCGTAGCAAAAGAAGAAAGTCAGGCAGTGAATCCGACAGCTGGTCAGGACAAAGACTCAGCTGCAGCTCTTCCAACTGATAAAGTCAATATTGAAACTTCTTCACAAGAGCAACCCATACCTGATAAAACTCCTGAGATAGCCCCTTCACAGACTCCAACAAAACCGGTCTCGGATCCTATACCTGAAAAAGAAGCTGTTGAAAAGAAAGAGCAGCAGGATCAATCTATTCCAGAAGCGAATCCAGTAGAAAATAAAGAAAGTACTTCAGAAACTGTGGCAGATGAAGCCCCTGTTCAGGCCTTGGTACGCTTGGAGACGAAGAAGCAAGAGACGGCAACGTCTCCAAGTATTGCAGAGCAGATCCAGAATAATGCTCCAATCAAGGAAACTGTATTAAATGAATTGAAGGAAAAAGGAATTCAGTACAAAAAATTGGCAGATTTTGATTTGGTTTTTAATGGATTCGTTTTAGAAACCAAGTACAAGGATGCTTTGAAGATTCGGCAACTCGCACGTGTTGAAAAGGTGGAAATTACCCCATTGACGGCTAGAACGGATGGAGAGCCTAGCTCAAATAAGCAGAACACCCTTCTTCCTACAAAGGTGAGCGATGAGAATGAATTGATCAATCTGCAACCCCTTTGGGATAAAGGAATCAAGGGCCAAGGTCGGGTGGTAGCCGTTTTAGATACAGGCCTTGACGTCCACCATAATTTCTTTAGTTTAACCGATAAAAGCAAAGCCAAATACCAGAATAAAGAGCAGATGGAAGCGGCAATGAAAAAGGCAGGCATTACTTATGGGAAATGGTACAACGATAAGGTGGTCTATGCCTACAATTACTCTGATATGAACGATGAGATTCGAGAAGATGATCCGCGTTCACATGGGACCCACGTGGCAGGGTCGGCTGTGGGGAATGCGACAAAACCAGTCCCAACTGGTGAATATTTAAAAGGCGTCGCACCCGAAGCTCAGCTTATCTTTATGCGTGTTTTCTCTGATAAGAAAGGAATGACGGAACAAGGATTTATCGTAGCCAAAGCAGTTGAGGATGCGGTTAAACTAGGTGCAGATACCATCAATATGAGTTTTGGTGGGGTCAATGGGTCTGAAGCAGACACTAATCCCTTAACTCGTCAAGCCTTTGAATTCGCTCGTAAATCCGGTGTTGTTATCAATGCCGCAGCAGGAAACTATGCTGTAAGTGGTTATTGGCAGGCCAAACCAAAAGCAGATGCTCCAGATACAGGAACGATCGATGAACCCTCCATTGAAGATGGGGTTCTTGCCATTGGCGCCTTCAATAATAATATCAATCACGAAACGACCATTCGCCTTGAAATCCCAGCTTTAAAGGATAAAAAAGAATTCCAAAACGGCTTGGTCGATTTACCCGTTTATCGGTTGATCTTCCCAGTAGAAGGTCCTCAAACATATGTTTCAGTACCAAAAGGCGGAGAAGACACTTATCGAAATGCTGCTGTAAAAGACAAAATTGCCTTGGTTGAAAGTGGTGGCGATGTAACGGATGAAGATAAGGTCAACGCCCTCAGACAAGCTGGAGCAAAAGGGGTCCTCGTTTATCAAAATGAGGAACAAGGAGATACTCTTCAAAATCTTTCCATGGGGTATTGGGGATCCTTCTATCCTGTCAGTGTACTTGGTCATTCTATCGGAAAAGAGCTAGCTTCTCATGCTGGAGAGTACAAGCTAACTTTCCATCAAGAAGTTAAGAAAGTACCCTATAGTGAAGCAAACAAGATGCTCTTCTTTACTGGTTGGGGGCTTTCTGCTGAAGGAAAACTCAAGCCAGATGTTACCCTTCCTGGGGGAATGGTTTATTCAGCGATTCCAGATGGTTCCTATGATATGGATGCAGGTACGAGTATGGCGACACCTCATGCGGCAGGGGCGACAGCCTTGATTAAGCAAGCCTTAGAACAACGATTCCCAAATTATAGCCCAGAGCAAATCCATACGCTTTTGCGACAATTAGTCATGAGTACAGCCAAACCTCATTTTGATCAGGAAAGCAAGAGCTACTCCTCTGTCCGCCAACAAGGATCTGGTCTTATGGATGCTGCAGCTGCAGCCTTTGGCGATGTCTTTGTAACAGGTGGGAAAGGAACAACTAGCAGTCTGACTCTTGGCAATGTCAAGGATTCCTTCACATTTGATGTCACTGTGCATAATCTTAGTTCAGAAGCAAAAGAATTTACTTACCATACGGTCGTTAATACGGATCAAGTGGAAAATGGACGTATTACCTTGAAGATGCGCCAACTACTGGATCAAGAAGGCGAAAAAACCATTTATGTACCAGCTATGGGAAGTGTGACGGTTCCGATTTCTGTGAATACTAGTAACTATACAAGTGAGCTCACCAATCAAATGAAAAACGGTTACTTTTTAGAAGGTTTTGTCTTCTTTAAAGATGCCAAAACCAAGAAAGAATTAGTGAGTCTTCCATATATTGGTTTTAAAGGGAACTATCAAGATTTACCAGGAATTGAAAAACCTATCTATGCCTTCACTGGGGATGAAAAACCATTCTATTATTACGCAAATGAAAAAGCGGAACACCCTGAAAAAGACTCAGGAGATCACTTTACAGCCTTGGTCAGCACTATTTGGCGCGGGGGCAAAGAAGTACAGGTTGTCCTGGGAGAAAAAGATGGGCATTACGATGGAAATCAGCTCGTCTTCTCGCCAAATGATGATGGATCCTATGATAGTGTCAAACTCAATGCAGTGGTCTTAAGAAATGTGGACAATATTCACCTGACAGTTTATCGTGCGGATGATATCAAGAGAGAACATCCAATTTTTGAAAAAGGCAATGAGAGCCAGAAAAAATCAGATTATGGCTGGCGGATCAACGATCGTAGTAAGATTCTTTATGCGACACAGTGGGCAGGCAAGGACAATAACAATCAGCTTGTTCCAGATGGGGACTATCAATATGTAGTCACTTATCGTCCAAGCACACCTGGTGCCAAACCTCAAGAGATTGTCTTAAAGGTCAAGGTCGATAAGCAAGTGCCACAATTGGCTAACACCAAGGATCTGTATGATCCAACAACGCGCCTCTTTAAGCCAGGTGAGATTGTTGAAACGGGTAGTGGGCTAGCTGGTAAATACCTCTCCTACCAAAAAGATGGTCAGGAAGTAGAAATCACTCCAAACGAAGATGGAACCTATCTCATCCCTGAAGGAGTCGATCTAAAAACAGTGCGTTTCTATATTTGGGATCAGGTCAATAATACCAATACCTTGACTTTGGATGGAAAGACTGTCTCGGAAGAAAGTACGACTGAAAAAGCCGGAACAGAGGATGCAAGTCCAACACATGAAACTAGTGAAGCTACAGTCGGCCGTTTAGAAGTACAAATTGTCAATGAAAAAGGAGAGGCGACCAATCAATATCCAGAAATGATGCGTTACCAAGTGTTTGACAGCAAAGGAAATCGGATTGATAAGGAATTTAATATTTATTATGAAGATCCACTACCAACTCTTCCATTTGGAACCTATACTGTAAAAGTCGTCGGTCAAGACCAAAATTACTCTTGGGCTTCTCCAACAACGGTAACAGTTGAATTGAGCAAAGAGCATCCAGAAGGTGTGGTCAAATTTGTCTACCACTATATCGACAAAAATCGCTTTGATCTCGTCTTTGATAAAGAACTTCCAAACGGCACCCGCGTCTTTGCCATCGATAAAAAGACCGGTCAGAAAGTGGAGTTGGATCAAACTCTTTATGAACCGAAGACCTTTGAAAAGATTCTGGTGAATGGAGACTATCAGATCCATATTGATCTACCAAAAGGTTATCGTGCAGTGGAAAACGACTTCTTCTATACAGTTGGTGAGCGTATCAATCGTTACTTGACCAGTTTTATCGAAGTTTCAGATGACCAGGTAGAAGATCCAATTATCCCATCTTCTTCTATTCCATCTCCTCAACCGTCAACGATGACGCAAGAAGGTGAAAAAGGAAAACAACCGGCTGTAATCGATAGCCATCCAATAGTCGCGAAAAAGACAGATATCCGTCCAATGTTCCAGAAAGATCTTGAAAGAGTATCAGAAATGGATCCGTCGACTAAAGAGGTCTCAAGTCAATCATCACCTTCTCTTCCAAATACAGGACAAGAAAATGAACAAACAGGGATGGTAGGTTTGATGGTTCTTCTTCTCACTTTTGGTGCTATCCGCTTGAAGAAAAATCGTCCAGATCAAGGATAATCTTCTATTAGTTTAGTTGCAAGAATAAAATAAGGGTTAAGGTAGTGTGAAGCTACCTTAACCTAGTGTGTAAAAAGGAGTTTTTATGGAATTTCATCGACAACAGCGTTTTTCCATTCGTAAATACGCAATTGGAGTCGCTTCTGTTTTGATTGGTACCTTTCTAATGGGTTCAGCCGTTTCAGCTGATACGATCGTACCAACACCCTCTGTCGTAGAGCCTTCTGTAGTGGTGCCAGAAACCGCAGCAACAGATGAGAAAACAGCAGAACCGATTCCGGCTACCAAGGACAGTATGCCCACTTCAGTTATAGAAGATACTGCTTCTAAAAACCTTGCTACAGCTGAGATTGAGAGTAAGGAAAAGACAAATCAGTCTCTACCTTCATCTTCAATCGATACAAGCAGTTCGGCTACAAATCAAGTAGAAGCAGAGAAGGCTTCGCCTTCTGTTGCGGAAGCGCCAAAAGAAAATGGGGTTGCTACTCCAATTACGACTTCTATTGAGCCAGTAAAGGAAAATTTAGAAGAAACAAGCCCAGTTGAGGTGCTGGTTCGCTTGAAAGAAAAGGTTTCTGAGGGCATTGGAGAAGTATCTCCGACTTCAAAAGAAACTCGCATCGAAAAAACCAATCAGGATCATGAACAGTTTTTGAAAGAGCTCGAAAAGCAATCCATTCAATTTAAAAAATTATATGACTTTAATCTGCTTTTTAACGGCTTGGCTCTAGAGACGACTTATGGAGATGCTAAAAAGATTCGGGGACTAGCGCGTGTAGACGCTGTAGATTATGCTCCACTTGGTCGGACCAGAGTGGCGGAAACACAGCCTACACCTACATCACCGACTTCAACTACGACCAAGGTCAGTGAAGAAAATAGTCTGATCAATTTACAACCCCTCTGGGATAAGGGAATCAAGGGTCAAGGGCAGGTAGTTGCGATCATTGATTCCGGTGTGGACCCTGCTCATGATGTTTTTCGTCTGACAGATATCAGTAAGGCCAAGTACAAGAGTGAAGCGGAAATTGAAGAGGCTAAGAAAAAAGCGGGGATCACTTACGGCAAATGGTACAACAATAAAATTGTCTACATTCATAACTACAGTGATATGGACGACAATGTCAAAGAAGACGATCCAATTTCACACGGGGCTCACGTAGCAGGAACTGCTGTGGGAAACGCTTCTCAACCTTCTCCAAATGGTGAAATTATCCGTGGTGTTGCTCCAGAAGCCCAACTGATGTTTCTACGTGTTTTCTCAGATACCAAGGGAGGTCAAGTTCAAAATTTCATCTACACTAAAGCGGTAGAAGATGCGGTCAAATTAGGGGCGGATTCCATCAATATGAGTTTGGGAACAGCTTCAGGCTCTGTTTATGATGTTGGAGAGATCACTCGCCAGGCCTTTGATACAGCAAGAAAGGCGGGAGTAACCATTACAGTCGCTTCTACCAATATGGCGACCAATGGCTTCTGGCACAGCAAGCCACTGGCCACCACACCAGATTACGGAATGACAGGGACGCCTTCCGTCAATCCAAATGTCATCTCAGTCGCGTCTATTAATAGTCTAACCAAGCATGAGTCGACAGAAGCAAGTTTGACCGTAGATGCATTAAAAGATTCAAAAGACTTCCCAGAGGGCAAGATTCCGATGCATTCCTTTGTAGAACGTGACGCCTTTCGGACAACCATCTCTCAAAGCTATCTCCATGTGGAAAAGGGAGGGATCGACCACTACCAAGCTGATAGTATCAATGGGCACTTAGTCCTTACGGAGCGAGGTGGCGAAGTTTCGGATGTGGATAAGGTCAAAGAGCTGAAAAGAGCTGGTGCTACAGGGGTGATCTTCTACCAGACTAAAGAGCAGGGCAATAATCCTGTAAGCTTTGACTTAGAAGGACTGGGGGAACGATTCCCAGTTGGGGTTATTGGCCACGCTGCTGGACTTGTTTTGGCTCAACATGCCAATGATTACCAGCTCCATATTGCCAATAAATTCAAACGTGTGCCTTACGATGCAGCCAATCAACTATCTGACTTCTCCTCTTGGGGGCTATCAGCTGATGGGGATCTCAAACCGGATGTCACCCTTCCAGGAGGAATGATCTACTCATCTGTTAATAATGGGGAGTACTATATGGATAGGGGAACCAGCATGGCCTCTCCTCATGCTGCGGGAGCCACTGTACTGGTGAAACAAGCCTTGAAGGAGCGCTTCCCTCATCTTAGCCCAGAACAACTACAGGTTCTAGTCAAACAAATGACTATGAGTACAGCGATCCCTCATGTAGATGAGGAAACGCATGCCTATTCCTCTGTTCGTCAGCAAGGAGCGGGGGTTATGGATGTCACAGCTGCGGCACTAGGTGATCTCTATGTGACGGCAAAAGATGCTAAAAGTAGCCTGACACTTGGCAATGTCACAGATACCTTTGAATTTGATGTGACCATCCACAATCTTTCCAATCAAGATAAGTCTGTTCGATATGAAACCACTCTTCAGACAGATCAAGTTCAAGATGGCAAATTCACCCTCCATCCTCGTCTATTAGAAACTTTAGACGGTAAGGAAACGGTCACTATCCCAGCCAATGGTCAGCGGACCATCCACGTAGCAGTTGATGCAAGCAAGTACAAGGAAGAGCTCAGCAAGCAAATGCCAAATGGTTATTTCTTAGAAGGTTTTGTACTGGTTAAAGATGCCAGCACCCAAAAACATCTGGTCAGCCTCCCTTATGTTGGTTTCCATGGGGATTACCAAAATCTGCGTGGCATTGAAAAGCCTATCTACGAATATACAGGTAGCGACAAGCCGTTTTACTACTACAAGGATAAGACCGATTATCCAGATGAAAAAGTCCCAGAAACTCCAGAGCGTCATCCAGACAATCACTTTACCTCTTTGATTAGTTATGTCTATGAAAATGGAGAGTCCGTAGCCAAAACTCTTGGTCAGGATGGGGATCGCTTTGACGGGGATCAACTCTACTTCTCTCCGAACAACGATTCCAGCTTTGATAGTGTCAAGGTAAAAGCCGTCATGCTTCGCAATGTTGAAAATGTACACCTATCAGTCTACAAGAAGGATGACACAGCTCGTGCTAATCCAATTTACGAGGTCGGAAATGAAGTACATCGTAAGACGGACTGGAGTTACCGGATTGGGAATCGCAGTGAAGAGTTTTATGAAATCTCTTGGGAAGGCTTGGACAAAGACGGCAAGCAATTACCAGATGGGGAATACCAATTTGTGATCACTTACCGTCCAACTGCTTCAGGGGCCAAGCAACAAGAGCTTAACTTCAAGGTTAAGATTGACAATACGGCTCCAAGCATCGAGTCTGGAAGTGCTCAGTACGATCCAGCAACACGGATTTTCCGACCAGGTAAGGTACTTGAAACCGGTAGTGGTTTAGCAGGGACTTATCTGTCCTACGTCAAAGATGGGGAAACAGTGGCCTTGGAACCCCAAGAGGATGGTAGCTATCTTCTTCCAGAAGGAGTGGACCCTTCTACTGTTCGTTATACCATCTGGGATAAGGTCTACAATACCACTGAGATGGACATTGAAGGAAAGAAAGTAGAGGCAACGACTCCGACGAATGAAACCAGTTCAGATGAACAACCAAGTGAGACAGAGTCTGAAAAACCGAAGGCTGAAAAGGGTACCCTAGAAGTCGTCTTCACAGATAGCAGTGGCGAAGTCATTTCTTATTATCCATCCGTCGTTCGTTACCAAGTGGTGGACGACCAAGGACGTGTAGTGGAAGGAGAGTTCAATGCTTCCTATAATGGTGGCACCTTCCCAGACTTGCCTTTTGGTACTTATACAGCCAAGATCACCCTATCTGATTACCATTATGATTGGGGAACAGAGCTGGTGAAAAAGGTGACCGTTTCACCTGAGAATCCACATCCAAAAGTAACCTTTGCCTTCCATTATTTAGATGAAAATAAATTGACCATTGGATTTGATCAGCCAGTCCCAGCCGGAACGGTTGTAAAAGTGGTAGGGAATGACGGTATCAGCCGACTTCTCCCACAAAGCATCTATGATCTTCTGCGCTTTGAGACGATGCTGATGAACGGTTCCTATCGTGTCCATGTCGATCTCCCGGCAGGCTATCATGTTGCGGAAAATGATTTCCTTTATGAAGTGAGCAATCGGATCAACTACCATCTTCTTTCTTTGGTCAAAGACGTTATCAAGCCAAACCCAGAGGTACACAGTGGAGCGATTGTAGAACCATGGATTCAACCAGAAAATCCGACACTAGTGATAGATGAAGTGCCAAGTCGTCAATCAGAAATCCCAGTGACCCCAGACCAACTAGTAGTATCCGAAACTCCAGTAACTCCAGCTCAACCAGCTGCAAGCGAAACAAAAGAAGTGGCAACAAACAAACCAGTCGCTGTCACTTATCATACGGGTGGTCAAGCTGAAGTAGTTGCTACACAAGCAACTGGTCTTCCAAAAACAGGTCAAGATGAATTGGCTTCAACCGTCCTTAGCCTCTTTGGCATGACCTCACTAGCTTTAGCAGGATTTGTAGCCAGCAAAAAACGTGAAGGCTAAGTTCTTCATCCGTTAAGTTACCCTAAAAAACGTCCGTTCTTTTAAGAAACGGACGTTTTTGATATCTTAGGCTGTTTTTTCCACCCAGACACTGCGGACAAAGAAGAGGCTGATCAGAGCTAGTGCTAGAAAGGCAACTCCAAGGTAATAATAGGGTTGATCCATTGTGGTAGATCGACCAGAGAGGTTGACAATCCCTCGGTAGAGGGCCCCGGCTGTGAGCGTAGCTACTCCTGAATTCCAAAGATTGAGACTCAGTCGAGAGAAGCCTTTCACCATCAACTGTAGAGCCACTAGTAGGGCGCCACCGATCAAAGGAATCAAGAAGAGGTAGTGCATGAAGGCGGAGGTTTCGCCAAAACTAAAGTGTTCGTAAATGCGACTTCCAACGAAGAAGAAAGCTGAAATCAGAGTGTACCAGAGAATCGTTTTTTTAAACCGTTGTTTAATAGGATTAGTAACCGATGTAGACAATGTCACTCACCGCCCTTTCTGAGATAGTACCATTTGTTGTTGGTTTGTTAATAACTTGGCCATTGAAGTAAAGGGTAGAAGATCCACCCCCATCCAGGTTGTAGGCTGTTTTAACGCCATAAGACTTCATCACTTCTGCTAATTGGTAGAGAGACAGGCCTTCACTTTCTGAAGTCCGTCCGTCTGACACGACGATAATGTAGTGGTTTTCATCGATGATCCCAATCGCTGTCCGTGGGTTGGATGCCATAGATTGCCCAACCTCTGAGTTGGTATCGACAGTAATTTCTCCATTTTCAACTAAGGAAGGACCGAAAGCGAGGAGATTGACGACCCCGTCCTTGACCAATTGATCTGCAGAGATCTCGTCTTCGTAGATAATTTTGAAGGATCCATCCTTGTAAATGGCTAGGTCACCATTGCTTGCATCTTCCCGAACGGTATCGCGGTAGACCACTCCATTTCGGATGACGTATCCTGTACTGTTAGCCCCGTAATAGTCACCATTCACTGCTAGAATGGCACTGTTGTTGGCGGCTGTGACAGAGGTCTTAGCAGTCACGTTGGTTCCGTAAGTGTTTTGTGCAAAGGCTGTTTTGAGGTAGTCAGATGAGCTGACTGTGATATCTGCAATGTAAACCTGGGTATTTTCAACCGTTTTTTCTGTTAGGTTCACCTGGATATTGTCATCTGAATAGCTAGTATCGGTCGTTGTAGCCGATGCAGCTGCTTTTTTGGCTGCCTTGGTGTCCGTAGTCGTAGCTTTTACGGTTTGGATGGCATCGGATAAGACAAAGGTCTTGAGCATCGAGTAGCTAAAACTGCTGGTCAAAAGAAGGCCAAAGCAGGCAGCATAGGTGTAGGATTTTTTAAAGAATTTCATGGTGGGGAGCAGTCCTTTCTTTGAAGATCACTTTTTTCTGGATCACCCATGAGACCAGAAAGAGGAGGAAGCCGACGACAATCTTACTGATCAGGAGATTGAGCCCGAAAGCAGTATAGAAGAGTCGAATCAAGAGCGTATCGAGAATAAAGAGGCCAAGAGCTAGACCAAAGTAGCCACTTCCAGTTTTAGCGACACTATCTTTATTCTTAAAGACCAGGTGCTTATTGGTCGAGTAGTTAAAGATGGAACTCGTCACACGAGCGATCCCATTCGCTAGGAGAATACGCAGACTAATGGGCACGGCCATCATCACGAAAAGGAAGAAGGCGTAGACCAGATAGTCAACGATAAAACTACTCAGAGAGGAGAGGGCAAACTTGAACATGTCCTTGTAGATCATGAGGCCATCTCGAATAGGTCGGAAATGGGAGCCTTCGTTGTCATTGATGTAGACCGTCTCGATGGGAACTTCCACGATGGGGAAGGATTTGCTTGCTGCGAGGAGTACATTCATTTCGTACTCATACCGTTGTCCCTCGATTTCTAACATAAAGGGGATCATGTTGGTTGTAAAGGCTCGAAGGCCAGTCTGCGTATCTGTCACAGCGACCCCTGTTTGTTGCTTAAACAAGAAACGAGTCAATTTATTTCCGAAAGCAGAACGCAAAGGAACTTTTCCAGAGAAGGCGCGTGCTCCTAGAATAAGTGTTCCAGGATGCTCTTGAGATTGGTTAACAACCCTGAAAATATCCCAAATTTTGTGCTGACCGTCTGCATCAGCTGTAACAATGCTTCCATAGGTGCCTCTTTCTAGGATGTAGGCATAAGCAGTCTTGAGTGCTTGTCCTTTTCCTTGGTTGTGCTCATGAGTCAGAACTGTCGCAAGACCCTCTAATTTGTCAAAGATCACTTTCTTGTCAGCGTCACTCCCATCGTCGATGACGATGATGTGGAGATCGCTCTTAGCGTGAACCAGGCGAACCAGTTTGACAAGATTCAGATCCGGTTGATAGGCGGGGATGATAATATAATTCATAATCGTTCCTCGTTTCTTGAGATTTGTTGTAGCTAGTATAAAGACTCAAGCTTAAAGCTAACTGATATCAGTTTTCTTTAAGGAAAGAGGAGAAAGAAGGGGAGGGGTTTCTTCTATAAAATGTCATTTTTTAGGACATTTCTTTCTTTTTTCTCGAAGGGGACGTCCAGAATCATTTTTCAAATCCTAAAGATAATTCTTGCCTTTGTTCGAAAAGTCTGGTATAATAGTTTCTTGTGAGTAAACCTCACTTACCCCTTGCAAAGACAGGGGGTCATTAGTCCAAAAGGAGGAACATTATCAATGGCTAAATACGAAATTCTTTATATTATTCGTCCAAACATTGAAGAAGAAGCTAAAAACGCTTTGGTAGCACGTTTCGATTCTATCTTGACTGACAACGGTGCAACTGTTGTTGAATCAAAAGATTGGGAAAAACGTCGTCTTGCATACGAAATCCAAGATTTCCGTGAAGGACTTTACCACATCGTAAACGTTGAAGCGAACGACGCTGTAGCTCTTAACGAGTTCGACCGTCTTTCAAAAATCAACGGTGACATTCTTCGTCACATGATCGTAAAAGTTGACGCGTAAGAAATCATCAGAGGTGACTTATGATTAACAATGTTGTACTTGTCGGTCGTATGACCCGTGATGCTGAACTTCGCTACACTCCAAGCAATCAAGCAGTTGCTACTTTCAGCCTAGCTGTCAACCGCAACTTCAAGAGTCAAAATGGAGAGCGCGAAGCCGATTTCATCAACTGTGTGATCTGGCGTCAGCAAGCAGAAAACTTAGCCAACTGGGCTAAGAAAGGTGCTTTGATTGGGATTACCGGTCGCATTCAAACACGTAATTACGAAAACCAGCAAGGTCAACGTGTTTATGTCACTGAAGTCGTAGCAGACAGCTTCCAACTATTGGAAAGCCGTGCAGCACGCGAAGGGCATGCAGGTGGTGGCTATTCATCAGGCAACGGTGGTTTTGCTGGAAATGCAACTCCAAGCTTTGGTGGATCTGAACCAAGCAATGCAGCGCCAAACTTTGGTCGTGAAGAAAATCCATTTGGAGCTAATCCAATGGATATCTCAGACGACGATCTTCCATTCTAAGAATGGGTTTAACGAATTAAAACTATAAAGGAGAATTAAACATGGCTCAACAACGTCGTGGCGGATTCAAACGCCGTAAAAAAGTTGATTACATCGCAGCAAACAAAATCGAATATGTCGATTACAAAGATACTGAGCTTCTTAGCCGTTTCGTTTCAGAACGTGGGAAAATCCTTCCTCGTCGTGTAACTGGAACTTCAGCGAAGAACCAACGTAAAGTAACAACAGCTATCAAACGCGCTCGCGTAATGGCTTTGATGCCTTTCGTAAACGAAGATTAAAAAAGAGGTCCGGGGGACCTCTTTTTCACGAGCTTGAAAACAAGAAAGCGAGTAAGACCCTGGTGGGTCTTTTTTTCAGGTCCGGTGGACCTCTTTGACCTTTCCCTAGCTCTAATCGTGTTATAATGTGGGAAGAAATGTATCAAGGAGGGAACTATGAAGGAAGGTGTAATCATCAGGAGGATGATAAAGGCAGATATTGAGCACATTTCTCAAGCCTTTATCCACCAAGGGTGGCCGGGTAGAAAGGATATCTTGACCAGCTATTTTCAGGATCAGGATAATGGAGAAAGGCACGTATTAGTAGCTGAGTCGGATGGATTTGTGGCAGGCTATATCACTATATTGCCTGCTGCCAAGCACGGCCCTTTCGTGGGAGTCTATCCTGAACTAACTGATTTTAATGTTTTTGAGCCATTTAGAAGTCGAGGAATTGGGAATCAACTCTTAGAAGAGGCGGAAAAAAGAGTCCGGCTACTATCAGAGATTGTTACTTTAGGGGTTGGTTTACACTCGGGTTATGGCCCAGCTCAAAGACTGTATGTTAAACGAGGCTATATCCCAGATGGATCTGGAATTTGGTTTAGGGATCGCCCCTTGGCCCCTTACAGTTCTTGTGAAAACAATGATGACTTAGTCCTCTATTTTTCAAAAAGGTTGAACAGGGAAATACAGTAAAACAAAAACGGATGAAAACTTCATCCGTTTCTTTTTAGCGTCGAGTTGCAGGTGCTGTGCTCGAACTTTTAATATTAAAGCGTTTCTTGAGGTAGAAGCGAAGGACAAGCGCTAGAGCTCCTAAAACGATGGCAAAAACATCTGGAATAGTTGGGTTGAGGACTTGTGGAAGTAATGAGGTAAAGGACAAGACGATGACCCAAAGGAACATGACGCCGACAAGAATCGGCATGGATTTCCAAAGAGAGGGACGCTCACTGCGATCTTTTGTGCCATCCATATACTGATAGAAGAAGTAGTACATGAGATACAAGAGCAGAGCACCTGTCAAACTTCCAAGGATCAAGGTGATCAAACCATAGCCAGTACGACGCGGTGCAACCAAGTTCATAAAGGCGCTAATCGCAGCAAAGACACCAAAGATAAAGAGGAAGGAATCCAAAATCATAAGGGAGGGAGCATCGTTTAATTTCGGATGCTCTTTTTCATAGCGTTCTTTCTCGCTGAAAGAATTCGCCCAAACAGTTGGAGCTCCAAAAAGAGTCCGTGCCGGAATCCCTTTTCCTTGGTTTTCATGGATAGCTGGAAGGATTTCTTGGATGAGGCTTTCTGCTTCTTCCTCTGATTTCCCGTTTTCAAGCAATTGGTGTTTGGCGATGCGGATAAATTCCTGGTTTTTCTTGCTGAGTTGATTCAAATCAAATTGAGACATAAATACTCCTTAGTGTTATTAGTAGGTGTTAGAACCATTTTTTATGGATGAGGTAGACGACGAGAGAACCGGTCAGGGCAAAAGCGATGAAAATGATCAGCCAAAAGGCATTTGGTTCTCCATTGAGCGGTAATTCATTGTCCTTGAAGTTCATCCCGTAAGCTGAGAAAATCATGGTTGGGATGGACATGACGATGGTTACCATGGCCAAGGTCTTCATGATGTTATTTTGGTTGTTGGAGATGATTGATGCGAAGGTATCGGTCATGGAGTGTAGGATATTTCCATAAATATCCGCCATCTCAATGGCCTGCTGGGTTTCGATCAAGGTATCTTCCAGCAGATCTTCGTCTTCTAAGTATTTCTTGATGTTACTAGTGGCGCTGGTCAATTTCTTGATCACGCGCTCATTGGTTTTCAGAGAGGCCTTAAAGTAGACGATGGTTTTTTCTAACTCCATCAACTCAATCAACTCTTCATTACGCGTTGATTTGTGCAATTGACTTTCAATCTGTTCACTCTTTCGATCCAGGGTACGAAGCGCAGACAAGTAGAGTTCGGCGTTACGATAGAGGATCTGAAAGATAAAGCGCGATCGCATAAAAGTATAGAAATTCCGCAAGCGTCGGTTGATAAAGATATCTAGAAGCGGCAATTTCTCCAAGCAAGTCGTGATAATAGCCTCTTCTGTCAGGATAATCCCTAGCGGAATCGTCACGTAGTAGGTCTGATTGTTCCGCTCTTCCTTGATGGGGACGTCGACGATGATCAAGGTATACTCATCTTCAATGGTCATACGAGACATTTCTTCCGCATCGAGTGGTGCCCGTAAGTCGGCAATATCGATGTTAAAAGCAGAGGCGATTTCCATCGATTCACTTTGGGAAGGATTGACAAGGTTGATCCAGCTACCAGGTTCCAGCGTCTCTATTTCCTTAAATTCAGTCGTTGTCGATAAAAAGACCTGTTTCATGGTGCCTCCCCTTGTTTCTTTACACCTTAACATTATATCAGAAAAAGGACGGTTTTGGATAAAAGAATACTAAAAAATTTGTTATAATGGAGGTTAACAAAAAGGTGATTAGAGTAAGAACATGCAAGATAAAATTGTCATTCATGGGGCACGTGCCCATAATTTAAAAAATATAGACGTGGAAATTCCACGGGACAAATTAGTCGTGGTGACGGGTTTGTCTGGATCTGGAAAGTCCAGTCTTGCCTTTGATACCCTCTATGCAGAAGGTCAGCGCCGCTACGTAGAGAGCTTATCGGCCTATGCCCGGCAGTTCTTGGGAAATATGGAAAAACCAGATGTCGACTCTATTGACGGCTTGAGTCCAGCCATTTCCATCGACCAAAAAACGACCAGTAAAAACCCACGTTCTACAGTGGGGACGGCAACAGAGATCAATGACTACCTGCGCCTGCTCTATGCGCGTGTAGGGACGCCTTATTGTATCAATGGACATGGCGCTATTACCGCTTCTTCGGTTGAGCAAATTGTCGATCAAGTCTTGGAATTACCAGAGCGCCAACGCCTGCAAATTCTAGCTCCCATTATCCGCAAGAAAAAAGGCCAGCACAAGAATATCATTGAAAAAGTCCAAAAAGACGGCTATGTTCGGGTTCGAGTTGACGGTGAGATCTATGATGTGACAGAGGTCCCAGAACTGTCTAAAAGCAAACAGCACACGATTGAAGTGGTGGTGGACCGGATCGTGATCAAAGAGGGCATCCGCTCGCGTCTCTTTGATTCGATTGAGGCAGCTCTTCGGATAGCGGACGGTTATGTGGTGATTGATACTATGGATGGAAAGGAACTGCTCTTTTCGGAGCATTATGCTTGTCCAGTCTGTGGCTTTACCGTTCCTGAATTAGAGCCCCGTCTCTTTTCTTTCAATGCGCCTTTCGGCTCCTGTCCAGACTGTGATGGGCTGGGTATTAAGCTAGAGGTGGACTTGGATTTGGTGGTGCCAGATGATCGCTTAACCCTTCGTGAAGGAGCTCTTGCTCCTTGGAATCCGATCTCTTCCAACTACTATCCTCAGATGCTGGAGCAGGCCATGATCCATTTTGGCATTGATATGGATCAGCCTTTCTCAGATCTTTCTCAAGAAGAAAAGGACTTGGTTCTCTATGGGTCAAACGGGAAGGAATTCCACTTCCACTATGAAAATGAGTTTGGTGGAGTTCGAGATATCGAGATTCCTTTTGAAGGGGTCGTAAACAATATTCACCGTCGTTTCCGTGAGACCAATAGTGATTTCACCCGCAACCAAATGCGCTCTTATATGAACGAATTGACCTGTGCGACCTGCCACGGCTACCGTCTCAATGACCAAGCTCTCTCTGTTCGTGTCGGAGGAGAAAAGGGGATGCATATCGGGGAAGTGTCAGATCTATCAATTGCGGACCACTTAAAAGCCGTGGACCAGCTGGTCTTAACGGACAATGAAGCTACGATTGCAAGACCGATCCTAAAAGAGATCAAGGATCGCTTGACCTTCTTAAACAATGTGGGGCTCAATTACTTGACCTTGTCACGATCTGCTGGGACCTTATCAGGTGGAGAAAGCCAGCGCATTCGCTTGGCAACCCAGATCGGGTCCAACCTCTCTGGTGTCCTTTATATCTTGGATGAGCCGTCTATCGGCCTCCATCAAAGGGACAATGACCGCCTGATTGCCAGTCTCAAGAAGATGCGCGATTTAGGCAACACCTTGATCGTCGTCGAACATGATGAAGATACCATGAGAGAGGCAGACTACCTGATCGACGTCGGCCCAGGTGCCGGTGTCTTTGGGGGAGAGATCGTTGCGGCTGGAACTCCAAAGCAGGTGGCTCGCAACAGCAAATCCATCACTGGCCAGTATTTGTCCGGCAAGCGCAAGATTCCGGTTCCAACAGAGCGCCGTTCAGGAAATGGCCGTTCTATTGAAATTACGGGGGCCAGTGAGAATAACTTACAAGACATCACAGCACGCTTTCCTCTAGGAAAATTCATCGCAGTCACTGGAGTTTCCGGTTCTGGAAAATCGACCTTGATCAATGGCATCTTGAAAAAAGCCATCGCTCAAAAGCTCAACCGCAATTCGGAAAAACCAGGGAAATACAAGACGATTCAGGGGATTGAGCATATCGATCGCTTGATCGACATTGATCAAAGCCCGATTGGTCGCACTCCTCGTTCCAATCCAGCGACCTATACAGGCGTCTTTGATGACATTCGCGATCTCTTTGCTCAGACCAATGAAGCCAAAATTCGGGGCTATAAAAAAGGCCGCTTTAGTTTCAATGTCAAGGGCGGGCGTTGTGAAGCCTGCTCAGGAGATGGGATCATCAAGATTGAAATGCACTTCTTGCCGGATGTCTTTGTTCCTTGTGAGGTCTGCCATGGACGTCGTTACAATAGTGAGACCCTCGAAGTCCACTACAAGGAAAAAAATATTGCAGAAGTGCTGGATATGACGGTCAATAAGGCAGTTGAATTCTTCAAGCACATTCCAAAAATTGAACGCAAACTCAAGACCATCCAAGATGTGGGCTTGGGCTATGTAACGCTGGGGCAACCAGCGACCACCCTTTCAGGTGGGGAAGCGCAGCGGATGAAGTTGGCTTCTGAATTGCACAAGCGCTCTACAGGGAAATCCTTCTATATCTTGGATGAACCAACGACCGGACTCCATACTGAAGACATTTCTCGCTTGATCAAAGTCTTAGAGCGATTTGTGGATGATGGCAATACGGTCCTTGTGATTGAGCACAATTTGGATGTCATTAAGACAGCAGATCATATCATCGATTTAGGACCCGAAGGCGGTGTCGGTGGCGGAACTATTATTGCGACCGGAACACCAGAAGAAGTAGCAACAAATCCTGCTAGCTACACAGGACAATATTTGAAAGGAAAATTACAATGAATCAACGGATCAGCAACTTAAGAAGCAAAATGAAAGCCCAAAACCTCAAAGCGGTATTGATTAACAATTTGAAAAATGTTTATTATTTGACCAATTTCTGGGGTTCAAACGGGACTGCTTTGGTGACAGAAGAACGCGTGGTCCTCTTTACGGATTCGCGCTACACCATCCATGCTCATGCGACTTGTTTCCCCTTTGTAGAGATTGTGGAAACTCGCGATGAGTTGACTGCAGCTGCAGAGATCGTTAAGGATCTTGGAATCAAAGAACTTGGTTTTGAGGACGAAGTGACGGTAGCCTACCATGCCCGTATGGCTTCTGTTTTCAGTGGCATCAGCCTTCAATCCCTAGCGAACTTTGTCATGGAATTGCGCTTGATTAAGGATGAAACGGAGATTGCGGCCATTAAAAAAGCTTGTAGCATCTCTGACCAAGCCTTCCATGATATTTTAGACTATATTAAGGTAGGGAAAACGACAGAGTTGGAAGCAGCGACTTTCCTCGATTTTAGAATGCGGGAGTTGGGAGCTTCTGGTGTATCTTTCGATATTATTTCAGCAGCTGGTGAACGCTCTGCGATGCCTCACGCGACTCCAAGTGATCGAGTGATTTCAGCAGGAGATGCCTTGACCCTTGATTTTGGTTGCTTGTATGACCACTATGTCAGCGATATGACACGGACTATCTATGCGGGTCATGTCAGCGACAAGGAAAGAGAAATTTACGAAACTGTTTTGAAAGCCAATCAAGCCTTGATTGCTGCTGCTAAAGATGGACTTGGCTTCCGATATTTTGATAAAATCCCACGTGATGTGATCGAGGCAGCCGGCTATGGCCAATATTTTACTCATGGAATCGGTCATGGAATTGGGCTAGATATCCACGAAGAACCATATTTCAGCCAAACGTCTAAAGAAGCGATTCAAGCAGGGATGGTCTTAACAGATGAGCCAGGTATTTATATCGAAGGTCTCTCTGGTGTGCGGATCGAAGATGACCTCTTGATCACAGAAACAGGCTGTGAAGTCTTGACCCTTGCTCCTAAAGAATTGATTGTCCTATAAAATAGACAGTATTTTCTTAACCCCTGTGTAACAAACAAAGATAAGAAAAGAGGCCTATGAAAAAACGAAGTGTAATAGTTGGAATTTTTCTAGTAGTCCTGCTATTTGTATTTGCTCCTTCTGCCCATGCAGGTGTCGGTAATACAGATAGTGGTGGCAGTAGCTTGATTGATTCAGGTGGCGGTAGCAGTTGGTCCGATGGTGGCAGTAGCTGGTCCGATGGCGGAAGTAGTTGGTCTGGTGGCAGCAGTTGGTCTGGTGGATCCAGTAGCTACAGTTCTAGTTCTGGAACAGACTCTGGTGGTGTAGTGGCAGTTTTTGCTATCGTTGGATTGATTGGATTTATCTATAATATTGCAAAAGAGGCTAATGATAGTGATGAATCATTCTCTTCAAATAGTGGTCCAAAACGGACAACCGAAGAGCGGGCCGGTCGACCAATTGAAAACAACTATGAAGCGATTCGCCGCATCCGTAAACTGGATCCAATGTTTGATGAAGACCGCTTCTTGTCGCAAGTCAAGCTGGTTTATCTTCAATTACAGTCTGCTTGGACAGAAAAAGATTGGAATTCTGTGCGGAACTTAGAAAGTACGAGTCTTTATGAGCAGCACTTGACGCAGTTACAAGAACATATTCGTGCCAAAACAACCAATGTTCTAGAGCGCGTGCGTGTGGAAGATTCCAAGATCAAAGACTTTATCGAAAATCCAGAAGGCAATGACCGCATCGAAGTCATTCTGTCATCGACGATGAGAGATTACATCCGAAATGATGAAACGGGTCGTGTGATCGAAGGGGATCCAACCAAAGATCTCTTTACCGTTTACCGCATGGTCTTCCTCCGTGAACATGGAGCGCAGACAGAGATCATTAAGAATTCAGAAGTCGTTAGTGATCATTGTCCGAACTGTGGTGCGCCATTGACGATTGATTCAATCGACAAGTGTGAATATTGCCAAGCATCCTTGAAGCACAATCCAAAAGATTGGGTCTTGGATGTCTACGAAGTTGTGGATGAAATTGAATTCTACAGATAGGAGAATGTATGGGATTTATTAAAGCAGCCCTTTCAGCGGGCATTTCAAGTTTTCAAGATAGTAAATTTAAGGAAGCCATTACCTTGCCAGAAGCTGTTCCAGCAACAGCTTTGGCCATTAAGGGACAGCTCTTGACCAAAGATCCAGATGGGCGCTCTCGCCAGAGCAACCAAAATACAGGTCTATTGACAGATGGATCTGTTGTCATTGTTCCTCAAGGCTATGTTGCTCTCTTGGTCAATAATGGAACGTTTCTAGGAGACCTTCTAGAAGCAGGGAGCCACGAATGGCAAGCCGGTGAAAATGCCTGGTTGTTTGAAAAAGGTGGTGTGAAAGGAACGTGGGATCAGTTCAAGAACCGCTTCTCGTTTGGAGGCCAAGTGGTCACCCAACAAGAAATTATTTTTGTGCGGATGCAACCTTTTACAGGAAATAAATTTGGCACTCAAAATCCAGTCGAGTACTTTAGCGACCGTTACCAACAGCTTCTCAGTATTCGTTTTTATGGTCTTTATGATGTTAAAGTGGCAGATCCTGTACTCTTTTACATCAGTGCAGTCAGTCGTCAAATCACTGCAGATAAGCCGTTTACCTTGGAAGATGTGGCTCAGGGCACCTTGCGCCAAAATCTGGCACCAAAAATTGCAGTGGCCATTTCAAAATATACAGCAGAAAATAAGGCGGATATTTACAACATCAATGCGGACCAAGATGTTTTTAATGAAGTTGCAAAACGCGAAGTCAACAAAACTTGGACAGAATTATATGGTATCGAATTAACCAATGTCCTCATTGAAGATTTGAGCTATGATGCAGACAGTATGGCCAAGGTCAATAAACTGGACAGTGAATTGGCGGCGATGAAGTACAATACCATTGAAATCGAAGAACGTCGTGCTCGCAATGAAGCTTTGGTCGCAGCTGCTAAAAATGAAGGTGGCAATGGCATGAACATGATCATGGGGATGAATTTGGGTCAATCCCTTGGTAATGACCTTCAAAAACAAGCCTCTCCAGCTCAAGACAAGCCACATACCTTCTACATTGAAGTAGATGGAAAATATGTCCATGTCACCAAAGATGCGGATGGTAATATTGTGCCTGTGGACCAATAAGGAATAGTGAAGATGGAGTTGGAGATATAGAGATTCTAAGGACTCGTTCCTGTAATCTCTCTCCGCCTTCTAGCCTTCCGAAAAAGAGAAAATTGCTGTTTGAGAAAAATCAAATAGTGTGTTACAATAAAGAGTAATCTATTTTTAAAAAAGAGGTAATAAAACATGATCGAAGCAAGTAAATTGAAAGCTGGTATGACTTTTGAAACAGCTGACGGAAAATTGATCCGCGTTTTGGAAGCTAGCCACCACAAACCAGGTAAAGGAAACACTATCATGCGTATGAAATTGCGTGATGTCCGTACTGGTTCAACATTTGATACAAGCTACCGTCCAGAAGAAAAATTTGAACAAGCGATTATCGAAACTGTTCCAGCTCAATACTTGTACAAAATGGATGATACAGCCTACTTCATGAACACTGAAACATATGACCAATATGAAATTCCAGTTGTGAACGTAGAACAAGAATTGCTTTACATCCTTGAAAACTCAGAAGTAAAAATTCAATTCTACGGAAGCGAAGTCATCGGTGTAACAGTTCCTACAACTGTTGAATTAACTGTTGCAGAAACTCAACCATCTATCAAAGGTGCTACAGTGACTGGTTCTGGTAAACCTGCTACAATGGAAACTGGTTTGGTCGTAAACGTTCCTGACTTCATCGAAGCTGGACAAAAATTGGTCATTAACACTACTGAAGGAACTTACGTTTCTCGTGCATAAGAGACATCTCAGGGTGTCAAATAGAAAGGAACTTCTATGGCAACTGAACAATTTGGTGACATCGTTATTGCACCACGTGTATTAGAAAAAATTATTGCGATTGCGACAGCAAAAGTTGAGGGTGTCTATTCGCTTGAAAACAAGAGTGTTTCAGATAGCTTATCCAAACGCTCCCTTGGACGTGGCGTCTACCTTCATACAGAAGAAGATGGTCAAGTTTCAGTAGACATCTATCTCTATTTAGAATACGGAGTGGCTGTACCATCTGTCGCTGTAGCCATTCAAAAAGCGGTCAAGTCAGCAGTTTATGATATGGCAGATGTAACCTTGGATGCTGTCAACATTCACGTTGTTGGTATCGCAACGGAAAAATCTCCAAAACCAGACTTGAAAGATTTGTTTAATGAGGACTTCCTCAATGACTGATGAAATTTTATTAGAATCACGTCGAGATTTGCGTGAGCGCGCCTTCCAAGCCTTGATGGCCTTGGAATACGATGGAGACATTGTTGAAGCTTGTCGTTTTGCTTATCTACATGATAAGGACCTAGCAGAAGACAAAGAAGTCGATCTTCCTGCCTTTCTCATGAATCTCGTGACGGGTGTCTACCAATCCAAAGATCAACTGGACCAGCAAATCGGTCAACATTTGAAAACCGGCTGGACTGTTGAGCGCTTGACCTTGGTAGAGAAAAACATCCTTCGTCTGGGAATTTACGAAATGACAGAGTTTGATACACCACAGATCGTCGCAGTCAATGAAGCGGTGGAATTGGCCAAGGCCTTTTCAGATGAAACCTCTTCACGATTTGTCAACGGTGTCCTCAGTCAATTTGTGACAGAAGAATAATTAAAAAAGAGCCGATGGCTCTTTTTTTGTGAAAAATATCCCCACAGTTTCTACTGAGGGGATACTGCTTTTAGACACTTTTTCCAGAGTGGAGACTAACGGGCAAGAAATAACCGGTAGTCGCTACTTTTTTTCCTTCGATCTTTTGGAGTAAAAGATCCACCATGAGGATAGCAATGTCTTCGAGGGGTTGTTGGATGGTTGTCAGTTCAGGTGTATAGGTCTCAATGAACTGGGTTCCATCATAACCAATCACTTTCAAATCCTGGGGAATCTGAATATCTAATTCTCTAGCGACTTTCATGATCAAGATCGCCGTCAAATCATCGGAGGCGAAAATGGCATCTGGTTTGTGGTGGGTTAAAATCTGTTTGATTTCCATTTCTTTGCGAATAGGGGAGAAATCACTGGAAACATTAATGATCATGGACTCAGGTAGAACCGATGCAAACCCCGCATGACGCAAGCCTGTTGGGGAGTTGGAGTTGTCATTCCCTGTGATCATGATAATCTTTCGGGCTCCGGTTTTTACTAAAGTTTCTGCTGCAAGCACCCCGCCAGCGTAGTTGTCTGAAGAGACAACCGGAATTTCTGGGGAGAGGTTGCGGTCAAAAGCAATGATAGGAGCAGTTACCCGGTTGTAATCTTCAATGCCCAAATTATGACTTCCTGAAATGATGCCATCTACCTGGTTGGCCTCCAACATTTCAATGTATTCGCGCTCTTTTTCAGAGTCATGTTCACTATTGCAGATGATGGTTTTATAGCCGTGTTTGAAGAGTTGGTGCTCTAGTTTGTCAATTAATTCAGCATAGAAAACATTGCTGATGTTGGGAAAGATCAAGCCGACTAACTTGGCTGATTTTCCTTGGAGGCTACGAGCAACATTGTTAGGTTTATAGCCCAATTCTCGCATGGCTTCTTGGACTTTTTGGATCGTTTTTTCAGACAGGTATCCTTTTTTATTGATGACCCGTGAGACAGTAGTAGGGCTGACACCGGCGAGTTTGGCGACATCAGTTAGCTTTGCGACCATAATCAAGTTCGTAGTAAGTTCCAGTAGGGGTTCCAGACTTGATCAAGATTCCATTTTGATCTGCATGTGGGTAGACCCGACCAGAAAATACTTTTTCTCCTTTATTGATAAAGATTTCAAATATCGAATTGTCAATGAAAATATTAGCGGTTGTCGCTTGGTTAGCGATTGTGCAGCTACGGCTCGTACCGAAGTCTTGGGCATATTGCTCACCAGCCTGGCTACGATCGACTGTGACCAATCCTTTAGCCAGATCAAATGTGAGAGCTAAGCCCTTTCCTTCTGCATCGGCAAAGAGGACGATTTCGTTCTGACTATCCTTTTCAAACTGCAATTCCAATTCATAGCAGTTCTTGGTTTGTGCCTTGTTGGCAAATTCCTCACTCTTAGCGCGCAAGTCCTTGATCGCTTCAACTGGGTATTGGTAGAGCTTGCCATCTTTGATGGTTAATTCTTTGACCAGTGAGAGAGCTCCTTGGTAGTCATAGGAATCCGTTGGATAAGAAACGTCTGGAAGACCTAGCCAGCTAACAGTATAGGCACGTCCATCGGGAGCATTAAATCCTTGAGTCGCATAGGCATCAAAACCATAGTCGAGATTATGCAATTCAGATACATCAACCATTTTGGCCTTTTCTGGGTCAAAGCTTGCCCCAATCTTGTACATATTTGGATAGATATTGTCATAATCGAGAACGGCTTTATCTAAGCCTTGAGGGCAGTATAGGAGAACGGGTTGGTCTCCTACAAAGACTAGGTTGGGACATTCCATCATATAAGCTGTCCGATCGTTTGCAAAATCCAAGTCACCGACTGTAACCCAGTTGGAATAGTCATTATCTACAGCCTTATAGAGACGGATGAATCCTTTCTTCTCAAGGTCTTGACCACCAACGATAGCGTAGAATTGACCTTTGAAATTAAAAATCTGTGGGTCACGAAAGTGATCCGTAGAGTCAGCCGGTTGATCAATCAAGATTTTGTCAATTTTTTCAATCTTGCCGTCTTTATCCATCAAAGCACCGACTTGGTAAGGATGACGAACCCATTCTGCATCACGAACATTTCCGGTGTAGAATAAGAATAGTTTGTCACCAAACTGCATGGCTGATCCGGAATAAGCTCCATGGCTATCCAGATCTGTGTCTGGAAGAAGCGTTACACCAGTTTCTTTGAAATGAACCAAGTCTTCACTTTCTGTTTGTACCCATGATTTTAACCCATGGGCTGCACCAAATGGGAAATTTTGGTAAAACAAGATCCATTTTCCATCAAAGTAGGAAAAACCGTTAGGATCATTTAAGAGACCAGCTTTTGGCTCAACATGATAGTGTGTATGCCAAGGAGATTTGGCCATATGATCTTGGATGGCTTGCTTTTCCTCTTTTGTCCAGTCTTCGTAACGTCTGTAACGACGTTCAGTTGTCCATTCCATTTTATTCCTCCGAATTTTTTCTTACTTCCATAGTACCGATTTCCTATTAAAAATGCAAGCGATAAATGAAAAAAATGGCAAAAAATGTCAAACGATTGACAGCTATTTTGCAGCCTGAAGAAAAGAGGAGAAGTTGAAAATTTATGAAAATATGAAAGAAAATGAAAATAAAAGTCTGATTTAAAGTGCTAAAAAGCGTAGTACAGGCCTGTTTTAAAATGAAAATAGTTTCATACTGTCAAAAGGTGTCAAAAAGTCCAAAAAAGTTTCAAAAAAATCCTGCAAAACGCTTGACATATTTTCAATACGTGGTACAATTAAAAACGTAGAAACGATTTAACCGTTTACATTACAAAAAATAAGGAGATTTTTGCAAAATGTCAAATACAGAAATTGCAAAGCAGGTCATCGATGCAATCGGTGGGGTTGAGAACGTTAGCAGTGTTGCTCACTGTGCGACTCGTCTTCGCGTGATGGTAAAAGATGAATCAAAAATCAACAAAGATGTTGTTGAGAACATTGAAAAAGTACAAGGTGCTTTCTTTAACTCAGGTCAATACCAAATCATCTTTGGTACTGGTACTGTAAACAAGATCTATGATGAAGTAGTAGCTCTTGGCTTACCAACATCATCAAAAGATGAAATGAAAGCAGAAGCCGCTAAACAAGGAAACTGGTTCCAACGCGCGATCCGTACCTTTGGAGACGTTTTTGTTCCAATTCTACCAGCAATTGTTGCGACTGGATTGTTTATGGGGATTCGTGGTGCCATTGCTCAAGACCAGGTTTTGGCTTTGTTTGGCACAACAGCAGATGCATTTAAATCTACTGATTTTTATACCTATTCAACAATTTTAACTGATACCGCGTTTGCCTTCTTCCCAGCCTTGATTTCATGGTCTGCATTCCGAGTATTCGGAGGAAATCCTGTTCTTGGGATTGTAATTGGTTTGATGATGGTTAGTCCGACACTTCCAAATGCGTGGGTTGTAGCGGAAGATCCTTCTAAAGCAGCAACATACTTTGGTATCTTCCATCATGTGGTTGGATTCCAGAACTCAGTTCTTCCCGCTTTCTTCGTTGGTCTAATTGGTGCGAAACTTGAAAAGTGGCTCCATAAGAAAATTCCAGATATCTTAGATTTGTTATTGGTTCCATTATTCACATTGACAATCATGTCATTCCTCGCTTTGTTTATTATTGGTCCATTCTTCCACAGTATCGAAGAATATGTACTAAATGTAACTAAGTTTATTTTGAATTTACCATTTGGTCTTGCAGGTCTTCTTATTGGTGGCGTTCATCAGTTGATTGTCGTTACCGGCGTCCATCATATCTTTAATCTTCTTGAATCACAATTAATTACTGCAGATAAAAAAGATCCATTTAATGCAATTATTACAGCGGCTATGACTGCACAAGCTGGAGCTACTTTAGCAGTGGCAGTGAAATCTAAATCTCAAAAAGTGAAAGCTCTAGCATTTCCTGCAACTATCTCTGCCTTGTTAGGTATTACTGAGCCTGCAATCTTTGGTGTAAACTTGCGTTATGTGAAACCATTCGTTATTGCTTTGGGAGCAGGTGCAGTAGGTGGTTGGATTGCATCTATGTTAAATCTTGCTGGTACAGGATTTGGTATTACAATTATTCCAGGAACGCTTCTCTATCTAAACGGTCAATTATTGAAATATGTATTTATGGTTGTATTTACAACTGCCCTAAGTTTCGGTTTGACTTATATGTTTGGTTATGAAGATGAAGCTTCATCAGTTCCTGCAGAGGACAAAGAAGCAGAAGCTATTATTGAAGAAGAAACAACTGGAGCTCTTCCAGCATCTCTTCAAGACGAAACCATTATCTCTCCGATCGTTGGTCAAGCTGTTGCTTTGTCTGATGTGAATGATCCTGTCTTCTCAAGTGGAGCGATGGGACAAGGAATTGCCATCAAACCAACTGAAGGCGTTGTCTATGCACCAGCTGATGCTGAAGTAACCATTGCTTTTGCAACTGGTCACGCTTACGGTTTGAAGACCGCTAATGGTGCTGAAATCTTGATCCACGTTGGGATTGATACCGTATCAATGAACGGTGAAGGATTTGATCAAAAAGTAGCTCAAGGTGATAAAGTGAAAGCTGGTGATGTCCTTGGTACATTTGATGCAGCGAAAATTGCCGCAGCTGGTCTTGAAGACACAACTATGGTGATCGTCACTAACACAGCTGACTATGCTTCTGTCACACCTGTTGCAACTGGATCTGTTGCGAAGGGTGATGCGATCATCGAAGTCAAAGCTTAATCGAAACAATAAGTTTTCAAGGACTGGTCTATCATCTCCAGTCCTTGAATTTTATTTCTCAAAAAAAGTGTGTTTTTTCTTTAGAGAAGAGAAAAAGATTGACTACAAAATATGCTATAATAAATACAGGATATTTTTCATAATAAAAAAGGAGCCAACATGACAAAATTATATGGAAGTTTGGAAGCTGGCGGTACAAAATTTGTTTGTGCGGTTGGTGATGAAAACTATAATGTTGTGGAAAAAGTACAATTTCCAACAACCAAGCCAATTGAGACGATTGATAAGTGTATTGAATTTTTCTCAAAATTTGAGGATCTAGTTGGGCTTGCGATTGGTTCATTTGGACCAATTGATATCGATCCAAATTCAAACACTTATGGTTTCATCACAACGACTCCAAAACCAAATTGGGCCAATGTAGATATCGTTGGGGCCTTCCGTCGTGCCTTGAATGTACCTATCTATTTCACAACAGATGTGAATAGTTCTGCCTATGGAGAAGTGGTCGCACGCAACAATGCGGGTGGTCATATCGAAAACTTGGTTTACTATACAATCGGAACAGGAATCGGAGCTGGTGTCATCCAACGTGGTGAGTTTATCGGGGGAGCTGGGCACCCAGAAATGGGACACTACTATGTGGCCCAACACCCAATGGATGTGGAAAAAGAATTCAAGGGTGTTTGTCCTTTCCACAATGGCTGTTTGGAAGGTTTTGCGGCTGGTCCTAGTCTCGAAGCTCGTACGGGTATTCGTGGGGAAAACATTGAACTCAACAGCAATGTATGGGATATTCAAGCCTACTACATCGCACAAGCAGCAGTGAATGCGACAGTTACCTTCCGCCCAGACGTCATTGTCTTTGGAGGAGGAGTCATGGCTCAACAACATATGTTAGATCGTGTTCGCACGAAATTTACTGCCCTCTTGAACGGTTACCTCCCTGTACCTGATGTGAGAGATTATATTGTGACACCTGCAGTTGCCGGCAATGGTTCAGCGACCTTGGGGAACTTTGTCCTTGCAAAAGAAGTGAGCGAAAAGCTTAAAAAATAAGCAGCAATTGTCTCTTAGAGGTTAGAAACAAGAGCGAGGAGGCTGGGACAAAAGTCCTAGCCTCTCAATTATTTTTGGATTGTCGAGCAAGACGCAGTGGTTGAGTGGGCTCTACTACGCTGATTTCATCAGCTTTTACAGCCCTACTCAACTGTGCGGAGGTGGGACGACGAAATCGAATTCTAACGAATTACCGATTTCTGTCCCACTCTCTTCTTTCGTCTATCTATCAAGAAGTGAGGAAGGAATGAAAAAGAATATTGTAAAAGATGTCTTATTCTTGGGTCAAAAGTCAGAAGAAGCGACACCTGAGGATCGCACCTTGGCTTTGGATTTGCAGGACACCTTAAATGCTCATCTCCTTGAGTGTGTCGGTTTAGCAGCCAATATGATCGGGGTGAAAAAGCGAGCGATTATCATCCGAATGGGAAGTGAAAATTTGGTCCTGTTTAATCCGGTTCTCCTTGAAAAGAAAAAGCCTTACCAAACAGAGGAAGGATGCTTGTCCTTGGTGGGGAGTCGGCCGACCACTCGTTATGAGGAGATTTCAGTGGCCTATCGAGATATGAATTGGAAAGCAAAAACAATTCATTTGTCAGGCTTTCCGGCCCAGATCTGTCAGCATGAAATGGATCATCTAGAAGGCATTATTATCTAAAGATGAAGGATGGAGTCGATTCGGCTCCTTTTTTTAGTTCTTATGGAAACTTTTTTCTTGACAGGGATCTTTTTTGTGTTAAAATAGTTCTCATAGTAACTTTAAAGTTCTTAAGAGAACTATTTGGAGGAAATGATGGACAAACCTTTACTAGAATTTAAAAAAATCGGTCATCTCATTCACCTCATGGTAGAAAGAGAGGCCAAGAAGAGAGGGCTTGAATTTAGCGCAGGACCCCAAGGTCAGGTATTGGGCTTTTTATCTCATCGTGAAAAGGAGGGGAAAGTGACCTTGATTCGGGATGTTGAGCAGGAACTTCATATCTCAAAATCCGTGACGAGTAACCTGATCAAGCGCATGGAGAAAAATGGCTTTATTTATCTAGAGCCTAGTCCAACCGATAAACGGGCCAAGTATGTCTACCTAACAGACAGTGTAAAAGATAAATTGAATGACATGAAACAATTCTTTGAAGAAGTGGACCAGGATATGATGGCTGGTGTATCAGAAGAAGAATTGGCCATCTTTTTCAGGGTCATGCATCAATTTTATGAGAATATGAAAAAAAGGAGCGAGGAATGATCAATATATTTCGGCGGTTAACTGCCAAAGAATGGGGCATGATTGCCCTTAGTACGGTCTTTATCTGTCTGGCTGTTTGGATGGATTTAAAGACTCCTGAATACTTATCCGATATCACGACCCTCTTAGCCAAGGATGGGACCAAGGTTTCTGATATTATGGATCCGGGAAGCAAGATGTTGCTCTTCTCTTTTGGAAGCTTTTTGATGGCAGTTTTTGTGGGCTTTTTGGCTTCAAGAGTCGCTGCCAGCTTTACGACGCGACTTCGAGGAGAGATTTTCCATCAAGTGATGGATTACTCTGATGCCGAGATCAAGAAATTCTCCGTTCCCTCTCTCTTGACTCGTACAACCAATGATTTGACCCAGTTACAAATCATGATTGTCATGGGGATGCAAGTTGTGACGCGTGGTCCCATTATGGCGATTTGGGCTCTGACCAAGATTTGGGGGAAGAGCAGTGCCTGGACAACGTCTGTTGGGATTGCGGTCTTGATGGTCTTGATTCTTCTCTCTGTTCTGGTTCTTATTGCCTTTCCGCGCCAGCAAAAGGTTCAAGGTTTGACCGATGCTTTGAATGCGACGACACGGGAGAGTTTGACTGGGGTGCGAGTGGTTCGCGCCTACAATGCAGAAGCTTATCAAAATGAGAAATTCCAGGCTGAAAACAAGGGCTTAACCCGTCTAAATCTCTTTGTTTATCGTTTGATGTCTTTGATGAACCCTGTCATGACAGTGGTATCAAGTGGGTTGACCCTTGCTATCTACTGGATTGGGGCGCACTTGATCAATGATATCGCCATGCCAAAAGATCCTACAAAGATCTTCACCAGTCCTGCATTAGCGGATCGGACCAAGGTCTTCTCCGATATGATCACCTTCTCCTCTTACGCCATGCAGGTTGTCGTTGGCTTTATGATGATGGTGGCCATCTTGATTATTCTTCCTCGTGCCTTGGTATCTGCCAAACGAATCAACCAGGTCTTAGCTTTAGAGCCGTCTGTAGCCTTCCCAAGTGAGTCAAAAGAAACAACAGGCCAAGAGGGTACCGTTGAATTTCAAGATGTTTCCTTCCGATATGGACGGACTTCCCGTGCTGTGATTGAACATGTGACCTTCTCAGCTCAGAAAGGACAAACCGTTGCCTTCATCGGATCAACCGGTTCTGGGAAATCCACTTTGGTCAACTTGATTCCGCGCTTTTACGATGCAACAGAAGGAAAGATCTTAGTGGATGGCATCAATGTCAAGAATTATAGCCACCAAGAACTGAATAATAAAGTCGGCTATATTCCCCAAAAAGCAGTGCTCTTTAGCGGCACTATTCGCTCCAATATGGAATTTGGAGAAAGTAGTCAAGGAAAATTAGAGGATGAAGCCATCTGGAAAGCTCTTGAATTGGCCCAAGCCAAAGAGTTTGTGGCCGCAAAAGAAAAAGGCTTGGATACAGAAGTAGCGCAAGGAGGAAGCAACTTCTCTGGCGGTCAACGGCAACGCTTGGCCATTGCACGGGCCCTGGCTCGCAAACCTGAGATCCTCATCTTTGATGATTCCTTCTCAGCTCTAGATTATAAAACAGATCGGATCCTGCGACAAGCCTTGAAAGAAGAGCTTGCAGATACGACCAAATTGATCGTTGCCCAACGGATTTCGACTATTATGGATGCAGATTTGATTTTGGTCTTGGATCAAGGGAAGGTCGTCGGTCAAGGTACCCACAAGGAATTGCTTGCGACCAATGAAGTCTATCAAGAAATTGCCTATTCACAATTATCTAAGGAGGAGTTGGAACATGCATAAGACAAAACAAAAAACATCCCTTTGGAGCCAACTTTCTCCCTATTTGAAGGGCTTCCACCTATTTTTCCTAATTGCTATCCTCTTTTCGATCGTATCGAGTGTAATCACGGTTATTGGACCGGATAAGTTAAAAGAAATTACAGATACCATTACAAAAGGGATGGGAGGCGCCATTGATATTGATAAGATCACTTCGATTGCCCTGACCTTAGCCATCCTTTATGGAGTTGGAGCACTGGTGTCCTACAGCAGTAGTTTCATTATCTCAACCATGATTCAGCGCTTTGCAGAACGCTTGCGCAATGCCATTGCTGAGAAGATCAATCGCGTGCCCCTCCAATATTTTGATAGCCATGAACAAGGAGATACCTTGTCTCGTGTGACCAATGACGTGGATTTGATGACCCAATCCTTTAACCAAAGCTTGGTTCAAATGGTCTCTTCTATTGTCTTATTGATTGGCTCCATCCTTATGATGTTTAAGACGGACTGGCACTTGGCGGTGACAGCGATTGTGTCCGTCTTTGCAGGTTTTGCTCTTTCCAGCATCATTATGGTCAAGAGCCAGCCTCTCTTTAAGCAACAACAGGACAACCTTGCCAAAGTTTCAGGTTATGTTGAAGAAATCTATAGTGGCCACAATATCGTCATTTCCTACAATGGCCGTCACCAAGCCAAAAATCATTTTGATGCCATCAACCAAGATTTGTACCATAGCATGTGGAAATCCCAATTCTTCTCTGGGATCATGATGCCCTTGATGCAGTTTGTAGGGAATTTCGGCTATGTCATGGTCTGTATCGTTGGGGCTGTCCTCACCATTAATGGAGACATTACCATCGGGACCATTGTTGCCTTTATGACCTATGTCCGCATCTTTACCCAACCAATTAGTCAAATGGCTCAAGGCATTACCCAATTGCAATCAGCTAGTGCTGCTATGGGGCGTGTCTTTGAATTCTTAGACGAAGAAGAAATGGAAGATGAATCCCAAAAAACACGCCAATTGGAAGTGCCAAAAGGTCATGTTACCTTTGAACATGTTCGCTTTGGTTATTCACCAGATAAGACTATTATCCATGACTTTACAGCTGAAGCTAAGCCAGGACAGAAGGTGGCCATTGTTGGTCCGACAGGTGCAGGTAAGACGACCATGGTCAATCTCTTGATGCGTTTTTACGACATTCAAGCTGGTAAAATTACCATCGATGGTGTGGATACTAAGGCCATGAGCCGAGAAGAAGTTCATGATGCCTTTTCGATGGTCTTGCAAGATACCTGGCTATTTGAGGGGACCATTCGAGAAAACCTGGTCTTCAATCAAACGGATATTTCAGACGAAGCGGTGGAAGCAGCAACCCGAGCGGTTGGGGTCCATCACTTTATTCGGACCTTGCCGAATGGCTATGATACTGTATTAGATGATTCAGTGACCTTGTCCGTGGGTCAAAAGCAACTCTTGACCATTGCGCGTGCCCTCTTGAAGGATGCTCCGCTTCTTATCTTGGATGAAGCAACCTCATCTGTCGATACCCGTACAGAAGAGTTGATTCAAAAAGCTATGGACAAACTCATGGAAGGCCGGACCTCCTTTGTCATTGCCCATCGCTTGTCCACTATTCGTAATGCGGATCTGATTCTCGTGATGAAAGATGGAAATATTATCGAGCAGGGTAATCACCAAGAACTCATGACCCAAAATGGCTTCTATGCTGATCTCTACAATAGCCAATTCACAGAAGAAGTAGCGTAACAACAAGATACAAAGCCCGTAAAATGCAAAGTGAAAATAGGAAATTCTTGCAGTGAGCCATGCTCACAAGAGAATTTATCTTTTTCACACAGCATTTAGGGCGTGTTCAATTCGTGTAATGGAAAGCACAATGGTGCCTTGCCGACACGACTCACTAACTCCTCAGGTGGATAATATCGATCCACCTTCGTCCTGTCGCAATTCCAACAAGATACAAAGGGCGTAACATACAAAGTGAAAAATAGAGAGTGGGACAGAAATTGGTCATTCGTTAGAATTCGATTTCGTCGTCACACCTCCGCACAGTTGAGTAGGGCTGTAAAAGCTGATGAAACCAGTGTAGTAGAGCTCGCTCAACCACTGCGTCTTGCTCGACAATCCAAAAACAATTAAGAGGCTAGGACTTTTGTCCCAGCCTCATTTTTTTATCGATAATAGTAATGGAAAAGACGTTTCTTGGAGACAGAAAAATGATAAATCATCAGATTTTAGTGCTAAATCATGTGAAAAAGAAGAAAGAAAGGATAAAAAAGAAGCCTGGCTTGACAGGTTTTCTTAGGATCGCGTATACTAGTAGTATAAAATAAGATGAAAGACAGGAGTGCCAACATGAAGCCCAATCTTCAAGATTATCCGAAATTTTATCGTTGGCTAACCCTGCCTTTTGCGAGAAAACCACATCGTGTGCGGGTCCTTCAAAGGACGAATCGAATCTTGACGTTCGCCATGCCAGGCATCTACGGCCTGGTCTTTTGTTGGCTGTTTTTTAAGAAAACTTCAATGGGAGAAATCTGGCCTTTTATCTGGATCCCTGCTTCGGGTTTTGTCTTGTTTAGCCTCTTTCGTCATTGGGTCAATGTTCCGAGACCTTATGAGAAATGGGAGATTCAACCCTTATTAGAAAAGAATTCATCCGGACATTCCTTTCCTAGCCGACATGTTTTTTCGGCCACCATTATCTCCATGTGTGTCTGCCAGTTGTCGCTTCCGCTTGGAATGTGCTCCATGCTCCTATCTCTTCTATTAGCCCTTGTCCGAGTTCTTGGAGGGGTTCATTATCCCAAGGATGTCCTCGTCGCTTGGGGATTGGGACTCGTCTGGGGAGGACTCTTTTTGCTGGCTTGAATGAACAAATTGCTGAAAATTGACCTTTGTCTAAGAGCGAGGGATAGTGTATACTGGAAAGTGGACTTAGAATAGGAGAGAAGATGAAGTACAGAAAAGCAGAAAAAGCAGATCTGGATCAGGTGGTTCGAGTAGCCAGTACAGCCTTTGAGGACTATCTATTTTTAAAAGTTATCAAGGATTTGGTTCGGGATCCCAAGCAATATCCTGCCTTTGTTGAGGCAATGATGCGCATCCTGGTAAAGGTTTTTCTAAAGCACCATATTTGCCTTGTGGCAGAAAAGAACGATGAAATATATGCAGTTGCCTTGTTGCAAAAAGGACCGATTCCTTTTCGGGCCTATCTCTTAAATGGGGGATTCGGTTTGCTCAAGTTTATTTCCTTGAAGAATATGTTGTCCTACTTTAAATTTATGGAGGACACGGATAAGGAATTGGAGCAAAATGTAGATTTTGATTGGTATTTGATGCTTCTCGCAGTCGCCCCTAAACACCAACGGCAGGGCTATGGCAGTCGCTTTATGACAGAAGGAATTGAGCCTTTCTTGGAAGAGATCAAAGGGGAAAAACTAGCCTTCTATACCAATACCAAAGGAAATGTCTATTTTTACACAAAAAATGGCTACAAGGAAGTCTATTCAAGTGAGATTAGCTTTAACCAAGTAGAGATGGGTAGTTGGTATTTCTTGAAAGAACTAAAAAAACACTAAGGATACAACCTTAGTGTCAGATTGATGACAAAGTCATTTTAGAAACTTTCCTTAGGTGAGTACGG
>NZ_KV812859.1:158762-188064 GCF_001813525.1 Streptococcus sp. HMSC065C01 | reverse complement strand
AGTTTTGAGCCTAAGGTCTCAAAACTCCCGAGCTCTTGAAACTATTAAGTTTCAAGAGCTTTTCTCACGTCGGAAAGTTTCAGTTGATGATTGAATAATTCTAACGAATAAATTTTTTTATTTTTACAGAAGTTAATAGATTTGTATAAAATAGCAATTTGTATACGCCTTCACACTAAGGTTACAATCTTAGTATTTTTTCATTGTAGCTGTGAATCTGCTTGAATGCCGAATTTTTCAAAGAAAGCAGTTCGTTCTTCTATGATAGCATCGGTCGGATGTTTGATATTCCGTAAGAGCTCAACAAGGTCTGGCGTGACTTCACGGAGCAGTTGCCCTAAAGACCAGATAGCCGTTGCAATATGAATCTGATTTTGTGAAGTTTCGATGATGTTCAGGAGCTTAGGAATGGCCGAGCGGTCATTGGCATTGGCTAATGCAATGATGGCATTGCGCTGGAGGATATTCTTTCCTCGCCAACTTCCAGCAACATGTCCGAATTTTTCCTTAAATTGTCCGTTGGACAGCTCGATAAAAGGAATCAACTCTGGATGAGCCAGATCAGGATCGATTTCCGTTGCTAAGGGATTATCTAGCCCTTTGTTATAAGGGCAACTAATCTGACAAATATCACATCCATAGATGACCGTTTTAATTTTCTTGCGAAATTCTAGGTCCATCATGCCCTTGTCTTGGGTTTGGAAGGACAAACAGCGTTTGGCATTCATAGAGCCATCCCCGATTAAACAGGAGGTTGGGCAAGCATCTAAACAACGCCGACAGTCTCCACAACCATAGTCGACTGGCTGATCCGGTTCGATTTCGAGGTTGGTAATCAATTCGCCCAGAAACATGTAAGAACCGTATTCTTTTGAAATGACCAAGCCATTTTTTCCGATAAAGCCAATCCCTGCTCGTTGGGCGACAGCCGTATCAACCAGTGCTCCAGTATCGACCATGCCCTTATATTCAAAATCCTGCGTCATTTCTTCAATCCCAGCAGCTAAGCGGTTGAGCTTGTCTTGAAGAACATAATGGTAGTCTAATCCCCAACTGTTGGGCGTAAATTTTCCTCTTTTATAGGCTGTTTTTTGAGGTTGTTGCTTGAGTTTGTGGGGGTAGGCGACAGCGATTGAGATGATGGTCTTGGCAGAGGAGAGACTTAATTTGGGGTGGATGCGCTCTTCAATATTCTTATGCTCGAATCCAGAATTCCGTCCTTCCTCAACGGCCAAGCGGAGCGATTTTTCCAAATAAGCGAAGTCATCAGCAGTTGTAAAGCCAATTTTTGATATCCCAATAGAATGCGCCAGTTGGATAATGTTTTCTTTTAGTGTCATCCCTTTCATTATACACAAAAATGAAGTTTCTGGCGAGAGAGGAAAATAATGGAAAGGGCTTTCAAAAACTTTCTTTTTTTTGTATAATAGAAACATGAAATGCGAGGAGGATATTATGGGACAACCATTATTTTTACATTCAGTCATGCAGGAAAAAATTTGGGGAGGAACTCGTCTGAAAGAAGAATTTGGTTACGAAATTCCGAGCGACCATGTCGGGGAATTTTGGGCGATTTCGGCCCATCCGCATGGCGTTTCTAAAGTGGCCAATGGTCCATACGAAGGAATGGGATTGGACCAGCTCTATCAAGAACACCGGGAATTATTCGGTAATCGTAAAGAGCCTGTCTTTCCTTTATTAACAAAGATTTTGGATGCCAACGATTGGCTTAGTGTACAGGTGCACCCAGATGATACCTATGCGATGGAGCATGAAGGAGAACTTGGAAAAACCGAGTGTTGGTATGTGATTGCGGCCGATGAAGGGTCCGAGATTATCTATGGACACAATGCCAAGTCAAAAGAAGAACTCCGTCAGCAAATTGAGGACAAGAACTGGGATGCCTTACTGACAAAGGTTCCTGTCAAGGCTGGAGATTTCTTCTATGTGCCAAGCGGGACCATGCACGCGATTGGATCTGGAATCTTGATCCTTGAAACCCAACAGTCGAGTGATACCACCTACCGGGTTTATGATTTTGACCGCAAGGATGCTCAAGGAAACTTGCGGGAGCTTCATCTTGAAAAATCAATTGATGTCTTGAACATTGGAGAGCCTGCCAATAGCCATCCAGATACAGTTGTGATCGATGATCTTCGTATGACCACCTTGGTTGCCAGTGATTTCTTCACTGTTTATAAGTGGGAACTGACTGGAAAAGCTGATTTTGAAAAGACCGCTGATTACAGCTTGTTGAGCGTCTTAGCCGGAGAAGGGAAATTGACGGTAGATGGGAAGGATTATCCTATTCAAAAAGGAAGTCACTTTATCTTACCGAGCGATGTTGAATCTTGGACTTTGAAAGGGCAAGGTTTAGAATTGATCGTGAGTCATCCATAAAAAAGAAAGGGTTTGAGTTAAAAGTTGTGGAACAACTCAAGCCTTTTTTATCTGAAAACAATTTTTATGTTAAGTCTTGACTCTGACCTAAGGGGAGGGGTTATACTATCCTTGTAATACTCTTCGAAAATCAAATTCAAACCACGTCAGCGTCGCCTTACCGTATATATGTTACTGACTTCGTCAGTTCTATCTACAACCTCAAAGCAGTGCTTTGAGCAACCTGCGGCTAGCTTCCTAGTTTGCTCTTTGATTTTCATTGAGTATAAGGAGGAAATCATGTACCATATCAAAGAAGCTGCAGAGCTGTCAGGTGTCTCTGTCAAGACCTTGCACCACTATGACAAGATAGGACTTCTCGTCCCTGTGAAATCTGAAAATGGCTATCGGACATACAATCAAGAAGATTTAGAACGATTACAGGTGATTCTCTACTACAAGTATCTAGGATTTTCCTTAGACCAAATAGCAGAACTCTTAGCCGAAGAAAAATCTAACTTATTGCCCCATTTGACCAAACAGTTGGACTATTTGACTCAAGAAAGACAACGTCTGGATACCTTGATTTCTACCTTGCAAAAAACCATTCAAGAACAAAAAGGAGAAAGAAAAATGACCATTGAGGAAAAATTTACTGGATTTAGCTACCAAGATACTCAAAAATACCAGCAAGAGGCGGTAGATAAGTACGGTCAAGAAGTCATGGATCAAGCGCTTGAACGTCAAAAGGGGCGTGAAGATGAGGCTACGGAAGCCTTCAACCAAGTTTTTCAAACTTTGGCGCAAAATCTCAAAGATGGTCTATCCGTATCTGCAAATGAAAACCAAGATCAAGCCGCCAAACTTTTAGACGCGATTCGAACGTATGGATTTGACTGCTCTATAGAAGTTTTTGGCCATATCGGCAAAGGCTATGTCTATAATCCAGAATTCAAGGAAAACATCGACAAGTTTGGAGTTGGCACAGCCCAGTACACTTCGGATGTCATTGCCTTTTATGTCGAAAATCAAGCAAAATAAAAAAGTGTGAGTGGGACAGAAATTGGTCATTCGTTAGAATTCGATTTCGTCGTCCCACCTCCGCACAGTTGAGTAGGGCTGTAAAAACTGATGAAACCAGTGTAGTAGAGCTCGCTCAACCACTGCGTCTTGCTCGACAATCCAAAAACAATTGAGAGGCTAGGATTTTTGTCCCAGCCTCGTTTTTTGCTTGGATCAATTTGAAAAGAAGCTGGCTGATCTAAGAGAGCTTGAATGAATGAACATAATGAAAGTTTTATGAAAATTTCACAATTTTAGTTGACAGTCTTGAAAAAAAGGAGTAGAATAACCCCTGTTTTATGAAAAAGAGGCAGGGAACTCCCGGCCTCATGATCTTTTTTCAAGGAGTTTTTTATGTTTTCAACATTGAAAAAATGGTTTATTGGCCGTCCGTTGAAATCTGGTGCAGAAGGTGAAGGCGGATTGCTAGGGAAAATGCAGGCCTTGGCCATGCTCTCTAGTGACGCGCTTTCTTCTATCGCCTACGGTCCAGAGCAAGTTATCCTGGTCTTGATGACCGTTTCAGCGGGAGCCATTTGGTGGTCTATTCCGATTGGGATTGTGGTCCTGGTTCTCCTAGCCAGTTTAACGATTTCTTATCGCCAGGTCATTCATGCCTACCCTCAAGGGGGAGGGGCCTACATGGTGACTACGGAGAACTTGTCTCCCAAAGCGGGTTTGATCGCTGGTGGGAGTCTCTTAGTCGACTACATGCTGACAGTAGCAGTATCTGTGTCTTCCGGTGCAGATGCCATTACGTCAGCGATTCCATCTCTTCATCCTTATAATCTTCACATTTCCATTTTATTGGTCTTGATCTTGATGCTGATGAACCTTCGGGGGCTACGCGAATCGGCCACATCATTGATGATTCCGGTTTACCTTTTCATTGTCAGTACCATTGCCTTGATCGGCTATGGTGTGATCCAAATCTTGACGGGTCACTTGGCCTATAACGCAACTGCTCATGTGGGTCAAACCATTTCAGGGGTTAGTGTCATTCTCTTGTTGCGGGCCTTTACGAGTGGATCGGCTTCCCTAACAGGGGTTGAAGCTATCTCCAATTCGGTTCCTTTCTTTAAGAAACCAAAAGCAAAGAATGCAGCCTCTACCTTGACCATTATGGCTTTGATTTTGGGGATCATGTTTGCGGGAATTACCTTCCTCAATTACTGGGTGGGTGTCGTTCCAGCAAAAGGGGTAACGACTCTAGCCCAAATGGCCCAAGCCATCTTAGGGAATTCCCCAGTCGGACAAGCCTTCTTTTACGTCTTCCAATTGTCAACAGCCTTGATTTTGGCAGTTGCGGCTAATACAGGATTCTCTGCCTTTCCAATGTTGGCCTTTAACATGGCTAAAAATAAATACATGCCACACATGTATATGGAAAAAGGGGATCGTCTGGGCTATTCTAATGGGATTTTGACCTTGGCGATTGGTGCCATCGTCTTGCTCTTGATTTTTGATGGACAAACAGAAAGCTTGATTCCGCTGTATACCATTGGGGTCTTCATTCCTTTTGCCCTTTCTCAAACAGGGATGGTCATTCATTGGAAACGCCAATATCAAAAAGGATTTCTTAAGTATTCCCTTGCCAATATCCTGGGGGCAGCCATCTGTTATGGGATTGTCTTGATCCTCTTATTATTCCGTTTGGGTGAGATCTGGCCCTTCTTCCCTATTATTGGTCTCTTGCTTTGGATGTTCTTAAGTATCCGTAATCACTATGATAAAGTTGCGGCTCAATTGCGTTTGGGAAGGAAGATCGAAAAGACAAATTACGCGGGCAATACTGTCATTGTTCTTGTTGGGAATGTCACTCAAGTAAGTGTGGGAGCTATGAGTTATGCAAATAGCCTAGGAAAAGATGTTATAGCTATGCACGTCTCAACGGAAGAAACCAAGGTTAAAGACGCTGAGGTAGCAGAAGAATTTAAGCGTTATTTCCCTCATATTCGCTTTGAAAATGTCATGACGAGTTACCGAGATATTATCCAACCAACGGTTGAATTTGTCTCAAAAGTAGCTGAGGAGGCCAAGGAAAAAGGGAACACTGTTACAGTCTTAGTCCCTCAATTTATTCCTAAAAAACATTGGCAAAATGTTCTCCACAACCAAATGAGTTTGAAATTGAAGTATGCACTTCGTTGGCATGAAGAAGTGGTTGTGGCAAGCTATTCTTACCATTTGTCTGAATAACGATCGCCTAAAGAAAAGATGTCTGCTTAAGCAGGCATCTTTTTGGATTTTCTCACACGAAAAAAACCACTCGAAAGTCTTGTAAGATACAGCCTTGATCTTGAAAAAATGTTTAAAAAATGCTAGAATAAAAAGAACATTTTAGATTTTGAAAAATTCAAAGTAAGGAAAAAAATGGCAAATTTATTAAAAACAATTATTGAAAATGATCGAGGCGAAATCAAACGCCTTGAAAAAATGGCTGACAAGGTCTTTTCTTATGAAGACCAAATGGCAGCTTTGACGGATGACGAATTAAAAGCGAAAACAGTTGAGTTTAAGCAACGCTACCAAGATGGTGAGTCTTTGGATGATCTCTTGTACGAGGCTTTTGCAGTTGTTCGTGAAGCTGCAAAACGGGTTCTTGGTTTGTTCCCATACAAGGTTCAGGTCATGGGGGGAATCGTCCTTCACCATGGTGACGTTCCAGAGATGCGTACAGGGGAAGGAAAAACCTTGACAGCAACCATGCCGGTATACTTGAATGCCTTGTCTGGCAAAGGGGTGCACGTTGTCACCGTCAATGAATACTTGACCGAGCGGGATGCAACAGAGATGGGAGAACTTTACTCATGGCTTGGCCTTTCAGTAGGGATCAACCTTGCAGCAAAATCTCCAGCTGAGAAAAAAGAAGCTTACCTCTGTGATATCACTTACTCAACCAACTCAGAGATTGGTTTTGACTACTTGCGTGACAACATGGTTGTGCGTGCAGAAAACATGGTTCAACGTCCATTGAACTATGCCTTGGTCGATGAGGTAGACTCGATCTTGATTGACGAAGCGCGTACTCCGTTGATCGTTTCTGGTCAGACAGCTTCTGATACGAGCCAGCTCTACCACATGGCGGATGCTTATGTGAAGACCTTAAACGAGGATGATTACATTATCGACGTCCCATCTAAAACCATCGGTTTGTCTGATTCAGGGATTGATAAGGCAGAAAGCTACTTTAATCTTGAAAACTTGTACGATATTGAAAACGTAGCTTTGACTCACTTTATCGACAATGCCCTTCGTGCCAACTACATCATGATTTTGGATATCGACTATGTGGTCAGCGAAGATCAAGAAATCTTGATCGTCGACCAATTTACTGGTCGGACCATGGAAGGACGTCGTTATTCTGACGGACTTCACCAAGCGATTGAAGCCAAAGAAGGTGTTCCAGTTCAAGAAGAAACCAAAACATCTGCGTCGATTACTTACCAAAACCTCTTCCGTATGTACAAGAAGTTGTCAGGGATGACAGGGACAGGGAAAACTGAAGAAGAAGAATTCCGTGAAATTTATAACATTCGCGTGATTCCAATTCCAACCAACCGTCCGATTGCCCGTATTGACCATCCAGACCTTCTCTACCCAAGCTTGAAATCAAAATTCAAGGCTGTTGTGGAAGATGTCAAGTCTCGTCATGAAAAAGGTCAACCAGTCCTCGTGGGTACCGTTGCCGTTGAAACCAGTGATTACCTTTCTCAATTGTTGGTTCAAGCAGGTGTCCCTCACGAAGTTTTGAATGCGAAAAACCACTACAAAGAAGCGCAAATCATCATGAACGCTGGTCAACGTGGTGCTGTTACTATTGCGACCAACATGGCCGGACGTGGTACCGATATCAAGCTTGGTGAAGGTGTTCGCGAACTTGGTGGACTTTGTGTCATCGGGACAGAACGTCACGAAAGCCGTCGGATCGATAACCAGCTTCGTGGACGTTCAGGACGTCAAGGAGATCCAGGTGAATCTCAATTCTACTTGTCTCTTGAAGATGAATTGATGCGTCGTTTCGGTTCTGAACGGATCAAAGCAGTGCTTGATCGCTTCAAGTTGAGCGAAGAAGAATCAGTGATCCGTTCAAACATGTTCACCCGTCAGGTAGAGGGTGCTCAAAAACGGGTTGAAGGAAACAACTACGATACCCGTAAACAAGTCCTTCAATACGATGACGTGATGCGGGAACAACGGGAAATTATCTACGCTGAACGCTATGATGTCATCACAGCTAACCGTGATTTGGCGCCTGAAATCAAGGCCATGATCAAACGGACCATCAAACGGATTGTTGAAGGAGCCAGCCACTCAAGTAAGGAAGAACGCGTTGAAGCGATTCTGAACTTTGCCAAATACAATTTGGTTCCGGAAGATACGATTTCTGCAAGCGATATTGAAGGAAAATCTGACAAGGAAGTCATCGATTACTTGTATGCACGTGCAGAAGAAATCTATGCTAGCCAAGTAGCGAAATTGCGTGACGAAGAGTCTGTGCAAGAATTCCAAAAAGTCTTGATCCTTCGCGTGGTGGACAGCAAGTGGACGGACCATATCGATGCTTTGGATCAATTGCGAAATGCGGTTGGACTCCGTGGGTATGCGCAAAACAACCCAGTGGTAGAATACCAATCAGAAAGTTTCCGTATGTTTAACGATATGATCGGATCGATTGAATTTGATGTGACTCGTCTCATGATGAAAGCCCAAATTCACGAACAAGAACGTCCACGTACGGAACACAGTATTTCAACAACTGCGACTCGCAACATTGCAGCGCAACAACAAGATATTCCAGCAGATATTGACTTGTCACAAGTGAAACGCAACGATTTGTGCCCTTGTGGTTCAGGCAAGAAATTTAAAAACTGTCACGGACGTAAATTTTAAGAGCTCCTCTGAAATAGAAAGAGGATGGGTCTAGCTAGCATAAGGAGGCCGTATGGTATTCATTACGAAGAGCAATAAGATTGATGAGCAAGAGATCACTTCGCTTTACCGCTTGGAAGGTTCAGCCTTGGAGCGCAAAGAAGCGCGTGATCGAGAATTGGAAGCTATTATCAAAGGAGAAGACCAACGGATCCTTCTTGTGATCGGGCCTTGCTCTTCTGATAATGAAGAAGCTGTGATGGACTATGCCCGTCGTTTGGCAGACTTGCAAGAGCAAGTCAAAGATCAGATTTTCATTGTGATGCGGGTCTATACGGCTAAACCTCGGACCAATGGGGATGGCTATAAAGGCTTGATGCACCAACCAGATACACATGCAGCACCAAGCTTTGTGGACGGTTTGAAAGCAGTCCGACATCTCCACTACCGTGTGATTACAGAAACTGGTTTGACAACTGCGGATGAGTTGCTTTATCCAGCAAGTCTTCCGTATGTTGAAGATTTGATTTCTTATCATGCCATTGGAGCGCGATCAGTTGAAGACCAGGAGCATCGCTTTGTATCTAGTGGGATCTCTGCTCCGACAGGTATGAAGAATCCAACTTCTGGGAATCTTTCTGTTATGTTCAATGCGATTTATGCAGCCCAACATCCCCAAAACTTTTTGTTCAATGCCCAAGCAGTGGAAACATCAGGAAATCCTTTAGCTCATGCGATCCTTCGTGGGGGCTTGGATGCAAGTGGTAAGAATATTCCAAACTACCATTATGAAGATTTGCTAGCGGCAGCAAAACGCTATAGCGAAATGGGCTTGCAACATCCCTTCATCCTGGTGGATACCAACCATGACAACTCTGGCAAACAATTCGAAGAGCAAGTACGCATCGTGAGAGAAACCATGATGAACCGTGCTTGGAACAAGGATTTGGCAACTTTAGTTCGTGGTTTCATGATTGAATCCTATCTAGAAGATGGCCGTCAAAATGAACCAGTGGTTTATGGTCAATCCATCACAGACCCTTGCCTGGGTTGGGAAAAAACACAGGCCTTGGTCAAAGAAATTGCAACGATGAATAAGTAAAAGGCAGGGGCGGAAGGAGTGATTCTTTAGCCCCTTCTCTTTTGTCAGTAAAACGATACTGAAACGATAAATAAGGATAAAACAAGATGATCAAAGGACATGGCATCGATATCGAATCGATCGCTGCGATTGAAAAAGCCTATCAGAAGAATACTCGATTCGCTGAAAAAGTCTTAACCGAGGTTGAGCGAGAGCGCTTTGAGGAATTGTCTGGAAAACGGAAAATGGAATATTTAACGGGCCGATGGTCCGCCAAAGAAGCCTTTTCAAAGGCAATGGGAACAGGGATTGGACCAGTTGGTTTTCAAGATTTAGAAATTTTAAATGATGCCCACGGAGCTCCCTATTTTTCCAAGTCTCCTTTTTCTGGGAAGGTATGGATTTCGATCAGTCATAAGGGAGACCTAGTGTCGACCAGTGTCATTTTGGAGGAAGAAAATGAAAGCAAGTAAACATAGACCAACGGTTGCTAGAGTCGATTTGGATGCCATTGCCTTTAATGTGCAACAAGTCAGTGAGCATATTCCGAGTCAAGCCTTGAAATATGCAGTCGTCAAGGCCAACGCCTATGGTCATGGGGTCGTTGCAGTGACCAAAAAATTGGAGCCTCAGGTAGATGGTTTTTGTGTTTCCAATATGGATGAAGCCCTCGAAATCCGTGAAGAAGGCTTGCAACACCCTATTTTGATTTTGGGAGTTGTGCCAAGTGAAACAGTGAATCTAGCCAAAGAGCATGACATCCGCTTAACGGTGGCGAGTCTTGCTTGGTTGGATCAATTGCTTGGACAAGAAGCAGATCTTTCAGGATTGAAGGTCCATATCAAGGTGGATTCAGGAATGGGGCGGATTGGATTCCGAAGAATCGAAGATATCAAAAAGGCTGAACGCCTCCTCTTAGCAGCTGGAGCTGAAATTGAAGGGATCTTTACTCATTTTGCAACAGCAGATGAGGCAGATGATCGAAAATTTCAAGCGCAATACCAGTTTTTCAAAGAAGTATTGGCTGCTCTTGAAATCCTTCCTCCTATTGTCCATGCGAGTAATTCAGCCACTTCTTTGTGGCATGCGGATACGATTTTCACAGCTGTACGCTTGGGAGATGTCATGTATGGCTTGAATCCGAGCGGATCTGTGTTAGCCTTGCCATATGAAATTAAGCCAGCTTTGAGTTTGGTGAGCGAATTAGTTCATGTGAAACAGTTGGAAGCTGGTCAAGATATTGGCTACGGGGCAACCTATACGACAGAAGAACCCCAATGGATCGGGACGATTCCTATCGGCTATGCGGATGGTTGGATCCGGGAAATGCAAAACTTTCATGTTCTGATTAAGGGGGACTATTGTCCCATTGTTGGTCGCGTTTCGATGGACCAGATAACGGTTCGCCTTCCTGAAGAATTGCCTCTGGGGACCAAGGTTACCCTGATTGGACGAGAGGGCGAAAAAGAAATCACGGCAACAGAGGTTGCAGATTACCGTGGTACCATTAATTATGAAGTGGTCTGTCTCTTGAGTGATCGGATTCCTCGTGACTATACAGGTGAAGAATAAGAAGAAGCAGGTGGGATTTTCCCGGATGGACCTGCTTTTTTATAAAAGAAAGGAGGAGAAATGAATCTACACCAACCCTTATCCGTACTGCCTGGAGTTGGTCCAAAATCGGCGGAAAAATTTAAAAAGTTAGGGATTGAAACTTTAGAAGATCTGCTCTTGTATTTTCCCTTTCGCTATGAAGACTTCAAAACGCGCAATGTTTTAGAGTTGGAAGATGGTGAAAAAGCCGTCATCTCTGGGCTGGTAGCAACACCAGCCAATGTCCAATATTATGGCTACAAACGAAATCGCTTGCGTTTTTCGATCAAACAGGGAGACCAAGTGATTGCGGTTAATTTTTTCAACCAACCCTATCTAGCAGACAAAATTGAGGTCCAGCAGACAGTGGCGATTTTTGGAAAATGGGACAAAGCCAAAGGCAGTTTGACAGGGATGAAACTCCTGGCTCAAGTGGAAGATGATTTGCAGCCGGTCTATCGAGTGACGCAAGGAGTGAGCCAAAACAGCCTGGTGAAATTGATCAAAATAGCGTTCGACCAGGGCTTGGACCAGCTTTTAGAAGAGAATGTACCCCAAGTCTTGCGGGATCGTTATCAACTTATGTCTCGTTCCCAAGCAGTGCAAGCTATGCATTTTCCTAAGGAGCTGGCAGAGTACAAGCAAGCCCTTCGCCGGGTAAAATTTGAAGAGCTCCTCTTTTTCCAGCTGCAACTCCAAGTGCTAAAAGAAGAAAATCACGATGCCAGCCAAGGGATTTCCTTGGGCTGGGATCCAGAAAAATTAGCAGAACGAAAAAAACAGCTTCCTTTTGAGCTAACGCAAGCTCAAGAAAACAGCTTGAATGAAATCTTGACAGATATGGCCTCTCCTTATCATATGAACCGCCTCTTACAAGGGGATGTGGGAAGCGGGAAGACAGTCGTGGCCGGTCTTGCCATGTATGCAGCCTTAAGCGCTGGTAAGCAAGCTGCCTTGATGGTTCCAACGGAGATTTTGGCAGAGCAACACAAGGAAAGCTTGCAAAATCTTTTTCCAGATTTGCCAATTGCCCTTCTAACAGGAGGATTAAAGGCGGCTGAGAAACGAGAAGTCTTAGAAGAGATCGCCTCAGGAACTGCTCAACTGATTGTGGGGACACATGCCTTGATTCAAGAGGGAGTTCACTACCAAGATCTAGGCTTGGTCATTATTGATGAACAGCACCGTTTTGGGGTTTCCCAGCGCCGTATCCTTCGAGAAAAAGGACAAAATCCAGACGTCCTGATGATGACGGCTACCCCTATTCCCCGGACCTTGGCTATTACAGCCTTTGGAGATATGGATGTGTCCATCATTGACCAGATGCCTGCGGGACGCAAGGAAATCATGACGCGCTGGGTCAAGCATGAGCAGTTAGAAGTGGTCCTCGACTGGTTAGTCAAAGAACTTGGCAAAGGTTCTCAAGCTTACTTTATTTCTCCCTTGATCGAGGAATCAGAGGCGCTAGATTTGAAAAACGCCCTTGCCCTCCAAGAAGAGCTAGAGACCTTCTTTGGACAGCGAGCACGCGTTTCTCTTCTTCACGGGAAGATGAAAAGTGAAGAAAAAGATGCCATCATGCAGGCCTTTAAAGAGCACCAAGTCGATGTTTTGGTGTCTACGACCGTTATTGAAGTAGGAGTCAACGTACCCAATGCAACCGTTATGGTCATTATGGATGCAGATCGGTTTGGTCTTAGCCAGCTTCACCAGCTTCGAGGTCGGGTTGGTCGGGGAAACAAGCAATCCTATGCTATTCTAGTAGCCAATCCTAAGACAGATAGTGGCAAGCAGCGCATGAAAATCATGACAGAGACAACCAATGGGTTTGTGCTGGCGGAAGAAGATTTGAAAATGCGGGGTTCAGGTGAAATCTTTGGAACCCGTCAATCTGGGATTCCAGAATTTCAAGTGGCGGATTTGGTAGAAGATTATCCCATTCTGGAAGAAGCAAGGAAAGTTGCCAGCCAGATCGTAGCCACGCCAGATTGGCGCGAACACCCAGATTGGCATTTGCTCTCGCTATATTTAGAAAAGAAAGAACATTTAGACTAGACGCAAAAAAGGGAGTAGAGTGGAAATTCTTTGGATTCCACTCTACTCCCTTTAAGATGGCATTTTACGGGCTTTGTATCTTGATGAAATGCGACAGGACGAAGGTGGATCGATACTATCCACCTGAGGAGTTAGTGAGTCGTTTAGGCAAGGCACCATAGTGCTTGCCGTTACACGAATTGAACACGCCCTAAATGCTGTGTGAAAAAACGCCAACTATACGAGTACTAACTTCAAGACACAGTAGCTGATTGGACTCTTCTCTCGCCTATCAGCTCGGAAGAATCCTAATCAGCCTTGTGGGGGTAGGACGACGAAGCGTCTGCCAAAGTATCGCTTCTGTCCTACTCCCTATTTTCACTTGGCATTTTACGGGCTTTGTATCTTATTAATTGAACACGGGCTGCGGATTGTATCAAAAAGATGAATCCTCCTAGAATCTTTTGGATTCTTCGTCGTATTCCCTATTTTGACTGTATCCGCTACGCCCTTTGTATCTTATTAATTGAACATGCCCTAAATGCTGTGTGAAAAAATGCCAACTATACGAGTACTAACTTCAAGACACAGTAGCTGATTGGACTCTTCTCTCGCCTATCAGCTCGGAAGAATCCTAATCAGCCTTGTGGGGGTAGGACGACGAAGCGTCTGCCAAAGTATCGCTTCTGTCCTACTCCCTATTTTCACTTGGCATTTTACGGGCTTTGTATCTTAGTTTACCCTTCGATATAGTCTTTGAGTTCTTGTCCTTTTAGGCCGGCATTGAGGGCGATGAGGAGTTTGATGCGCGCTTTGGGGGCATTTAATTCTTTGATGAAAAAGACACCTGCTTGATGGAGTTGGACGCCTCCTCCTTCATATGCGTAGACGGGTTCAGCGATTCCGTTGAAGCAACGGGATACTAAAGCGATTGGAAGGCCTGCATCTATGAACTCTTGGAGTTTATGTGCCGTTTCTTTAGGGATGTTTCCTGCTCCAAAGGCTTCGATAATGAGGCCATCAAGCTTTGAAAGATCCAGCATGTCCAGCAGATCGGTTTTCATCCCTGCATAGGTAGTGATGATCGGAACGAACCCATCGATGGTATCGAGATCAAAGCGCACCCTTGGCTCGGCTGTTTTAAAGAAGAGGATTTCCTTTTTCATGACCAAACCTAGTGGACCGTGGGTTGGTGTCTGGAAGGTACTGACATTGGTGGTATGGGTTTTGGTGACGTACTTAGCCGCATGAATTTCATCGTTCATGACGACTAAGACGCCTTTATCGCGTGCTTTTGGATCGGCAGCCACTCGAAGGGCTGTCAGAAAATTATAGACGCCATCGCTTCCTAGCTCGTTGGAGCTTCGCATAGCTCCTGTAATGACCACAGCGATCTCTGGTAACTCCATGGTATCCAAGAAATAAGCCGTTTCTTCCAGCGTATCTGTTCCGTGGGTAATAACGATGCCGTCGTATTTGTGGGCTTCCTCTTTGATTTTTTGAAATAGGGCTAACATGTGACGAGGGGTCATTTGAGGGCTGGGAAGGTTGAAGAAGTCCTCCGAGGTGACTGCAATTCCTTCAATTGGTGAAGTGACTTGGGTCATGGGATTGACTTCATTGGTAATCACTGCCCCAGAGTCATCTGCTGCCATCGAAATGGTCCCTCCGGTATGTAGTGCTAAAATTTTCTTAAACATGTGAAGCTCCTTGGAATATGTGATATAATTTATTTTATCATAAAAAGAAAGAAACAGTAGACATGGAAATAAAAGCAGTCTTTTTTGATATCGATGGAACCTTGGTCAATGATAGTCGAGCGGTCCTAAAATCAACAGAAAAAGCCATTCAGTCTTTAAAGGAAGAAGGAATCTATGTAGGTCTTGCGACAGGGCGGGGACCGGCCTTTGTCAAACCGTTTATGGAACGCTATGGCTTTGATTTTGCTGTGACCTATAATGGTCAGTATATTTTGACCAAGGACCGCGTGTTGTATACCAGCCCAATCGATAAAAAGAGTCTGCACCAACTAATTGACTATGCTCGAGAACACCGTAAGGAAATTGCTCTCGGTACCAAGGATGGGGTATTTGGTTCTCGGATCATGAGTTTTGGGATGAGTCCTATTTCAACCTGGTCCAGTCGCTTTGTGCCCCGCAAAATGGCCCGTACCGTCAGTCGAGGATTTAACAAAGTGGTCAGCAAGGTCGTCCCACAAGATCAGGATACCCTCTATGCACTAGCGCAAGAACCAATCTACCAAGTGTTGATCTTATCGAGTCCAGAGGAGACTGCAATAATTGAAAAAGAGTTTCCGGATCTGAAATTCACACGGTCTAGTCCTTTTGCAGCAGACGTCCTCAACCCAGGCATTTCCAAACTAGAAGGGATCCGCATCGTTGGTCAGGAATTTGGCTTTGACATCGATGAAGTGATGGCTTTTGGAGATTCGGATAATGACTTAGAGATGCTGTCAGGTGTTGGCTTGTCTATTGCGATGGGAAATGGAACGACCAGTGTCAAGGCAATTGCCAAGCATACCACGACTAGTAATGGCAAGGATGGCATCCAAAAGGCCCTGCAACACTTTGGTATTCTCTCAGAGAAAGAACTCTTTCTTTCTAAGGATGATCACTTCAATAAGGTCAAAACCTTCCATGGTGTAATGGATGGGGAAACCCAGGAGAAACCAGTGGTCTGGCAACCTCAAGATGCCCTTTATCGGACCATGTTCAAGCAAGAGGAACTGGTGGAATTTGTTCGAGCAGCTAGCTCAAGTGAGGAAGAATTCGATCGCTCGGTAGCGGCCCTTCACGAAGCTTTGGATAAGGCTGTAGATAAGGTGCGTAGCAAGCATCCGGCTGAGATTTCCATGGTGGGACAGGTCGATGCCTTGATCGATACCCTCTATCTGACTTATGGTAGCTTTGTTCTAATGGGAGTGGATCCTGAAGAGGTCTTTGAGATTGTTCATCGGGCAAATATGGGTAAGATTTTCCCAGATGGAAGAGCGCACTTTGATCCAGTGACTCACAAGATTTTGAAGCCAGATGATTGGGAAGAAAAATACGCCCCAGAACCAGCTATCCAAAAAGAACTCGATCGCCAGCTCAAGGCCTACGAAAAACACGCGAAACAAAAAGAAGCAAAAAAAGACAACTAAAAAAGTTTGGAACAAAGGTTCCAAACTTTTTCTTTCTTACATGGTTTTATCCTTATCACGTACCACTAGTAAGTCTACTTTGGCGTGGCGAAGGATATATTCTGAGGAGGATCCGACCATTAACCGTTCGAAGGCATTGAGTCCGGTAGCTCCGACCATAATAAGGTCAACCCCTTCCTTACTTGGGATATCATTGGCTAAGAGGACTTTTGGATTTCCCATTTCTACAACAGTCACAACATTTTGAACGCCGACTTTTTCAGCACGTTCCTTGTAGCCCTTGAGCAATTCGTTGGCTTCTTCTTGCAATTCTTCGTAGACCTCAGCATCAAAAGTTGAGACGCTTTGAAGGGCACGGGTATCGATGACGTGGGCAATCGTCAATTTAGAGCCGTTGCGAAGAGAAACGTTAACCCCTTTTTCAAAGGCTAATTCTGCTTCATGAGAACCGTCGACAGCGACCATAATGTTTTCGTATTTTTGAGACATAATCCTACCTCCTTATAGCTTGAAAACATGGATAGAATAGAAGGAAATCCTATTCTTAATACACTTATATTTTATCTCTTTTAAGCTAGAATGTAAAGGTAAAGTCTCTCTTTTCTGCTATAATTTTGCAGAATTTTTAAAGTCCTCGGTTTGTACTCTATTTCAACTAGTGGTATAATAGAGATAATTTCGTGAATCGAGGCAGAATATGAAGGAATATAATAAATCAAGCAAACTCGAACATGTCGCTTACGATATTCGTGGTCCAGTCTTGGAAGAAGCCATGCGCATGCGCGCAAATGGAGAAAAAATTCTCCGTTTGAATACAGGGAATCCTGCTGAATTTGGCTTTACAGCTCCAGATGAAGTCATCCATGATTTGATCATGAATGCGCGTGATAGTGAAGGTTATTCAGACTCAAAAGGGATCTTTTCAGCCCGCAAGGCTATCATGCAGTACTGCCAGTTGAAAAAAATTCCAAATGTGGATATTGATGATATTTACCTTGGGAATGGAGTGAGTGAGCTGATCGTCATGTCCATGCAAGGACTGCTTGACAATGGGGATGAGGTCTTGGTTCCCATGCCGGACTATCCTCTTTGGACAGCAGCCGTCAGCCTAGCTGGTGGGAATGCCGTTCACTATCTTTGTGATGAAGAAGCAAATTGGTATCCAGATATTGAAGATATCAAGTCGAAAATCACCTCAAACACTAAAGCTATCGTTGTCATCAACCCGAATAACCCAACAGGTGCCCTTTATCCAGATGAGATCCTGCTTGAGATTGTAGAGATTGCTCGTCAAAATAACTTGATCATCTTTGCGGACGAGATCTATGATCGCTTGGTCATGGATGGTGAAAAACACACGGCTATCGCAAGTTTAGCGCCTGATCTCTTCTGTGTGAGTATGAATGGCTTGTCAAAATCTCACCGGATTGCCGGTTTCCGTGTTGGTTGGATGGTTCTGTCCGGACCAAAGCATCACGTGAAGGGCTATATCGAAGGCTTGAACATGTTGTCCAATATGCGTCTTTGTTCAAATGTCTTGTCTCAACATGTTGTGCAAACCTCTCTTGGAGGCTACCAATCCGTGGATGAACTTTTACTTCCAGGTGGTCGAATTTATGAACAACGGAACTTTATCTACAAAGCCATCAATGATATTCCAGGCCTCTCAGCTGTTAAGCCAAAGGCTGGTCTCTATATCTTCCCTAAGATTGATCGGGACATGTACCGCGTGGATGATGATGAACAATTTGTTTTAGAATTCTTGAAGCAAGAAAAGATTCTCTTGGTTCATGGCCGCGGCTTTAACTGGAAAGATCCAGATCACTTCCGGATCGTTTACCTTCCACGTGTCGATGAGTTAGCTCAAATTCAAGAAAAAATGACTCGTTTCTTGAAACAATACAAACGCTAATCAGATGAAAGATTGAAGATGAAGGTCTTCAGTCTTTTTTGATTCATTTTATAAAATCCATGTCATCGAATCGACATTTTTCTGAATTGCGCATAATTGTAGAAAAAATAAATAATTTTCAGATAATTTGATTGAAATTCCCACACTTATATGATATACTTGAGCTGACTATATGTGAGGTTTATTATGGCAAACTTATTAGAAAAGACACGTAAAATTACATCCATCTTGAAACGGACTGATGAACAGTTGCAGTTCGAGATGCCTTACAATGATATTGCCCAACAATTAGCGGATATTATCCACTGTAATGCCTGTATCATTAATAGCAAGGGAACCCTTCTTGGTTATTTCATGCGTTACAAGACCAACAATGACCGGGTAGAAGCTTTCTTTCAAAATAAAAAATTACCAGAAGATTATGCCAAGGCAGCTAGTTTGGTCTACGATACAGAAGCTAATTTAGATGTGGACCATGATTTGAGTATCTTTCCGGTCGAAACCAAGTCTGAATTTCCTGATGGCTTGACGACCATTGCGCCTATTCATGTTTCTGGGATTCGATTGGGTTCCTTGATCATTTGGCGCAATGATAAACAGTTTGCGGATGATGATTTGATCTTGGTTGAGATTGCGAGTACCGTGGTAGGGATTCAAATGTTGAACTACCAACGCGAGGAAGACGAGAAGAATATTCGTCGTCGGACAGCGGTGAATATGGCTGTCAATACCTTGTCTTACTCTGAATTGCGTGCTGTTTCTGCCATCCTTAGTGAATTGAAAGGAAATGAGGGACAGTTGACTGCTTCTATCATTGCAGATCGGATTGGTATCACCCGCTCTGTGATTGTCAATGCACTCCGGAAATTGGAGTCAGCTGGTATTATTGAAAGCCGTTCTCTTGGAATGAAGGGAACCTATCTCAAAGTGTTGATTCCAGATATCTTTGAGGAAATTAAGAAAAGAGATTACTAATGACAAAAGCTTTGATTTCAATTGACTACACTGTCGATTTCGTAGCAGATGATGGTAAACTTACGGCAGGTGCTCCTGCACAAGCCATTTCTGAGACTATTGCTCAGGTGACCCAATTGGCCTTTGACCAAGGAGCCTATGTCTTTTTTGCCATTGATGCGCATGATGTAGAGGATCCATTTCATCCTGAAAGCAAGCTCTTCCCACCTCATAATATCATTGGGACTAGCGGACGTGATTTGTACGGCCCTTTAGCAGATTTTTATCGGGAGCACAAAGCGGATCCACGCGTCTTTTGGATGGACAAACGTCATTATTCTGCTTTTTCAGGAACGGATCTAGATATCCGCCTGCGGGAACGCCATGTAGATACCGTTATTTTGACTGGGGTCTTGACTGATATCTGTGTCCTCCATACAGCGGTTGATGCCTACAATCTCGGCTACCAGATCGAAGTCGTGGAACCTGCAGTGGCATCACTCACTCCTGAAAATCACCAGTTTGCCTTGAATCATTTCAAGCATGTCTTAGGGGCAAGCTTGGTAGACAGCGCACTAGCTGTATTAGATACTAAATAAGAAAAGATTGTAAAAGAGGTCATAGACATTTGTCTGGGCCTCTTTTTCGGGCCTAGAAATTGTCTTCCTCTCTTGAAAATGGTATTCTAATGGAAGAAAATAAGGGGGAGTTATGAGTAAAAAAGCTGTCGTGTTTTCAGCGGATCTATCTTATATGGAAAAGTTGGAAACCGCTATGAAGTCACTGTGTGCCTATCAGGACCAGTTAAAAATTTATGTCTTGAATGAAGATCTACCAACAGAGTGGTTTACTATCATGAATCAGCGCTTGCGCCAGTTGGATTCAGAAGTGATCAATTGTCGGATGTCTTCTGAGCAATTCCAATCCTTCTCGCTTCCAAGCGACCATATTCACTATGCGACCTATTTCCGTTACGCTATTCCAGAGTTTGTGGAGGAAGAACGGATCCTCTATCTGGATTGTGACATGATCTTTACACAGGATTTATCGCCTTTATTTGAGGTTGATCTAAAAGGTTATGGACTGGGTGCAGTGGTCGATAAGCCAACGACGACAGATGGTTTTAATGCTGGACTTTTGGTGATTGATAAGACTTGGTGGCAAGAGCACCAAGTGACAGAGGCGCTTTTTGACCTCACTCGTGAACACCATCAGCATGTTTATGGAGATCAAGGAATTTTGAATCTGTATTTCAAAGATGCGTGGTTTCCATTACCTTGGACCTATAATTTACAAGTAGGATCTGATAAGGATCAGCACCTCTATGGGGACTTGGATTGGTATGAAGCCTTTCAAGGGATTCCTGCGGTCATTCATTACACTTCTCATAATAAACCATGGACCTCCAAACGCTTCAATCGTTTTCGGGAACAATGGTGGTTTTACTATGCCCTCTCTTGGGAGGAAATTTTGCTTCGAAAACCGATTTTGAAGCAAACCTATCAAGACCTAGTGGGAGAATTTCCTTATCATGCTGCCATTTATACCCATACAGCAGATATCTACGAGTTGGAGACGTTGTTAAAAGAGTTGTCAGACGTAGCGATTCATGTCCTTGCCCATAGCCATTTTGGTTTTAATTTGGTGCAATTGGAACGCTACCCCAACCTCTTTCTTTATCCCTCTTTTGATCCCTTGACCAGTCGAAAGGTCCTAGAAAAATTGGATTTCTATCTGGATATCAATCCCTATGATGAGGTGGATCAGATGACGCAAAGGATCCATCAATTGGGCTTACCGATTTTCTCTTTTGAAGGAACCAATCATGTGGAGAATGGAGAGAATCAAGTGTTTGCGGATGATCAGGTGCAGGAGATGGTGGCAGCGATTCGCGATTATTTAAAGAGAAATGAGAAGAAGCATGGAAACAAATGAAGTAGTGAGTATCATCATTCCCATCTATAATGTAGAAGCTTATTTGAGACAATGTTTAGAAACGGTTATCCATCAGACTTACCCTCATTTGGAAATTATCCTGGTCAATGATGGTTCGCCAGACCAGTCAGAAGAGATCTGTAAAGATTTTTTTAGGAAGGATGCGCGCATCCGCTACGTTCGCCAAGAAAATGGGGGCTTATCTGCTGCTCGGAATACAGGGATTGAGCTAGCGACTGGTGATTACCTCACCTTTATTGATCCAGATGACTGGGTGACGGAGGATTATGTAGAAGTGCTCTATCGTCAACTGAAGAAGTATGATGCGGATGTTTCCGTAGCCAACTATAACCTCTATGATGACAGTAGTAGCAAATACTTGATCAAGGTAACAGACGACGATTATTCAGAGACTCTTTATGAGGGACGCGAGATCATGGACCACGATGCCATCCAGGAGACCAGAGATATGGCCTGGGCTTGTGCCATGATGAAGCTCTATAAGCGTAGCTTATTTGAAGGGCTTCGTTTTCCAGTCGGAAAAAATGTTGAAGACAACTTCCTGATGTACAAGCTCTTCTTAAAAGCCTATCGGGTAGTTCATACGGAGAAATGTATTTATTGGTATCGCGTGGGGCGTGCAGATACTCTGTCCCAGGTTTGGACAGAAAAGCGAGTCGTCGATGAGATGGAAGCTAAGCAGGAGAAGTTGGCTCTACTGGGGATGTTGGGCTATGATTTGACTTGGCATCGCTATATCTACAAAACGCGCTTGAAACGGGCCCTTGAAAAATTAGAGGAAGCAGGCTTGCAAGGGACAGAAACCTATGAGCGCGTGGTGACCAACCTCCGTTTTATTGAAACGATGGACTAACCCCTTATTGATGAGAAAGGATCAGCATGTTCATTATTGCATCAGAGCAGACCAGAGAGCTGGATCGTTTGCAAAAATACTTGAACAAACTTAGCCAGCCCTACCGAGTATTTGTGACCAATCTGGAAACAGATTTGGACCAACAGACAGAGAGTCTTGCGACCTTTTTTACCCAAAAAGACGCAGCATCAAAAATTGGAAAACCTTTATTTTTCAATGATCTAGCAGTTCCAGAATTATGGGAATGTTGGACACTAGGGATCACAACCTATCTTTTTGATGGTGAGGAACGTCGTGCCAACGTGGTTTTGAGAGAGGATATCTTGTCTCGAACAGTTGACAGAGTGGAATGGTTTGGTCAGGGAGAAGAGATCGTATCCATTGATGTCTACAACCGCTATGGCTGGAGAAGTAAACAGAGTCTCCTTACGGAATCTGGCCAACCATATTTAGACATCTATTTGAACCGTCAACAAGAAGAAGTCTTGCTTCACTTTGTCTCACAAGGAACCTTTTTGCTTCAAACTCCTAAGGGACGGGATCGCCTGTATGCCAATAAGAAAGAGCTGCAAAGAGCTGTCTTAGAACAAGTCTTGCCGGAAGATGAAGCTGTTCTTTTGATGGACAAGTCATTACTAGATGTTGTGAAAGAGATACCAAAGGAAAGACTCGCCTACTGTGCCAGTAATGCGCATGATCTAGACGAGATCAAAGAACAAGTCAGTCAGATTTTATTGGTAGAAGATGGTCTGTTGAGGGAGAAAAAAGCCGGAATCACAGTCTTGTCAGGGCTGGTAGATGTGGAGCAGGAAAGTTTTCAACCAGAAGCCATGGTCATGACGGCTTCTCAAGAGGTCGAAGGCCTATCTAGCCTGGTCCATCAATTCCCACAAGTGACCTTTCACATTGCTGCTTTGACGGCTATGGGGCCAAAATTAACAGACTTAGCAACTCGTCCCAATGTGCGCCTCTATCCAGGGATTTCGCCGGACAAATATGAGGACTTGTTATCCAGCTGCTCTATTTATCTGGATTGCAACCAGGGAGAAGAAGTGTGGAGTAGTAGTCTTCATGCTCTTGAAAATGGGCAAGTCTTATTTGGTTTGAAGAGCACGGTTCATCAGGAAGCCTATAAAAACTTGAGCACAATCACAGATACAGTCGAAGAAATGAAACAGCAACTAGATACCTTGCTCCAGCATCCAGAGACCCACAAAGAATTGGTAAGAGAGCAGGCACGAATCTTGAAATTGCCTGAAAAAGAAGCTTTGGAAGAGCTGTTTAAGCGATTAGAGGGAGGGACAGCATGACCATTTATACCTTTAATCTATTAGTGGGATTTGAACCCAATGGGGTCGATGTTGCACAAGCCTCTCGGGCAAAGATGCTCCGGGGCCTAGGAGTAGCAGCGAAGTTTATCTTTACCACTTGGCCCACTCCAGAAAAATTGGCCTATTACCTCTCATTGGGGCACCGGGATGAGGAACTGCTTTTTGCCCATTTAGCTTTTACGGATCAACAGACTACGGTCCCTCAAAAGACGGTAGGGGCCTTGCAAATGGAGTTTCAACTGACGCGTCTGGATGTTGTTGAAAAAACGGAAAGAGCCATTCGCTACCAATTTGCGGATGGAAACGCCCTGACCTTTCATTTGGATCCCTATCATCCAAACTGTGTCCGCTATGTAGACTATCTTTTGGCTGGAAATAGAATCAAGCGAGAGTATTATGGAGCTTGTAAACTTGTCACCGAGTATTTTCAGTATGGTAGTGTTGTCAGACGGACCTACCACAACCAAGATGGGAGTATTGCTTTTGAAGAATTGAGGTTTGGTGGACGCTGGCTCTATAAACTGGGGTCTGAGATTTTGACCAACCATACAGAAGTGATGAGACGTTTTTTGTCGCCGCTGTCGCTAAAAGAAGAAGATCTGATTCTGCTTGACCGGGCTTCGCGCATGGATTTTGCCCGTCCTTTGTTGGAGAACGTTGCTCCTTCAAAGCTCGCCATGGTGTTTCATTCGGAGCATGAATTTGAAAATGGCCATCTCAATTATGAATATTATTATGTGTTCAAGTATGCCAAACGCTTCGATTACTTCATCACGGCGACGGATCTTCAAAAAGAAGTCTTGGAGCAGACGCTTGCTGAAAAAGGATGCCAAGGAATTCCAATCTATAGCATTCCAGTAGGGCATCTAGAAGAATTGACGGAATCACTAGGAGACAGACCTCCCTTTAGTGTGCTCACAGCTTCCCGTTTGGATCCAAGAAAACGCATCGATTTGGCCATTCGAGTAGTGGCCCAAGCTCATGAACAACTTCCAGCCCTTCAGTTTGATATTTATGGAAAGGGTGGAGAAGCAGACAACTTGTGCCACCTGATTCAGGAGCTTGCAGCGCAAGATTATATTCACCTACGCGGGCATGCGGATCTTCAGCAGATCTATCCTTGCTACCAAGCCTACCTCACCACTTCTCAGTGGGAGACCTTTGGTTTGACCTTGATGGAGGCGGCTGGAGCAGGTTTGGCCTTGCTGGGCTTTGATGCTCGTTATGGCAATCCGACTTTTATAAAAGAGGGTGAAAATGGCTTTTTGGTACCTTATAGCGAGACAGTGCCAGAAGAAGAGTTGGTGAAAGAGTTGGCGGACAAGCTGGTCCAGCTCTTTGAAAGGGACCTCGCTCCATTTCATCAGGCTTCTTATGACTTGGCCTCTTCCTACCTCGCTTCTAACGTCCAGGAAGTCTGGAGAGAGACTCTAATGGAGATGGGGCAATTCGGCGGAAAAGAAATATAAAAAGAAGAATCTGTGGCGACAAAAAAGTCCTACAGATTTTTTCTAAGGCAAGCAAATTGGGCTAAATTATGGTAAAATAGAGGGTATTGAAAAATCATCATTTCACGAAAGGAAGCAAGATGAAAATTACGCAAGAAGAGGTAACCCACGTTGCCAATCTTTCAAAATTGAAATTCTCTCCAGAAGAGACAGCTGAGTTTGCGACAACCTTATCGAAAATTGTCGACATGGTGGAATTGTTGGAAGAAGTGGACACAACCGGTGTTGCCCCAACAACGACTATGGCGGATCGTAAGACCGTATTGCGTCCGGATGTTGCTGAAAAAGGGACTGACCGTGACCGCTTGTTTAAAAATGTACCTGAAAAAGATAACTATTACATCAAGGTACCAGCTATCCTAGAAGATGGAGGAGATGCCTAATGTCATTCAACCATAAAACCATTGAAGAGTTGCACGACCTCCTTGTCTCTAAGGAAATTTCAGCAACGGAATTGACACAAGCGACGCTTGATGATATCAAGGCGCGTGAAGAAGCAGTCAATGCCTTTGTAACGGTGGCCGAAGAAGCCGCCCTTGCGCAAGCTAAGGCCATTGATGAAAAAGGAATCGATGCAGATAACCTCCTGTCAGGGATTCCTCTCGCTGTCAAAGACAATATCTCTACTGACGGTATCTTGACGACTGCGGCATCAAAAATGCTCTATAACTACGAGCCGATCTTTGATGCGACAGCTGTTGCCAATGCCAAAGCCAAAGATATGATTGTCATCGGGAAGACCAACATGGATGAATTTGCCATGGGTGGATCTGGTGAGACTTCTTACTATGGACCAACCAAGAATGCTTGGGACCACAGCAAGGTGCCTGGTGGATCTTCTAGTGGTTCTGCTGCAGCTGTAGCTTCAGGTCAAGTCCGTTTGTCCCTTGGTTCAGATACTGGTGGCTCCATCCGCCAACCGGCTGCTTTCAACGGGATTGTTGGTCTCAAACCAACTTATGGAACAGTTTCCCGTTTTGGTCTCATTGCCTTTGGTAGCTCACTCGACCAAATTGGACCATTTGCACCAACGGTCAAGGAAAATGCCCTCTTGCTCAATGTCATTGCCAGCGAAGATGCCAAGGACTCGACATCTGCCCCTGTACGTGTAGCTGACTTTACTTCTAAGATTGGTCAAGACATCAAAGGCATGAAGATTGCCCTTCCGAAGGAATACCTCGGTGAAGGGATTGACCCAGAAGTCAAAGAAACTATCCTTAATGCGGCCAAACACTTTGAAAAATTGGGAGCAACTGTCGAAGAAGTCAGCTTGCCTCATTCTAAATACGGGGTTGCCGTATACTACATCATCGCTTCATCTGAAGCTTCTTCAAACTTGCAACGTTTCGACGGTATTCGCTATGGTTTCCGTGCGGAAGATGCCAAGAACTTAGATGACATCTACGTGAACACTCGTAGCCAAGGCTTTGGTGATGAGGTTAAACGCCGGATCATGCTGGGTACCTTTAGTTTGTCATCTGGTTACTACGATGCCTACTACAAGAAAGCTGGTCAAGTTCGTACCCTCATTATCCAAGACTTCGAAAAAGTCTTTGCAGATTACGACCTCATCCTTGGTCCAACAGCTCCAAGCGTGGCCTTTGATTTGGATTCGCTCAACCACGATCCGGTTGCCATGTACTTGGCTGACCTCTTGACCATTCCAGTCAACTTGGCAGGTCTTCCAGGGATTTCGATTCCTGCAGGTTTTGCGCAAGGTCTTCCAGTTGGTTTGCAGTTGATTGGTCCTAAGTATTCTGAAGAAACCATCTACCAAGCTGCAGCTGCCTTTGAAGCAACGACGGATTACCACAAGCAACAACCCCTTATTTTTGGAGGTGACAATTAATGAACTTTGAAACAGTCATCGGACTTGAAGTCCACGTTGAATTGAATACAAACTCAAAAATTTTCTCACCAACCTCTGCTCACTTTGGGAACGAGCAAAATGCCAATACCAATGTGATCGACTGGTCTTTCCCAGGGGTGCTTCCTGTCTTGAACAAGGGTGTTGTAGATGCTGGGATCAAGGCTGCTTTGGCGCTGAATATGGATATCCACCAGCACATGCACTTTGACCGTAAGAACTATTTTTACCCTGATAATCCAAAGGCCTATCAAATTTCGCAATTTGACGAGCCAATCGGATATAACGGTTGGATTGAAGTGCAATTGGAAGACGGCTCAACTAAGAAAATCGGGATTGAACGAGCTCACTTGGAAGAAGATGCCGGTAAAAACACCCACGGCACAGATGGCTTCTCTTATGTAGACCTCAACCGTCAAGGGGTGCCATTGATTGAGATCGTATCTGAAGCAGACATGCGTTCTCCTGAAGAAGCCTACGCTTATTTGACAGCTTTGAAAGAAGTCATCCAGTACACTGGCATTTCAGACGTCAAGATGGAAGAAGGATCGATGCGGGTGGATGCCAACATTTCCCTTCGCCCATACGGTCAAGAGGAATTTGGTACCAAGACGGAGTTGAAAAACTTGAATTCCTTCTCAAACGTCCGCAAGGGTCTTGAATACGAAGTTGAGCGTCAAGCGAAGATCTTGCGTTCAGGTGGGATTATTCGTCAAGAAACACGCCGTTATGATGAAGCCAACAAGAGTACCATTCTTATGCGGGTCAAAGAAGGAGCGGCGGATTACCGTTACTTCCCAGAACCAGACCTTCCCTTGTTTGAAATCTCAGATGAGTGGATCGAGGAAATGCGCACAGAGTTGCCAGAGTTTCCAAAAGACCGTCGTGCTCGCTATGTGGCAGAGCTTGGCTTGTCTGACTATGATGCCAACCAATTGACAGCGACGAAAGTCACTTCTGACTTCTTTGAAGCAGCGGTAGCCCTTGGTGGAGATGCTAAACAAGTCTCTAACTGGCTCCAAGGGGAAGTGGCACAATTCTTGAATGCAGAAGGCAAGACGCTGGAAGAAATCCAATTGACACCAGAAAATTTGGTCGAAATGATTGCTATCATCGAAGATGGAACCATTTCTTCTAAGATTGCCAAGAAAGTCTTTGTTCACTTGGCGAAAAACGGTGGCGGTGCGCGTGAATACGTTGAAAAAGCTGGATTGGTACAGATTTCAGACCCAGAAGTCTTGATCCCAATCATCCACCAAGTCTTCGCAGACAACGAAGCAGCTGTAGCTGACTTCAAGTCAGGGAAGCGGAACGCGGACAAGGCCTTCACAGGCTTCCTCATGAAAGCAACCAAAGGCCAAGCCAACCCACAAGTAGCCCTCAAGTTACTTGCCCAAGAATTGGCGAAGTTGAAAGAAGACTAATAGAGAAATCGAGGACTGCACCCTAAAAGTTAGATTTTTACTGCCTAACTTTTGGGGGCAGTTTATTTTTTTGTTTTAAAAATATCTTATTAATGTTCTTGTATTTACTTTTTTAATTGGTTATAATAATGCATAAAGATAGATTGCACTAATTAGTTATAAAATGTGAGTGTTATGGAAATATGAGTTTTTAAATAACAGAAGGATTTTTAGGCTTTTATAGAAATTGATTAAATATTAGTAGATGACTTTATCGAGTCAAGAAAATATCAATGCGAATTAGGAGAAAAAATGAGTAACTGGGAAAAAGATTATGAGGCAGCACAGAGGGAACAAGAGCGAAATCAAGAATTAAAGAGACACAATGATTTGTTAGATAGACACTCTATTCAGCAAAGATTAGCTTCAGAAGAAAAAAATAGACTTCTAGAGAATCAAGTTCGACAAACTGAAAAGCAAAATGAAATTTTACAACAACAAGCAATCGCTGAGGAGAGACGCAGAGAGCAAGAACTCAAACAAAAACAGGAGCAATTTTATAAAGATAAAATATTTGAATTGAAAAAAATATGGGCTCAAGCTAAAGATAATAGTGAGCGTGATCGAATACAAATACTTCTCTCAGAAGTTGAGGGTGAATACGAGAAATATAAGTTTGAGGAAGCTGAAAAAGAGAGAAAACTAGCTTTACAAGCTGAACGCTATAGGCAGGAACAATTAATCAAACAAGAAGAGGAAAAAAAGAGACAACGAAGGAAAAGAATTATAAGTCTAGTTATTGGATTAGTCATTTTAATTTTAATGTTATGGCTTTTTTTACCAAAAAGTGGACGATATCAAAGACAAAATGATTCAGTATCTATTTCAAGAAAGTCGGAAAGTTCAAAAAAAGAAACTAAAGGAAAATCGGATCTAGAAAAAAACACAGATACTACAGTTGTTCCTAATCTCTCAGGGAAAACAGTTGTAGAAGCAAAAGAGATACTTGATAAACAACATTTAAAATCAGGAAAAGAACAAGGAGAATTTAGTGATTCAGTGGCAAAAGGATATATTATAAAAACCAATCCAGCTGCTGGAACCAAGAAACAACGAGGAGATAAGATTAACATCATTGTTTCCAAAGGTCCAAATAGTTTTGAAATGCCAAACTATGTAGGAGAGACAAGAGAAAAAGCAGAGGAAGATCTAAAAAATACTTATAAGGTATCGAGCAAGATGATCAGTATTGAAGAAATTGAAACCTTTGATTATACCCCAGGGACTGTTCTTGAACAGACACCAGCTCCAGGAGAGCAATATTCTCTGAATTC
>NZ_KV812859.1:136264-158662 GCF_001813525.1 Streptococcus sp. HMSC065C01 | reverse complement strand
CCAGGAGAGCAATATTCTCTGAATTCAAAAACTAACATTGTATTGAAAGTAGCTAAAAAATCGAATTCTGTTGAAATGCCAAACTATATTGGATCCACTTATGATTTTGCCAGAAGTAATTTGATTGAAATATATGGAATCAAGAAATCTAATATTGAAATCAGAAAAACTAACCATCTTCCTGATGGAGTATTCGTTTCTGCAGGTCAAATTGTCAGTCAAACTCCAGAAGTTTCAGGTACGGTGGATGTTAATCGAACACGAATTGTATTGACCGTTTATGAACCAAATGAAGGTGAACAAAATAGGAATAGAGTAGCACCTAATGATAATTCTGATGATTCAAATTCAAAAAATAATGATACTGGAAATTCTTCAAGTGGATATGATGATTAGTCATTAAATAACATTTGAGGGGAATGATTGGAAGAGGCTGGGACAAAAGTCCTAGCCTCTCAATTATTTTTGGATTGTCGAGCAAGACGCAGTGGTTGAGTGGGCTCTTCTACGCTGATTTCATCAGCTTTTACAGCCCTACTCAACTGTGCAGAGGTGGGACGACGAAATCGAATTCTAACGAATTGCCGATTTCTGTCCCACTCTCACTTTTCTCACGGTGGAAAGTTTCAGTATATGTTTACATTCTAACAGGCACCTTTTTGTGTCTGTTTTTACTTTTTCAGAGGGAATGAAAATGGAATTTAATTGACAAAGTCTTCTAAATTTAATAAAATTAAAAACAGACCGATAGTCTGTTTTTTTAAAAAAGGAGGGAAGTTACTTGAAACAAGAAATAAAATCAAAAAGAAGTAAAGATCAAATTATTCAAGTGGCTTTATCCTTGTTTTCAAATAAAGGCTATAATGAAACAACGATGGCTGATTTAGTAACGGCGACAGGATTGTCAAAAGGGGCTGTTTACCATCACTTCAAAAGTAAAGAAGAGATTCTACAACTCTTAATGGAAAAAGAAACGATTGCCCTCTCAACTTTTCTAGAAGAATTGTCAAAGAACGAAGAAGTTTCATCAACAGATCGTCTATTACAATTAGTAGATTATTTAATAGGCAATGAGAATATGGAACAGCTTACTGGTATTGACTGGGCACAAAAAATACCGTTTGGTTTGTTGTTTTCTTTAAAAAATACGGTGAATATTCTTTCCAAATATGTAGGAATAATCATTCATCAAGGAAATGAGAAGGGCGAGTTTTCTTGTAAATATCCTTTAGAGACAGCCACCACACTATCTCTTTTAATTGATGTGTGGCTTGATCCAACTATATCAGGTGAAGAAATGATCTCATTCTCACAAAAATTAGACTATATTGCATTTTATTTAAACAGTAGCGGTGTTCCTGTTTTAACAGAAAACAAGTGTCAAGAGATTAATCAGTTTTTTCTTAAAGGAGGAAGAAGATGAATCGGTTGTTAAGATTCTTATTTATTTTACTTATCATCGCCATGTCTGGAGCGATTATCTTCCAGCTATTCTTTCCATCCTATATGGGAAGTCATTCGGGATATGGTGTTTCTGTCGGTTGGCAACGGGAGATTGGGATTTGGAATGTGGCAGTTCTTGTGATTCTCATTGCTGTCAATCTCAAATACGATTGGTTTTATCTTCGAACGGTTCTATTGGCTTTGATCCTAGGTGGGCTTGGGATCGGTACTAATCATCTCTTCAGTTATTTTCACTATCATCTGCCGGTCAATGGGATCGGTGCGCTTGAAAATTATCTCCTAGTCCTTGGTTGGATTGTTGGGTGGAGATTGGAATCCTCTCGGATCAAGAAGAAATAAGAAGGAGCAGTCAAAGGGCTGCTCTTTTTCATCTTAAGTTTTTTCTTGACAAACAAAAAGAAAACGTTTACAATTTTAAATATAAAGTTTCTTGAAAAGAAAACAAAAAAGGTGAAAACAAGGAGATCATCATATGGCTACTATGAAAGCAGCTCGCTGGCATGCAGCAAAAGACGTTCGTATCGAAGAGGTGGAAGTACCTGAAGTACAACCACATCAAGTAAAGGTGGCAGTTAAGTTCACAGGGATCTGTGGTACGGACTTGCATGAATATTTGGATGGTCCGATCTTCATTCCAACAGAAGAACATGTTTATTCTGGTCAAAAAGCACCGGTTACTTTGGGACATGAATTCTCTGGTGAGATTGTAGAAGTCGGAAGTGATGTGACTCGTGTCAAAGTTGGCGATCGTGTCACTATCGAACCAATTCTTGCAAAGCACAACTTAATTGGTGACTATAACCTCGATCCAAACTTGAACTTCGTCGGCCTCGCTGCAGATGGTGGTTTTGCTAAATATTGTGTTCTTGATGGTGATCTTGTCCATGTGATTCCAGATAGCTTGAGCTATGAACAAGCCGCTCTTACAGAACCTGCTGCGGTTGCTGTGTATGCCGTTCGTCAATCTGCTTTGAAAACTGGAGATACAGCTGTTATCTTTGGTTTGGGCCCAATTGGTCTTTTGATTGTTGAAGCCCTTCGTGCAGCAGGAGCATCAAAAATCTATGCGGTTGAATTGTCTCCTGAACGCCAAGCGAAAGCAGAAGAATTGGGAGCAATCGTTGTGCGCCCAGAAGAAGGAGAAACGATCGTCGAAGCCATCCATCGTTTAACAGGTGGGGGAGCAGATGTTTCTTATGAAGTTACGGGGGTCCCAGTTGTTTTAGGCCAAGCCCTTGCAGCAGTTCATAAAGCTGGGGAATGTATGGTTGTATCGATTTGGGAACGTGAAGCCAGCATCAATCCAAATGAATTCGCCATCCAAGAAAAATCTCTCAAAGGAATTATTGCCTACCGCCACATCTTCCCTAAAGTCTTGGAATTAATGGAACAAGGCTACTTCTCTGCTGAGAAATTGGTTACTAAGAAAATCAAATTGGAAAATATCGTTGAAGAAGGATTTGTTGAATTGACACAAGATAAATCTCAAATCAAGATCTTGGTTCAACCTGAATAATCTAATAATTTTATATGAAATATATGAGGCTGAAACGTTTCGTTTCGGCCTTTTATGATACAATAAAAGTAAGGAATAGATTTGGGAGGGGACTATGTCAAAAACCATGAAAGGAACGCTCATGACCTTGATTGCTGGGATCGCTTGGGGCTTATCAGGAGCCTGTGGCCAGTACCTGATGGCTCATGGATTTACAGCAATCGGTTTGACAACGATTCGCTTAGTGTTTTCAGGAGCTGTACTACTGCTTCTTGCATATCTAGCGGACCAGGAAAAAGTAAAGGCCTTTCTAACAGACCGCTCGTCATACATCCCCTTGCTTTTATTTGCATTTTTGGGTTTGTTAATGACCCAATTGACTTATTTAGAAGCGATTGATGCGACTAATGCAGGTACTGCAACTGTTTTGCAATATCTCTGTCCTATTGGAGTTTTGGCCTATTCTTGTGTTAAGGACCGAGTAGCTCCTACAGTATCTGAAATCATTTCGATGTTTTTGGCCATCGCAGGGACCTTTCTTATTGCAACCCATGGTCAACTCAATCAATTGGCAATCACTCCTAAAGGGCTAGCTTGGGGACTTGTTTCTGCCTTTGCCTATGCCCTCTACATCATTCTGCCTATTCAGTTAATTCAAAAATGGGGAAGTATGTTGGTGATTGGTATCGGTATGCTCATTCCAGGACTTGTGATGATTCCCTTCACAGGAAGAAGACTTTTTCATGGCCAATATAGCATGGATAATCTAATGGGCTTAGTTGGCTTAGTGGTGATTGGGACCATATTTGCCTATACGGTCTTTTTGAAAGGGACAACTCTGATTGGACCGGTCAAAGGTAGCCTTCTTGCAGCTATTGAGCCTATTTCAGCTGTATTCTTTGCTTTTGCCATTATGAATGAACATTTCTTTGTCATTGATTTTATCGGAATGGCCATGATCCTCCTTGCAGTTCTCTTGATTTCCCTTAAGGATCTCATGATTCAAAAAGAAAAAGGCATCTTGTAAAATCAAAACCAATCATATTTTAGTAAAAAGGTTGAGACGAAGGTCTTAGCCTTTTTATGACAGGGAAGAGTTATCACTATATAGCGTATATATAGATAGAAAAAGATGTTAAAATAGAACAAAACTTTTTTAAGGAGATGAGAATGAAAAAGATTTTTAAATGGACCCTATTTGCTGTGGCGACTTTGAGTCTAGTAGCTTGTGGCACCACTGGTCAAAAGACAAATTCGCAGCAAGCAAAGACAGAAAAAGCAGCGAAAAGCTCTGCATCTGACGGTCAAGTCGAGGTGAGTTTAAAAGGAGGGCAATACATCAAACCACCTGTCCTCAATGACTCAGAAGACGGAACCTATTTAGCCCTTCAATTAGAATTTAAAAATGTTGCCAAAGAATCTATCAACGTGTCAGATTCAGATATCACTATTTACGATGCGGATAATAACAAGGTCAAATTGCAGTCAGGAATTTATGACCACAGTGAAGCCTTCCAACTGCTCAAGAGTGATCAGTTGGCCCAGGATAAAAAATTAACCGGCTATATCGTTTTTCCAGTCGAAAAAGGCAAGAAGTACGAAGTGCAGTATGAACGAAAAACCTATAGCTCTGATAAAAAATCCAAACCTCTAAAATTTGCGGTGAATTCTTCTCAGTATGAGGACAAGGTGGAAGCTTCCACTATTCTAGCAGATGAATACATCAATCAAGTTTACTTCAGTGGCCAACGAAAGGTCAAAAAGGATGACGCTTTTGTTTTGGGAACTGATTTGAAAAAGGAACGCAGTGATTTCCGTGCGAAATTTGCGGCTGATTTTACTCGTAAACTACATGATTACCAATTCCCTGAAGAAGAAGTGACCCAGTTTATCGATGCTTATGAAAAAGAAAATGCTAAGCGTGCGAAATTAACCTATAAGGTTAAACAATATCTCCCGGACAAGGTGGTCATTAGTCTAAATCCTGAGACGGTCAGCATGGAAAAGACGATCTTAAACCACATGCAGACCTTCTATCAAGAACATCGTAAAGACTATCCAGGGATCATCGAAGCGAACCAGGCTCAAAACAAAGCCTATAGAGAGGAAATGATGGCTTCTCTTGCGGATCGCCCCTTGACTACTCCGGATCGATACGACTACCAGTTAACCTTTGTTAAGAAAGATGGCAAATGGGAAGTAGAAAAAGCCTATAATAGTGATAGCTTTATGGAAAAATTCGAGGGAAATCTTTCTTAATGCTGAAGTTGGCACTCCTAGGACATGAATCTAGGAGTGTTTTTATCTATAGTTTGAAACTATATCAAAACCCAAGAAACAGGAATTAGACGGAAACACCTATTAGTGATAAAATAATTTTAAGTTTGAAAGGAGATGAAGGCTTGTGTCTTTTTCTTATGAAGAGTTAGCAGAGATTCGCCACTATATCCACCAACACCCAGAATTGTCTGGTCAAGAATACCAGACAACCGCCTTTCTAAAAGAGCGTTTAGAAGAGTTGGGGATTCGTATTTTAGAGAGTGGATTAAAAACTGGTCTGATTGCAGAAATTGGATCCGGCCAACCGGTGGTGGCACTTCGAGCAGATATCGATGCCCTTCCAATTTTTGAACAAACGAATCTGCCCTACCAAAGCCAGAATCCAGGAGTCATGCATGCCTGTGGCCATGATTTTCATCAAACCAGTCTTCTGGGAGCAGCAGCTCTTCTCAAGGAAAAAGAAGACCAGCTTGAAGGAACTGTACGCTTGATCTTTCAACCAGCAGAAGAAATCTCAGAAGGTGCTTCTGATGTTTTGGCAACAGGACTGTTGGAGGATGTTCAAGGAATTATTGGTTTTCACAATATTCCTCAGCTAAAAGCAGGGCAACTTGCTTTGAATGCTGGAGCTATGATGGCAGGGGTTGAGAAATTCAAGGTTACTGTGACAGGAGTTAGTAGTCATGCTGCGAGACCAGATTTAGGAGTTGACACTGTAACGGCCGTCACAACCATGGTTCAGAACTTACAATTATTAATTTCACGGACCGTTTCTCCTTTTGAAACAGCTGTTTTGTCCATTACGCACCTGGATGTGGGCTCAACCTGGAATGTGCTCCCAAAATCAGGCTATTTTGAAGGAACCATTCGCTCCTTTAATCCGAGTGTGCAAAGAGACTTGAAGGCACATTTTATTTCCATCATTCGACACATTGCAGAAAGTCTGGAAGTAGATGTGGCCTTTGAGTGGGGTGTGACCCCGCCCGTTACCTTTAATGATGAGGAATTGACGCAGGTAGTTTGGGAAGCTTCACAAGGTTTGGCTGAAGTGATTCCAGCAAATCCTTCTACTGCTGGAGAAGACTTCGCCTTTTACCAAGAGCGAATTCCTGGAGTCTTTGCCTTTATCGGTTCAAATGGAGAGCCGGATGCGCCAGACCTTCATCATGATCACATGACCATCGATGATGCAGCCTTTGAGGTGTCGGTTCCCTATTATGTTGAAAATGCGCAAGCTTTATTGCGGTATTTTAAAGCCAAAGAAGTGTGATAAAGAAAAACTATCACCTCCATAAAAAATATATATTGGGCAAGTAAATGCTTTTTTGATAAAATTAAAAAATACTTTTAAAATGGTGTTTTATGTGCCTGAAACGAATAAGGAGATCCTATGAATCTAAAAAAAGTGATTAAGTATTCTGCTTTAGGATTAGTTGCAGTCCTTGCAACCAGTGCTTTAGTAGCATGTTCATCTGGTAAATCAGCCAGTGGTAAGAAAACCATTGAAGTTGGGACTGTTGGAACAACCAAACCATTCTCTTACGAAGAAAAAGACGGCAAGCTAACCGGTTATGAAATCGAAGTTTTGCGTGAAATCTTCAAAGGTTCAGACAAATATGAAGTAAACTTTAACAAAACAGAGTGGTCTTCAGTCTTTGCTGGCTTAGATAGTGACCGTTTCCAAATCGGTGCCAACAACATTAGTTACTCAAAAGAGCGGGAAGAAAAATACCTCTATCCAAATCCATATGCTCGCAATCCATTAGTACTGGTCGTACCAAAAGATTCTTCTATTAAATCTTTGGATGACATTGGTGGCAAGAAAACAGAAGTTGTTCAAGGAACATCTACTGCTAAACAATTAGAAGATTACAATAAAAAACATTCAGATAATCCAACTGACTTGCAATACACAGATGGAACCATTCAAACCATCATGGCTAATCTAGCGGATGGTCGTACCGATTACAAGATCTTCGAACGGATCTCAGTAGATACTATCATTCGTGATCAAGGCTATGACAACTTGAAGGTTATCGAACTTCCAAGCGACCAACAACCTTATGTGTATCCAATTATTGCAAAAGAAGATAAAGACCTTCAAAAATTTGTCAACAAACGTATCAAGGAACTCTATGACAACGGAACCCTTGAAAAACTGTCTAAAAAATACTTTGGTGGAGTTTATCTACCAGAAGCAAAAGATATTAAAGAATAATATTTAATTAAAGGAGACTTCAAAATGAAATTGAAAAAAATTCTTGGTTTAACAGCTCTTGCAGCTATTGCAACATTTGCTCTTGCAGCATGTGGTTCTTCAAAATCATCTAGCAAAGATGGTGAAACAACTGTAAAAGTGGGTGTTATAACTTTGAGCGACACTGAAAAAGCTCGTTGGGATCAAGTTCAAAAGAACTTGGATGACGCTAAAACAGGAATCAAATTGGAATTCACTCAATTTACAGACTATTCACAACCAAACGTGGCTGTAAAAGATGGTAGCGTGGATATCAATGCTTTCCAACACTACAACTTCCTTGATAACTGGAACTCTAAAAATGACAATGCCCTTGTTGCAGTAGCAGATACGTACATCGCTCCAATCCGTCTTTACTCTGGTACAGAAAACGGTAAAAACAAATACACTTCAATTAAAGAAATTCCTAAAGGTGGAACAATCGCTGTACCAAATGACCCAACAAATGAAAGCCGTGCCTTGTATGTCTTGCAATCAGCTGGTTTGATTAAATTGGATACCAAAGATGGTCAATTGGCAAACGTGTCAAACATCAAAGAAAATTCAAAAGATTTGAAGATTTCTGAATTGGATGCTTCACAAACACCATCTGCTCTTCCATCAGTAGATGCTGCAGTCATCAACAATACCTTCGTTCGTGAAGCAGGCGTTGATTTCAAAAAAGCTATCTATGTTGAAAAGAAAGACAACAACTCGAAACAATGGTACAACGTGATCGCTGCTAAGAAAGATTGGGAAAAATCTGATAAAGCAAAAGCAATCAAAGAAATCATCAAAGCCTATCACAAAGACAATGTGAAGAAAGTGATCGAAGAATCTTCAGAAGGAATGGACCAACCAGTCTTCTAAGATTTGATCTCAAGTGTATGAAGGAGGTGGAGAAGCAATTCTCTACCTCTTATCGTGTATTAGGAGGAATGCATGCCTTTTGCAACAGAAGCGGAACAAATCCGTAAATTTGAAAATGATGAGGTCGCACAACACTATTTTGAAGTGTTGCGAACCTTGATTTCAAAAAAATCCATCTTTGCCCAACAAGTTGGTCTCAAGGAAGTAGCCAACTATTTGGGGGAAATTTTTACAGCTGCAGGAGCCAAAGTCGAAGTTGATGATAGCTATACAGCACCTTTTGTGATTGCCAAATTTTTCTCGCCAAATCCTGAAGCAAAAACCATCATTTTTTATAACCACTATGATACGGTACCAGCGGATGGAGACCAACCTTGGACGGGAGACCCCTTTACCTTATCGGTTCATTATGGAACCATGTACGGTCGAGGGGTTGATGATGACAAGGGGCATATCACGGCTCGTCTCACAGCTCTTCGAAAATACATTCGTGAAAGTGGCGATTTGCCAGTCAATATCACCTTTATCATCGAAGGGGCAGAGGAGTCTGCATCGACGGACTTGGATAAATACTTGGCCAAACACAAGAAACACTTACGTGGGGCAGACCTCTTAGTCTGGGAACAAGGTACCCGAAATAATCAGGGTCAGTTGGAAATTTCTGGTGGTAGCAAGGGGATCGTCACCTTTGATATGGTGGTGAAAAGTGCAGAAGTGGATATTCATTCTAGCTATGGCGGTGTGGTAGATTCTGCTTCTTGGTATTTGTTAAATGCCATCGCCAGTCTTCGTGACAAAGAAGGCCGAATCTTGGTGGATGGGATTTATGATCAGATCCAAGAACCCAATGAACGCGAGCTAGCTTTGATCGAGCAATATGCCAACAAAGGGCCAGAAGATGTTGCGGAAACCTATGGTCTAACCCTCCCAATCTTGAAGGAAGATCGAAAAGAATTCCTGCGCCGTTTCTATTTTGAACCAGCCCTGAATATTGAAGGTTTTGGCTCTGGTTACCAAGGACAAGGTGTTAAAACGATTCTTCCGGCAGAGGCGCGTGCCAAGATGGAGGTGCGTTTGGTTCCTGGACTGGATCCCAAGGATGTCTTAGAAAAGATCAAGCAGCAATTGAGGAAAAATGGCTATGATCAGGTCGAATTGGTCTATACTCTCGGTGAAATGAGTTACCGAAGTGATATGAGTGCCCCATCGATTTTAAATGTCATTCGGCTGGCCAAAGACTTCTATAGAGAAGGAGTTTCTGTTCTTCCAACAACAGCGGGAACAGGGCCCATGCATACGGTATTTGAGGCTTTGCAGGTGCCGATGGCAGCCTTTGGAATTGGCAATGCTAATAGCCGGGACCATGGGGGCGACGAAAATGTGAAAATTGCCGATTATTACACCCATATTGAATTGATAAAGGAGTTAATAGCAAGTTATGAGTAAAGCAATGATTCAGCTGGACCACATTGATGTGACCTTCCAGCAAAAGAAACGTCAGATCCAAGCCGTCAAAGATGTGACCATTCATATTAATGAAGGCGATATCTATGGGATTGTAGGGTATTCCGGAGCCGGGAAATCGACCTTGGTTCGGGTGATCAATCTCTTACAAGTTCCAAGTGCCGGAACCATCACTGTGGATGGGGATGTGATTTACCAAGATCGGGTGACCTTAAAACCGGCTGCTCTTCGAGAGAAACGTCGGGATATCGGGATGATCTTCCAACACTTCAACTTGATGGCTCAAATGACCGTCGCAGAAAATGTAGCCTTCGCTCTTAAACATTCAAATTTAAATAAAGAACAAAAGAATGAAAAAGTGGCGAAATTGTTGGATCTAGTTGGTCTAGCTGACCGTGCAGAAAATTACCCAGCCCAATTGTCTGGTGGTCAAAAGCAACGGGTAGCGATTGCGCGTGCCCTTGCCAATGATCCAAAGATTTTGATCTCAGATGAGTCAACTTCAGCCTTGGATCCAAAGACGACCAAACAAATTCTAGCTCTGTTGCAAGAATTGAACAAGAAACTTGGTTTAACCATTGTCTTGATCACCCATGAGATGCAAATTGTCAAAGATATTGCCAACCGGGTAGCTGTCATGCAAAATGGCGAACTGATTGAAGAAGGGTCTGTTTTAGATATCTTCTCGAATCCGAAAAATGCTTTGACGCAAGACTTTATCACCGTTGCAACAGGAATCGATGAAGCCATGGTGAAAATCAATCAACAAGCGATTGTGAAGAACTTGCCTGATGATTCGATTTTGGCGCATCTCAAGTATGCAGGTTCTGTGACAGATACAGCCATCATCAATGATATTTACAAGCAGTACCAAGTATCTGCCAACATTTTATTTGGGAACATCGAGATCCTTGATCACACTCCTGTCGGAGAATTGGTGGTCATCTTATCAGGTGAGACTCAAAATCTGGAAACGGCCAAAGCTGAGTTAGAAAATGCAGGAGTTTCCGTGACTATTGTGAAAGATGGGAGAAAAGCATGATCCAGTTAATTCAAACATATTTACCAAATGTCTATAAATTAGGGTGGTCTGGCCAGTATGGATGGGGAACCGCTATTTACTTAACTCTTTACATGACTGTTATTTCCTTCATTATTGGTGGATTTTTAGGTTTGGTGACAGGGCTTTTGTTAGTCTTGACCCGTCCAGGTGGTGTTATCGAAAATAGAATCGTTTTCCAAATTTTGGATAAGATTACTTCCTTGTTCCGCGCCATTCCTTTCATTATCTTGTTGGCCTTTATTAATCCATTGACCTACTTGCTCTTGAAAAATACCATCGGCCCTACAGCGGCCCTTGTTCCACTGTCTTTGGCAGTCTTTCCATTCTTTGCCCGCCAAGTCCAAGTAGTCTTGTCCGAGTTGGATGGAGGCGTGATTGAAGCAGCACAAGCAAGTGGGGCAACCTTCTGGGATATTGTTGGTGTCTACCTTCGTGAAGGGCTTCCTGATTTGATCCGTGTAACAACGGTGACCATCATTTCCTTGATTGGAGAAACCGCCATGGCAGGTGCCGTTGGTGCTGGAGGATTAGGAACCTTGGCCATCAACTACGGGAAAAACATGTTTAACAATGATGTCATCTTTGTGGCGACCTTATTGATCCTGATTCTGATCGTTCTGGTCCAATTTATCGGGGACTTCCTTTCGAAGAAAATTAGCCACCGTTAGGATCAGTATCCAATGAATAGAATAAATGTGAATCAAATAAAACAAGTTGGAGCCTTCATTTTCCTCTATTTTCTTGCGATTGGACTGGGGGTCTTAGTTGGAAATCTGGTCGATCATCAAGGAAATATGTTTTATGCTCCTGCCTTTTCAGCCCTGTTTGGCGGGACGATCTACCGCTATTATCTAGAAAAAATAAAAGGAGTTGGATCTATCTTTATAGTTGGCTGCGTGATCGGATCCTTCTTCCTCTTTTCGCGTCATGGTGCAGGGGCCTTTATTCCAGCCTTGATCGCCGGAAGTTTTGCGGAGATGGTCGCCTCAAGTGGTCGTTTTCGCTCGAATTTACGAAATGCCTTGTCTTTTGTTATTTTTGCCTTTGCGACGACAGGACCCATTCTTATGATGTGGTTCTATCCAGCCAGTTACCGCATGTCGTTACTGGATCGTGGTAAATCGATAGACTATGTCAATCGGGTGATGGTATCACCAGATCTAGCGACCATCACTTGGTTTGTCCTCACGGTCATACTGGGTGCTGGATTAGGATGGGGACTATCGAACATCCTTCTTCCATTATTGGCCAAAAAAGGAGATAAAGATGCACAATAATTTACTAGTTCTTCAGTCAGACTTTGGTTTGGTGGATGGAGCAGTATCAGCTATGATTGGGGTTGCTTTAGAAGAATCACCAACCATTAAAATTCACCACTTAACTCATGATATTACCCCCTACAATATCTTTGAAGGGAGTTACCGTCTCTTTCAGACAGTAGATTACTGGCCAGAAGGGACAACCTTTGTTTCGGTGGTCGATCCTGGTGTCGGTTCCAAACGAAAGAGTGTCGTAGCTAAAACGGCGAAAAATCAATACATTGTCACTCCGGATAATGGAACTCTCTCTTTTATCAAGAAACATGTAGGGATTGTTGCTATCCGTGAGATTTCAGAAGTGAAGAACCGCCGGGCCAATACAGAGTTTTCTTATACCTTCCATGGGCGTGATGTCTACGCCTATACAGGAGCTAAGTTGGCCAGTGGCCATATTAGTTTTGAAGAAGTCGGACCAGAACTCAGTGTCGAACATATTGTGGAAATCCCAGTGGTTGAGACGGTTCTTGAGGATAATCTTGTTAAAGGTGCAGTTGACATCCTAGATGTGCGCTTTGGTTCTCTTTGGACTTCCATTACTCGGGAAGAGTTCAATCATTTGTCACCTGAATTTGGGGAACGTTTTGAAGTGACCATCTATAACAATGACATGCTGGTTTATCAAAACCAAGTAACCTACGGCAAGTCTTTCGCCGACGTGCGGATTGGACAGCCAATCCTTTATATCAATTCCCTTTACCGTGTTGGTCTTGCCATCAACCAGGGATCCTTTGCCAAGGCCTATAATGTAGGAGTTGGGGCTTCTTGGCATATCGAGATTAGAAAAATGGAAAATTAATAGGAGATATCATAATGAAACAGAAATCATTATTTTCAATTAAAGATGTTGTAGCTATTGGGGTTGGAGCAGCCCTCTTTGTCGTGATTGCTATGTTGCAAATCCCTGCACCTGCACCGAATACGAGCATTCAGTTGCAATATGCCCTTCAAGCTCTCTTTAGTGTAGTCTTTGGCCCAATTGTCGGCTTCTTAATGGGCTTGATTGGTCATGCCATTAAGGACGCTATGTCAGGTGGTCTTTGGTGGACTTGGATCATTTCAAGTGGTTTGTTTGGACTCTTTGTTGGTTTCTTCCGCAAACAAATCGGTGAATTTAAAGGGGAAGTGACAAAGAAAGAATTAATTGTCTTTAACGTTGTTCAAATCGTATCCAACCTTGTGATCTGGGGCTTGATTGCTCCGGTTGGAGATGTCTTGATCTACAAGGAAAGTGCCAATAAAGTCTTCCTACAAGGTGTTGTTGCCGGTTCATTTAATGCTTTAACAGTAGCTGTTGCAGGTTCTCTTCTCTTGATTGCTTATGCACGGACTCAAACAAAAGATGGAAGTTTGACCAAAGATTAAATGTACAGAAGATTAGAGAGTGGGACAGAAATTGGTCATTCGTTAGAATTCGATTTCGTCGTCACACCTCCGCACAGTTGAGTAGGGCTGTAAAAGCTGATGAAATCAGCGTAGTAGAGCCCACTCCCACTGCGTCTTGCTCGACAATCCAAAAATAATTGAGAGGCTAGGATTTTTGTCCCAGCCTCTTTTTTGTTTTATCAAAAATATTTTTTACAAAATGTAAGATATATATTGCAAAATAGAAAATATAGTGTATAATAGAGCTATAAAAATAAGAAAGGAAAAGCCTGTGGCGAAAAATCTCAAATTAAAAATGGCCCGGGTCGAGCATGACATGACCCAGGGGGATCTTGCAGATGCCATTGGAGTGACGCGCCAGACCATCGGTCTGATTGAGGCGGGAAAGTATAACCCAACCCTCAGTCTTTGCCTTGCCATCTGTAAGACCTTGGATAAGACGCTGGATCAACTGTTCTGGGAGTAACAGTTTTAATAATAGAAAGAGGAAGAATATGAAACAAAAGAAAGAACCAATTGTAAAAGATGAACGGACCATGCTACTTGATGGAAAAATCGCAGGAGAACTTGTCCTTGGTATGACCTGCTTTATTGCCCTATCTGCCTTTGTGAAATCCAGTATCCTGGACTTAGACCTAGTCGCTTATCTCCCTGAGATGTTCCTTCTGATTGCCATGGGAGCCTATGCCTTTGTGAGAAGGATCAGTTCAGGGATTGATATCCGAGATATGTTAGAAAAAGATAGCTGGTTGAGTCGCCTTGGGTCAGGTCTATTCTTTGCTGTGCTTGTGACAGCTATGGATGTGATTGGAAAGAGAGAAGCAATGAGCTTTATCTTGAGTCCAAAGTATCTGGTCAAAATTCTATTAGAAATTCTCGTCTTTGCCATCCTGACAGATCTGCTTGAAAAACCACTTGCTCTTATCAATCGGAAAAAACAAGAGAAGATCGAGGCAGAATTAGAGGATGAAGAATAAGGAGGAAGGGATGAGATTACAATTGCTGAACAAACAAATCATAGATGAACGAGAAGAAGGCTTAGCTCATAAGGCTGGTGCTGAGATGGCTGTTTTTCTTTTCCTTGCCTTAACTGTTTTTAGTGTAGGATCCATTTTTACATCTAAGGTGGGGCTCAGTCCAATCATGGTGGTAGCCTTACTCATCGTCTCAGGATTATATTATTCGGTGCGTTGTCAACGATTGGGTGTGAGATTTATCAGTTATAGCTATCTAAATGTGACGGGAATTGTAGCAGTAACCTCTATTCTCTCCTTGTTCATCTGGGCTCAAAATTTTCAATTAAACCAAGCTGTCTATCAGGCAAATCCCTTCCATTCAAAATTCTTACTAGTACTTCCTATTACCTTTTTACTGAATCTTCCAATTGTATGGGGAGTGAATACTCTTGTAATGCTTCTTGCAAAAGTTGAGAAAAGACGCTATGAAGCCTATCTGGATCAGTTGGAAAAGGAAGAGTAGGAAGTTGGAACCCTGGTTTCATCGTATAAAAGTCTGGGAAACCAGGCTTTTATTTTTCAGTCAAATAAATTGCATTCGTTTTCTTGGGAGAGTATACTGGTATAGTTGAATGAAAAATTCTGATAATTTAATCTTAGAAAAGAGAATGACATGGCAAAACCTATTCGTGTATTACTTTATTATAAATATGTTCCCATCGAAAACGCAGAACAATTTGCGGCTGATCACTTGGCCTTCTGTAAATCAATCGGCCTTAAAGGTCGTATCCTAGTCGCTGATGAAGGGATTAACGGAACCGTATCTGGTGACTACGAAACAACGCAAAAATACATGGACTACGTTCACAGCCTTCCAGGGATGGAAGACCTCTGGTTCAAGATCGATGAGGAAGAAGAGCAAGCTTTCAAGAAGATGTTTGTCCGTTATAAGAAAGAGATTGTCCACCTTGGTTTAGAAGATGATAATTTCGATAATGACATCAATCCTCTTGAAACAACAGGTGCTTACTTGTCACCAAAAGAGTTTAAAGAAGCTCTTCTCGACGAAGATACCGTTGTCCTTGATACTCGGAATGACTACGAGTACGATCTTGGTCACTTCCGTGGAGCTATTCGTCCAGACATCCGCAACTTCCGTGAATTGCCACAATGGGTCCGTGATAATAAGGAAAAATTCATGGACAAACGCGTTGTCGTCTACTGTACTGGTGGAGTCCGCTGTGAGAAATTCTCAGGCTGGATGGTGCGTGAGGGCTACAAAGATGTTGGTCAATTGCATGGCGGAATTGCAACCTACGGGAAAGATCCAGAAGTTCAAGGCGAACTGTGGGATGGGAAAATGTACGTCTTTGACGAGCGGATTGCAGTCGACGTCAACCATGTCGATCCAAGCGTTGTCGGAAAAGACTGGTTTGATGGAACACCATGTGAACGTTATGTCAACTGTGGAAATCCTTTCTGTAACCGTCGGATCTTGACTTCAGAAGAAAATGAAGACAAGTACCTCCGTGGTTGCTCACATGAGTGCCGAGTTCACCCTCGCAATCGCTATGTAGAAGAACACAACTTGTCACAAGCAGAAGTTCGTGAGCGTTTAGCCCTTATCGGTGAGACGCTTGATGGAGCACCTGCATAATGGAAACAAACAGTCTGAAAGCTCAGGCTGTTTTTATATGGAAATTGATTGAAAATTGTGCTATACTTTAGGTAAGCGATTTCACAAAGGAGAAAACAAATGAGTATCGTGTTTTCAATCAAAAATAAAAAGAGCTTATTTGGCTATCAGAAAGTACTCGCAGCACAGGAAGTTCTTAAATTAGTAGAAGGGTTAACAACCTACAACTATGATCCTGCCACCCTTCATCGTCCCTTAAATGATTTTGAAGGCTTGAACTGTATCGTATTTGGTAAGAGCGGTCTTCCTCTGCAGTTACGCTATTTTGATGAGGAAGAGTCTTATCAGATTCAGGTGCCCTCTTTTGCGATAGAAGAAGATTGGCAGTTGGCCCTTCGATGGATCAGTCGCCTAGGAGAAGTATTAGGAACGGAGATTGTGGCCAGTGACGGCGTAAGCTATACTCCAGATTCTGTTTTCCATTTTGATTATGAAGTCGTCATCCTAGAAACGCTGGGTAATGTGACGAAAGAAAAAGATCTAAAAGAGTTTGAAGTACAAGGCTTCGCTCATCCAGTCTATTTGGATCGGAATACAGTGCAGGAAGTCTTGAACCATGTCCATCCACTAGAAGCCTACTCTGCCTTTATCAAGAAGATTCAATATAGTGCAGCTTATTTCAGTCAAGTCCGTTTTTATCAACAGGAGGAGACAGGAGCATTTTTAGCTAGCTATAGCTTGACAGAAGATACGGATACGGTCTTGCCAAGCGTGCCACATGTTCCTGCAGAATATGTAGAAATTGTGGGCTTAGCGGGTATCATTGATTGGCAAGTTCTTTTGGTTGCGATCGATGGAGATCCGGATAAGCCAGAAAATTACCATCCAATTGGCTCTCTTGCTCTGAAGAATCTATTGGCAGCGCTAGAGCCAGATGAATTCCAGCTGCTAGATGCTAGTCAAATTGAAATCAAAAAATTGTCCAAAGAACGGTTGCTAGAATTAGCGCAATTGGAAAACAAGTAACAATATCGAAGTGAACTGTCCCTCCGACGTTTGATCCGAAAAATCTAACGTCTGGGAGCAGTTCTTTTTTATACTCCTTCCTTTGATCAAAAACCAATGACTAGGCTAATTGTGGTATAATAGGGGCCTAGAAGTAGAATGAAAGAGGTGCACGAAATGCTGTTAGAAGAATTTGATGCCAATCGACAGGCGATTATCAATCCACAAGACTTACACCAACCAATTGAAGGATTTCCCAAAGTAGTCATCTCTTGCTTTTCAAGAGTAACTTTTGCGCGCCTCCTTGAGAATTATGACCATGAGGTCATTGCAAGAACCTCCATGGCTAATTTTGAAGTCTTGGTCTATGGGATCACTATCGGAGACCAACAGATTGGTGCCTTTAATGCACCAGTTGGGGCTGCTTCTTGTGTGGGGATTATAGAGGATTTGATTCAATTTGGGATGGAAAAACTGGTGCTTTTTGGGACTTGTGGGGTTTTAGATCGAGATATCGAAGCAACATCCATCATCATTCCAACAGCTGCTCTTCGCGACGAGGGGACCAGTTACCACTATCTTCCAGCTAGTGATGAAGTGGAAGTAAACAAGAAAACCCTCCCTCTCTTCCAAGCCTTTCTGGATAGTCACAAGGTTTCTTATCAGTCAGGAAAAGTGTGGACGACAGATGCACCCTACCGGGAAACCATCGACAAGATGAAGCGACGAAAGGAAGCGGGAGCCATCTGTGTGGATATGGAATGTTCGGCAGTGGCCGCCTTAGCAGCTTATAGAGGCTTTGAGCTCTGTCATTTCTTCTACGCAGCTGACCACCTCTCGGAAGAAAAATGGGATATCCGAACCTTATCTAGTCATGAGGATTTAGATAGCAAGGATCGAATCGCGGAGTTAGCCATCCAATTTGCGCTCTTTTGGGAAAAGGCAAACTAAATGAAAGAAGCAATGATTGAACTGAAGGATTTTTCCTTCCAATACAAGGCACAGTCTGAACCAACCTTAAAAAATCTCAACTTAACCATTTATAAGGGGGAAAAGGTTCTGATTGTTGGGCCATCCGGTTCTGGCAAGTCAACCATTGGCCAGTGTCTAAATGGGATTATCCCCAATATCTATAAGGGAACCAGTAGTGGGCAATTCCTCATTCAGGGGAAAGAAGCCTTTGATCTCAGTATTTATGAGAAATCTCATTTGGTCAGTACGGTTTTGCAAGATACAGACGGCCAGTTTATCGGTTTGAGTGTCGCAGAAGACTTGGCTTTTGCCCTTGAAAATGACATGGTGGATCTGGGAACGATGAAAGAGCGTGTGCAGAGTTGGGCAGAACGCTTAGATTTGATGAAACTCTTGGATCATCGGCCACAAGATTTGTCCGGTGGGCAAAAACAGCGAGTGAGCTTAGCAGGTGTTCTGATTGACGAAAGTCCGATCCTGCTCTTTGATGAGCCACTGGCTAATCTAGATCCCAAGTCGGGTCAGGATATTATTGATCTGATCGATCAGATTCATGAAGAACAGGGGACGACCACCATTATTATCGAACACCGTTTAGAGGATGTACTCTACCGTCCTGTCGATCGGGTTATCTTGATCAATCAAGGACAAGTTCTCTTTAATGGTCGACCCGATGAGTTGTTGAGAACGACACTGCTGGCTGAAAATGGGATTCGAGAACCCCTCTATTTAACAACTCTTCGCCAGCTTGGGCAGGATATCGATCAATTGGAGCATCTAGATCGTCTAGAAGATATCGAGCTTACTGGTGTGAATCGTTCCATTCCAGAAGCGACCTTTACTAAAACGGGTGAAGCAGAAGAACTATTGAAGTTGGAGCAGATTTCCTTTGCCTATCAAGAAAATCATCCAATCTTAAAAAATATTTCCCTCAGTATACCCAAGGGGCAGCGCTTAGCGATTGTCGGGAAGAATGGGGCAGGGAAATCAACTCTTGCGAAAGCCATCTGTGGATTCATTACCACAGAAGGGCAATACACCTCTAGAGGTGAAGATATCAAGCAGGAGAGTGTCAAGGAACGGGCTGAGCGAGTCGGCTATGTCCTGCAAAACCCCAATCAAATGATTTCGACCAATATGATTTTTGACGAAGTTGCTCTAGGTTTGCGCTTGCGGGGTGTCGCTGAAGAAGACATCAAAGAGCGTGTCTATCAAGCACTGAAAACTTGTGGCCTCTATGAGTTTCGTAAATGGCCGATTTCTGCCCTCTCATATGGGCAAAAGAAACGAGTGACCATTGCCTCTATACTAGTTTTAGGACCAGAAATTTTGGTCTTGGACGAGCCGACAGCAGGTCAGGACCAACGCAATTACACTGACATCATGGAATTTCTAGATAGCTTGCAAGAAAAAGGCCATACCATTGTCATGATTACCCATGATATGCAGCTGATGTTGGATTATTCTGATCGTGCCCTTGTAGTATCAGACGGACAAATTCTAGCAGATCTCCCACCTGCAGAGCTGTTCACTCATCCGGATATTTTACAAGAGGCTAATCTCAAAGAGACTTCGATTTTTGCCTTAGCCAATCGATTAGGAATGGATCCCTTGGCGCTAACGCAGTTTTATATGCAACAGAAAGGAGCAGGTCATGAATCATCGATTAGTCGGCTACCATGAGGGGACGAGTTTTCTTCATCGCCTTTCAGGTGCGAGTAAGTTACTCTTTCTTCTTTTTGTATCTCTTGCGGCCATGTTGAGTTATGATACCCGGCTCCTTCTAGGAATTGGTGTGGGCGCCTTACTGTTATTCTCTACAGCTCGTATTCGATTTCGGGATATTTCATTTGTACTTGCATTTGCTCTTGTTTTTGCACTGTTAAATGTTGTCATGGTCTATCTCTTTGCCCCTCAGTATGGTGTAGAGATCTACGGGGCAAAGACGGTACTGATGAAGGGGTGGGGCTCCTATAGTATCACCTCGCAGGAACTCTTTTATCTTTTTAATCTAGCTCTTAAGTATGTCTGTACCATACCTCTAGCCTTGATTTTTTTGATGACGACCCATCCTAGTCAGTTTGCTTCAAGCCTCAACCAAATTGGCGTATCCTACAAGATTGCCTATTCTGTCAGCTTGACTCTGCGTTACATTCCTGACGTACAAGAAGAATATCAAACGATTAAATTGTCTCAGGAAGCCAGAGGGGTGGAGTTGTCCAAAAAGGCCAAGCTGATCCAGCGGATCAAAGGCAATTTACAAATCATCTCTCCCTTAATCTTTAGCTCACTTGAGCGGATTGATAGTATTTCTACAGCCATGGAATTACGTCGCTTTGGTAAAAATAAAAAGCGGACCTGGTATTCTCATCAAGCCATGGAAATGAAAGATTATGGGATGATTCTATCAGCCTTGGCTGTTCTGGTTTTGAGTATTGTCCTGATCTTTGTCAATCAAGGACGTTTTTACAATCCATGGAGGTAATGACATGTCAGAAACGATTTTAGTAACAGGAGCTTCAGCTGGTTTTGGTCAAGCGATTTGCCGTCGCTTAGTAGCAGATGGATACCGTGTGATCGGATCAGCTAGACGCATCGATAAATTACAGGCACTTCAAGAAGAGCTGGGAGAAGCCTTTTATCCCCTGCAAATGGATGTGACGGATCTTTCTCAGGTAGATCATGCACTTGCCAGTTTGCCAAAAGATTGGGAGAAAGTGGATGTTTTGGTCAATAATGCTGGCTTGGCTCTAGGCCTCGCCCCAGCTTATGAAGCAGAGGTCGCAGACTGGCTGACCATGATTCAGACCAATATTGTTGGTTTGACCTATCTGACAAGGAAAATCTTGCCCCAGATGGTGGAACGAAATGATGGCTATATTATCAATTTGGGCTCTACAGCAGGAACTGTGCCTTATCCAGGGGCCAATGTTTACGGGGCATCCAAGGCTTTTGTCAAGCAATTCTCCCTCAATCTTCGGGCTGATCTAGCTGGCAAGAAGATTCGTGTCAGCAATATTGAACCCGGTCTTTGTGAAGGGACAGAATTCTCTTCTGTTCGCTTTAAAGGAGACGAGAAACGGGTAGAAGCCCTCTATCGAGGTGCCCATGCCATTCAGCCGGAAGACATTGCCAACACCGTAGCTTGGTTGATCCAACAGCCCAAGCATGTCAATGTCAATCGGATTGAAATCATGCCGGTTTCCCAAACCTTTGGCCCTCAACCTGTTTATCGTGACTAAAAAGAGAAGCAACCACTCCACATGGGGTTGGTTGTTTTTTATCTTTCCTCTGGTATAATAGAAGGCAAAGTAAGGAGAAAAAGATGACAGCTGCCTTAATTATTGGTTCTACAGTTTGTGATGTGATGATTTACTTGGATCGTTTGCCGAGTCGTGAAGGAGATGCCCATATTGATCACCAGCAATGGTCTGTGGGAGGTTGTGCCTTTAATGTCGTTAATATCCTTCATTTTTTGTCGCAACCCTACCAGTTTGTCTCGCCAGTCGGTTCTGGGATGTATGGTGATTTTATTCGGAGAGAGTTGAAACAATTAGGGATTTCCTCTAACATCTCATTAGAAGGGGACAATGGTTGCTGTTACTGCTTTGTAGAGTCTGATGGTGAGAGGACCTTCTTATCGGATCACGGAGTGGAGTACAGCTTTCAAGCAGAGTGGCTAAAAGAGCTCGAGACAGATCGGTTTGATTACATCTACTTATGTGGCCTTGAAGTCGAGGAGCCAACCGGTCTTGCATTGGTCCAGTCTGTTTCGCAACTAGAAGGTCAGGTGATTTTTGCACCAGGGCCACGCGGACTCTTGATTCCAAAGGATCGACTGGAAGCAATTTATGATCTGCATCCAATTCTCCATGTTAATGAAGCTGAAGCACTGGCTTTTTCAGGGTGTAGAGAGATCCAGCCAGCCATCGAACACTTGTATCAGAGAACGGGACAATTAGTCATTGTCACCTTGGGTGAAAACGGAGCGGTTGCCTATGATGGCAACTGGTATGAAGCAGACGGTTTTCCAACAGAAGTTGTCGATACAGTAGGTGCTGGAGATAGCCATGTGGGAGCCTTTATATCCGCTCGTTTAGAAGGTTTAGATATGACGCAAGCCTTAAGATTTGCTAACAAAGTCTCTAGCCAGATTGTTGCAAGTAAGGGCGTTCATCTGACAAAAGAGCAACAAGAAGCCCTGCGAACAGAATTGAAACAAAAATAAAAAAGAGAGTGGGACAGAAATCGGTAA
>NZ_KV812859.1:133579-136164 GCF_001813525.1 Streptococcus sp. HMSC065C01 | reverse complement strand
AGGCTAGGACTTTTGTCCCAGCCTCTTATTTGACTTTATCCGCTTGGCCCTTTGTATCTTACTACAATGGCCGCTTATTGGGCATGCCTGCTTTTCTTGGATATTTATTAGGGGTTTCTTTTTTCTTTTCGACAACAGTGATATAGCGTGGATCCCCATTTGGCAATTCATACTGTAGATTGTCTCCAACCTTACTAAAGAGCAGGTTGAGGGCGTTTTTGGCTTCTTCCAACTCTTCTGGAGCATTGCTAGCCTTGAGAGCAAGAAGACGTCCTCCTACTTTCAGGTAAGGAATGGTCAGTTCAGAGAGGACCTGCATGCGGGCAACAGCGCGGGCAGTTACGATATCAAATTGGGCACGAAAGGCCTTGTCTTGCGCAAAGTCCTCCGCACGTCCATGGTAGAAATGAACTCCGCGCAAACCCAACTCTTCAGCCAGCAAGTGGAGAAAATTGATCCGCTTATTAAGGGAATCAATGATGGTCACATCCAGCTCAGGGAAAAGGATCTTCATGGGTAGGCTGGGAAAGCCAGCGCCAGCTCCGATATCCAGGAGACGGATGGGTTGGTTTTCGATCAGGCCCTGTAAAATGGGTGCGATCGAATCATAAAAATGCTTGAGATAGACTTCGTCTTTTTCGGTGATGGCGGTGAGATTAATCTTTTCATTCCATTCCACGAGGAGCTCAAAATACCGTTCGTATTGCTCTTTTTGACGATCAGTTAATGGAAAGCCGAGGTCGGCTAAACGGACATAAAATTCTTCTGGTTTCATGCTTTTATTTTACCACAAAATAAGGGAAATTTGATATACTGGTAGAAAGAAATGAAAGGAATTCAATAAAATGATTTGGATTATTCTTGGGATCATTGTGGTCCTTGTGTTGATTGTAGTAGGAGTTTACAACGGTTTGGTGAAAAGCCGCATGCAGACTCGCGAAGCTTGGAGTCAAATTGATGTGCAATTGAAACGTCGAAATGACTTGATTCCAAACTTGATCGAAACCGTTAAAGGCTATGCCAAGTACGAAGGAGATACACTAGCAAAAGTGACTCAACTTCGCCAACAAGTGGCTCAAGCTACTTCACCTGCAGAAGCGATGGCAGCCAGTGATGCTCTTTCACGTCAAGTGGCAGGCATTTTTGCGGTTGCTGAAAACTACCCAGACTTGAAGGCTAACACCAACTTCATGCAATTGCAAGAAGAATTGACCAATACAGAAAACAAAATTTCTTATGCCCGTCAATTGTACAACAGTGTCACAAGCAATTACAATGTGAAATTGGAAACTTTCCCAACAAACGTAATTGCTGGAATGTTTGGCTTCAGACAAGCCGAATTCCTTCAAGTGCCTGAAGAAGAAAAAGCTGTACCAAAGGTGGATTTTAGCGGATTAGGAGACTAATATGCTTTTTGACCAAATTGCAAGCAATAAAAGGAGAACCTGGATTCTCCTTATTGCTTTTTTCATACTCTTAGCTCTTATCGGAGCAGCCGTTGGTTACCTCTGGTTAGGCTCCTCCCTTGGGGGCGTCATCCTATCTTTGATTATTGGGGGTATCTATGCCTTTAGCATGATTTTTCAATCCACCGAAGTTGTCATGCGGATGAATGGGGCGCGTGAGGTAACGGAAGAGCAAGCCCCTCAACTCTACCATATTGTACAAGATATGGCTATGGTAGCCCAGATCCCCATGCCTCGGGTCTATATTGTAGATGATCCTTCTATGAATGCATTTGCGACAGGGTCTAATCCTCAAAATGCTGCTGTTGCAGCAACGACAGGTCTTCTTGCTGTGATGAACCGTGAGGAATTGGAGGGAGTCATCGGACACGAAGTCAGCCATATTCGCAATTACGATATTCGCATCTCTACGATTGCGGTTGCCCTTGCTAGTGCCATCACCATGCTTTCTAGCATTGGTGGTCGGATGATGTGGTGGGGCGGTGGCCGTAGCCGGGACGATGATCGAGAAGGTAGCGGTGGTTTGGAGATTGTTATGTTGATCCTTTCCTTGCTTGCCATCGTTTTAGCGCCATTAGCAGCGACCTTGGTCCAGTTAGCCATTTCTCGTCAACGGGAGTTCCTAGCAGATGCTTCAAGTGTTGAATTGACGCGGAATCCTCAAGGGATGATCAATGCTTTGTTAAAACTAGACAATAGCGAACCCATGCAACGACATGTCGATGATGCGAGCAGTGCTCTTTTTATCAACGATCCAAAAAAAGAATCCGGATTGCAAAAACTCTTTTATACCCACCCACCCATTGCTGAGCGGGTGGCTCGCCTAAGAAAAATGTAAAAAAAATCCACCAAACGGTGGATTCAGATTGAAGACACCATCATCTTAGAACCTTTCCTTAGGTGAGTACGGACGTCAGCGAACTTCTATGAAGTTCCATGACTAAATTACGATACAAAGGGCGTCTGCGGATAAAGTCAAAATAGGAAGTTTGACGCAGAATCTTTCGATTCTAGGAGAACTTCTTATTTTGACACAATCCGCAGCCCGTGTTCAATTCGTTTTGAACCCCCTCGCTCTTTAATTTCCAGGCTCAGGCTAAAACAGTTTCCCAAACTGTT